>JBPCOQ010000028.1:0-67876 GCA_051000095.1 Bryobacteraceae bacterium | reverse complement strand
TCCAGCGTTCTCACATGGGTTTTCCCAATCACGCCGAAGTTGACCCCGGCACCGGTCACCTGATGCCGCCAGAATGCCCTATCACCGACTAAAAAGCGACCGGTTGCTCAACTTCGGAATTCAGGCTAAATGGCCCTGCTCAGGCGTTCTTGCGCCAGGAACTCCGGATTAGAATGCTGAAGCTGCAGTTGAGAAACGGTCCGGCTCTTGTACTTGTCGAACTCATCCGCCGGGAAACTCGCGTGGCGCACCACGTCCGCGATGATCGCAAGCGCGGGATCCAGGTTTTTGGATAAGCCAGTGGCCGTTATGTTGGTGGTAAAAGTAGACAGGCCGGAATCCGCATTCAGCGTTACGCCCAATGTGGCTAACTGGTCGGCGAGTTCGCGGCTGCTCCGGGTGGCGGTACCCTCTTTCAGCATCGCGGCCGTGAAATTCGCGATCCCGCGGTGTTCCGGAGGATCGGACAGGCCTCCACTCAGGATGACGATCTGCAGCGTGAATACGGGAAGCTGGTTGTAGCCTTCGAGAACCAGGAGGCGAAGTCCGTTAGCGAGCACCGCCTCTTTTGCGTGGGGGAGCTTTACTTTTAGCACTTCCGCATTGACCGGAGGCTTGGTGGTGGCCGCGGAAGCGAGGCCTGCCGCCAGTAGGATCGTGAGAAGAATTTTCATTTGTTAGTTGAGTGGGGCAGGCGCTTTCGCCTGCCCAGGCACAGTAATCACCACCGTCCGATTGGTTGGCTTCATATACTGATTCGCGACGCGCCGCACGTCCGCTGTGGTCACCGCCGAGATCTTGTCGAGACGCGTATTAATCAGGCCGGGATCGTTATAGAACGCCGCGTACTCGCCCATCGAAATGGCGCGTACCAGCGACGACTGCATTCTGCCGAGAAAGCCAAGAGAGAGCGAATTCCTGGCTTTCTCCAGCTCCCAATCGGCGATGGGTCCTGTTTGGAGCCGCGAAATTTCATCATAGATGGCCGGCTCCGCATCGCCAGTTGTCTTGCCGGGCCGCAGCTTGGCGATGATGTAAAGCGCCCCCGGCCCGCGCCGTTCATCGGTGCCTCCGGTCACGCTGGTGGCAACCTGGTCCTGTTTGACTAAGCGCTGGAATAAACGCGAGCTCTCCCCCGCCTTGGAGTATAGCGGCAGCGACTTCCAATGCATAGGAATCTGGCGTGTTTCCCGGAACGGTTTTGAAAGCGATACTGACCTGCGGCAATTGCGCCAGCGGATCACTCACCGTTTCGCGCCTTGCCTGCTTTTGTTCTGGCTCGCTCAAGTCCAGCGCCGGCGGGGCGGGCTGCGCGGGAATTCGCTCGAAGTAGTTTTTGATTTTAGACCGCGCCTCGGCGGTCTTGAAATCTCCTACCAGGACCAATACGCAATTGTTCGGCGCATAGTTGGTTTTGAAGAACGCTTGCACATCCTCGACGCTTGCGGCATTCAAGTCCTCCATGGATCCGCTGCCCTCATGTTTGTAGGGGAAGTTGTCGTAGAGGAGCCCATTCAGAACTTCGCGGCTCTTGCCATAAGCCTGATTATCGATTCGCATCCGGCGCTCCTCTTGGACCACGTTGCGCTCTTTTTGAAGATTCTCCGGCGTGATCGAGATCCCGCGCATTCGGTCGGACTCGAGAAACAGCGAGAGTTCCAATTGATTGGCCGGCATGATTTCGTAATACACCGTCCGATCCACGCCAGTGGTCGCGTCCATTCTCCCGCCGTTGCCGGAAACAAGCTTGAGAAATTGGCCCGCCGGAACATTGGCCGATCCCTGGAACATCAGGTGCTCGAAAAAATGGGCGAATCCGCTGCGGCCCGGCCGCTCGCTGCTCGACCCCACCTTGTAACTCAGAGCGAGATCACTGGGGCGTGATGGTCCTCAACCGTGATCACTTCCAGCCCGTTCTTCAATTTGATCTGTTGAACGTCCATCGCGAAGCCCTGGGCGCAAAAAACGAAGATGAGAAAAATTACTCTAACCCGCATTTCTCTGAGTAGCACAGCCATTCTTGGCTGTATGGCACTTTGGCGACCTGCGCTGACGAACCACACAGGCTCGAAAGCCTGTGCTACGGGGCACAGTGATTACCACCGTCCGATTGGCCGGCATCAAATAAGCGTTCGCAACCCGCCGTACATCCGCCTTAGTCACGGCTGAGATCTTGCTCAAACGCGTATTGATCAGGTCCGGGTCGTTATAGAACATCGCGTATTGCCCGGCAAGAATGGCCCGCAAGAGCGAGCGTTGCAGACTGCTGAGGAAAGCGAGCGAAATGGAGTTCTTGGCCTTCTGTAGCTCCCCATCGGTTACTTCCTCTTTCTGGAGCCGCGCGATTTCATCATAGATCGCGGTCTCGGCATCGCCGGTTGCCTTGCCCGGCCGTAGTCGGGCAGTGATGTAGAGCGCTCCCGGTCCGCGCCTTTCATCCATGCGGCCCGTGACGCTCGCCGCCGATTCGTTCTGCTTGATCAGGCGTTGATACAGGCGGGAGCTTTCGCCGTTGTCGAGCGCGGCCGAAGCAACCTCCAGCGCATAATAATCCGGCGTGTTCCCAGGGACGGCCTTGAAAGCGATGCTCACTTCCGCCAATTGCGCCAACCGGTCGTTTACCGTCTCCGGCCGCTCCTCCTTCTGTGGCGGCTCGCTCAGATCCAGAGCCGCTGGCGCAGGCTGGGCGGAAATGTCTTCGAAGTACTTCCGTATCTTGCCCAATGCCTCAACGGTCTTGAAATCGCCCACCAGCGTCAGCACCGCGTTGTTGGGCGCATAGTAGATTTTGAAAAACTGCTGCACATCGTCCACGGTCGCGGCGTTCAGGTCTTCCATGGAGCCGATGCCCTGATGTTTGTAAGCGTAATTGTCGTACAACAGGTGGTTCAGCGCTTCCCGGCTCTTGCCATACGGCTGATTATCGATGCCGGAGCGGCGCTCTTCCTGCACCACGTTGCGCTCCTTCAATAGCTTCTCCGGCGTGATCGTCAGGCCCCGCATTCGGTCCGACTCGAGGAACAGCGCTACATCAAGTTGATTGGACGGCATGGTTTCAAAATAAATCGTGCGGTCCGCGCTGGTGGTCCCATTCATGCTGCCGCCATTGTTGAATACCAGCTTATAGAACTCGCCCGGCGGAACATTGGCCGATCCTTGAAACATCAGATGCTCGAAGAAATGGGCGAATCCGGTGCGGCCCGGGCGCTCGTTGCTGGAACCGGTTTTATAGGTGAGAACGAGCGAAACCACCGGGGCATGGTGGTCTTCTACCGTGATCGCCTGGAGCCCGTTCTTCAGTTTGGTTTGTTGAAATTCGATGTGGACTGCCAACGCCGGGAGGCAACACAATACTAAGGCAAGCCCTGGTTTGATCACTGCCGGTCTTCAAGACGTTGGACGCGCTTGTCCATTTCGGCGAACATGCGGAAGAACTCTTTCAGATCGGATTGAATCGTATCGAGTCGTGTTTCGATGCGAGCGATGCGCTTGCCCATGTCGTCGATCCGTTTGTTGATGTCTTCGAATCGCTGGTTGATGTCTTCGAATCGCTTGCTATTCTGCAGTAGAGCGACGATGGCGACCAGGGCAGTTGCGCTGGCGCTGACGATCGCGGTCGTGAGGTTGGGGTCCAAATTTCAGTTTACCTCCCGCTCCGCACTTAGAATTCCAGGCGCAACCCGGCCTGGAGCTGCCGGGGATTGTTGTTCTGCGTGGTCAGCACCCCGAAAGCGGCTGGATTCTGCAAGGACAGCGATGATGGATTGTTGAATACCACGTGATTGAAGACGTTGATAAAATCCATGCTGAATTGGAGCCGCACCCTCTCGGTGATCCTCGTGGCTTTTCCGACGCCGACATCCAGATTCCAGAACGGCAGGCCTCGCAAGACCCCTCGTCCGTCGCGCGTGTCGCTGGCCAGGTCAATCGGGCGGAAGTTGCCAAGCACCGCGGCTGGATCGGCAAACAGGTTCAGGCCGGTCCCGCCGGTCGTTGGATTGCCGCTCACCCCAACTTTGTTGGAGCCGGTTACCCCAGTATGGATATCGTTCCCGAAGTTGGGGGCTTGCGTGGGAATGGCGCCCACGTTGGTGGTCAGCACGTCAGAGCCGCCGAACACCTGACCGCCCTCGCTCACGGTTAAAGGAACTCCGCTACGGACGACATAAATGCCGCTTAGAAACCAGCCGCCCGCAATCCGGTCTACAAAGCCGCTACTGTTGAGGAATCGCTTGCCCCGTCCGAAGGGCAACTCGTACACGCCGTAGCCAGAGAAAATATGGCGCCGGTCGAAATCGGACGGGCCGTAATCCAGGTTCGGGAAAAAGCTGCTGACCAAATCGGCCAGTCCGTTCTGGTTAAGGCTGGTCTGATCGAGCGATTTCGAGTAGGTGTAGTTGAGGCTGAAAGTCAGACCGGCGGCGTTGCGTTTGGTGAGTGTCAGTAGGCCCGCATTGTAATTTGACCGTCCTATGCTGCTTTGATAAAACAGCTCGAGAACCTGCGTGTTATCGAATGGATGTGGGCTCGCCGCGTCGATTCCGATCTGCACCAGATCATTCACGTTGCCATTGATAAAAGCGGAAGTTTGAGTGGCGGCCAGGCTTCGCGTCCCGGATGCCTGGTTCTCAAACCAGGGCTACGGCGTCACCGCGCCCGGCGCCACCCCGGCCCGCAGTTGATGAGCGACCGCATCGAAGGCTTGGGCGAAAGTCTGGCCGGATTTTGGATCTTTGAAAAAATAGGGCACGCTGTTGAGGTTGCTATTCTCGAAGAGATTTCGCGCGAAGCGCCCCACGTAAGAGGCTTCCAACACCATCTTCCAGGGCAACTCGCGCTGGACGCTGAAGTCGATGACATGATTGTGGGGAATGCGCAGCCCGGGATCCACGGCAAACGACAGCAATTCCCCGAAAGGCTTGCTGGGGATCACGGGAGACGTGGAGGCCGCGATCGATGGAACCGGAATAGGGCCATCCACGCCCACCCGGAATGGTTGGCCGGCGGCGTTCTTGGGGGCTTGCAGCGTGATGGTCTGTCCGAAGCCGACGCCCAGGGCGGGTACGGCTGCGGTGGTAACAATATTAGCCCGGTCGAAGATGTAGCCGTAGCCGCCCCGGATCACCGTCTTTCCATCGCCCAACATTGTTCCAAGCAGGCCGCCGGCATAATGGGGATTCCAGGCCGCCGATACGCGCGGCGAGAAGTTGGTCCGATCGATGTTAAACGTCGTGTCGCGCCCCAGATCGCCTACCGGATAGTAGGCAATATCGGGGTTGAAGATAGTTCCCGCTTCCGCGGCCGCCCTCTTCTGCGCCAGGTAATCCGGGACCTGAATGGGCGTCTTGGTGCCCGCATAGACCGCGAGCGTCTGATGACCGTCCCTTTCCACCGGCGGCGTCTGCCACTGATAGGACAACCCATACGACACGGTGAAGGAAGGACTCAATTTCCAGGAATCCTGCCCAAAGAACTCATAGGTGCGCAGGGACACATTGGTGTGCAGGCCGGTACCGGGCGGCAGGGGTTGCAGCTTGCTGTCGCGAATCCCCAACACGGCAACGTTATCCACGAGACCAAGTAAGGTCGAATAAAGCCCGTTGTAGCGGCCGACGTCGGAGGATGCCAGGAAAGTGGGCCGCTGCGAAGCGGGGATGATATTAAACTGGCCGGCGGCAATGCTTGCGACTGGAGTGGTGAGACTGCCGACCACCTTGTCGTTGCGGAACTCCGCGGACGAGATCTGGCGGATGGTGGCGCCCGCCTGGATTTGGTGCGAGCTCTTCTGCCAGCTCAGGATATCGTTGTACTCGTAATAGTTCTGGTAGAAGAATTGAGTGCGCGCCCGCTGCGTGTCCACGTCGATCGGGGCATTGATTCCGGATGGAGAGATCGCAACGTTGAGACCGACTAGCGGCGCCGGATCGATCGTCCCGATGAATTGCCGGTCTTGCGTCCAGGTGAATTGCGAGCGGTTGGTCAACTGCGGCGTCAGCACGCCGGTGACCGCGCCGGTCAGGAAATGCCCTCGAACCGGTAACATGCGGGTAGCTTTGCGATTGACGATATCGACCTGAGTGGCGCTAGTCTGGAGCGTGCGGGCGAAGCGCGCCGACCCATCGAAGGTCCACTTGTCGCTGAAGGAGTGATCCAGGCGTAGGAGGCCGAAGTTGTCGGTAATCGGAGTTTGTACCGCAGTGGTCAGGCCGACGGTGTTCAATCCATCGGCGCCTCCGGCGGACGGGTCATTGCCGGCCGGGAACAACGCGAGATATTTCAAGATGGCCGGACTGGCGCCCAGCCCGCGCGGATCGAAAGCCTTGGGATCGACGGTCTGGATGGTGCCGCTGGGATCCCGGAAGCGCAGCAGCCCTTGCTTCAAAGTATCGGAAGGGACGACACGCGTCACGGCCACGTTAGTGTTCTGCCGCCGGCCTTCATAATTGAAGAAAAAGAAGGTCTTGTTCTTGAAAATGGGACCACCGACCGTTCCGCCGAAACGATTGTCGCGCAATATCGGGCGCTTCTGGCCTGTCCGGTTCAATTGCCAACGGTTGGCGTTGAGATCTTCATTCTGGAAATACTCGTAAAGGCTCCCGTGAAAAGTGTCCGTGCCGCGCTTGGTCTGCAGCACCGTCTGCGCGCCCGCGCCGCGGCCCAGGGTGGCATTGGGATTAGCCACGATCACGCGATATTCATCGATCGATTCGGTGGGAGTGGGGACAATGGTGCGGAACGCTTGCCCAAGCAACGCGTCAGTGACGTCGGCGCCATCGAGTGCAATAGAGGTCTGATCGTTCCGCGAGCCGGTCACCTCTCCGGTCGAAGTCGCGCCCGGCTGCAATTGCAGCAAGCTGCCCGCCTGGCGATTCAGGTTGGGAAGCAATTTCAACTCGTTCTGTGGCACCACGTTTCCGATGCTCGAATCCACCGTCTGCAACGCCGCCTCACCCACCGCCGACACAACCACTTCAGACTGAACCGCTCCCACCTCCAGCGTAAAATTCTGAGTGAGGCCGATGGCTACGTCCAGCTTGAGCCCGTTGACGACTGCTTTCCGAAAACCTGGCAGTTCCACGCTAACGTCGTATACGCCCGGAAGCAGATTGCCGAAGAAGTACTGGCCGGCGCCGCTGGTAGAGGTGGACCGCTCCAGAGCGGTGGCAGCCTCCTTGGCGGTCACGTTCGCTTTTGTAACCACCGCGCCCTGGCTGTCGGTTACGGTCCCCCCGATGGTGCTGGTACCCGCTGACTGAGCGAGCGCGAGTGATGCCAAACCAAAAAACATCAGAGATGCGAAATAGCTGTTGTGGAGTGTCATAGAGTTTCTACCCGACCGATCCCCTTTGCGGTCCAGTATAGTCCAAACTAATATTTGTATATATAATCTTTGTTAGGTCTTGGTGGCCCGAGACCTTAAATTTTACGAGAATGCATGCTCGTTGCTTAATTGAACGCGAATGAGCGATAACACCGCAAAGCTGCTCGACGAGATCGGGTGGCGTATTTTGGGCGAGATGCAGCAGAACGCTCGCATACCTTACGCCGAGCTCGGGCGCAGAGTCGGTCTTTCGACTCCGGCGGTGATGGACCGCGTTCGCCGGATGGAGGAAGCCGGCATCATAGCAGGCTATCGCGTGGAGCTGAATCCCGCGAAGATAGGGTTTCCGATCCTGGCGTTCTTTCGAATCAGCGTGGTCGGTGAGCTGCTGCCGCAAGTGATAGAAATCGCCAGAGAGTCGCCGGAAGTGCTCGAATGCCATCGTGTCACTGGGGGCGACTCTTTCATCATGAAAGTGTGCGTCTCTTCGATCGAACATCTCGAATCCTTTATTGACCAGCTACGCCCCTATGTGACGGCAACCTCGTCCATCGTGTTATCTTCCGCGGTCACAAGACGAATACTCGGGCGATGAATGTAGCACAGGCATTCTTGCCTGTGTTGTTTTTGCAAGCGTATGCCAGTATGCTGTCAAAGATAGTTCATGCAAGACGTCGTGCAAACGCCGCCGCGCGCAAATGTCTCAGATGAGCCGATCGTAGTCACTCCCAACGTGAGCGACGCGGCGCCACACTGGAGTCTCGCACAGAGAATCGCGTTCCGATTCGCGTTCGCGTACTTCCTTCTTTACAATTTCCCGCTGGGCCGGGTGACCCTGCTGTCCATCGTTCCCTGGCTCGGGTTCCTCACCCAACCATACGTCCGCATGTGGCACGCCATCGTAGAGTGGGTGGCAACGCGCTTCTTTCATCTGAGCGGGCCGATCGCCGTTTACCCCGCCATGAACGGAAGCGGCGACACGACCCTCGACTACATCCACAACTTGTGCCTCGTAGTATTCGCGGCAGCCGCCACTTTTGTCTGGTCGCTACTCGATCGAAAAAGAACGAATTATCGCGAGCTGCACTTCTGGTTGCGAATCTACGTGCGTTATATGCTGGCGTTCACTTTATTCACCTATGGGTTCGCGAAGGTGTTCCCATTACAGTTTTCCTCTCCCGGCTTGAGCCGGCTGATTGAGCCGCTCAGCGATTTTTCACCCATGGGTCTGCTATGGACGTTTATGGGAGCTTCCATGGCCTACACCATCTTTTCGGGGGCCGCTGAATTGACGGGCGGATTGCTCCTTCTGTTCCGGCGCACCACCACGCTGGGGGCGCTGGTATCCACGGCCGCTTTGGTCAATGTCGTACTGCTGAATTTTTGCTACGACGTGCCAGTCAAGCTGTTTTCGTCAAACCTGCTGGTCATGGCTATTTTTCTGCTGGCGCCCGATCTGGAGAGGCTCGCCAACTTCCTGGTATTCAATCGCGCGGTCAATCCGGTAAACACCGCGACACCAGTCCGCCGGCGGTGGCTAAGAATGGCGATGACCGTGGCAAAGATCCTGGTGATCGGGCTGGTGCTCGTCCTGCACATCCAGTACGGAATTATGGGTTATCGCGCGCGTTATATTACGCCCGTGAATCCTCCTTTGTATGGGGTTTACGAGGTCGAAAGCTTCACCCGGAATGGCCAGGAGGCGCCGCCATTGATGACCGATGCAAGCCGTTGGAGCAGAGTGGTCGTTCAAAACGGACTAACGGCCAAAATGATGGACGGCTCATTCAAAACATATGGCACGGAATACAACGCCCCGGTCAACCACGTCGCGCTTTTCGCGCCAAAAGACAAGAACAAAAAATATGCCTTTGCCTATTCGAAGCCAGACGCGGATCACGTGATCCTGCAGGGCAAGCTCCTAAACGACTCACTCGTCATAAAGCTACGCAGGGTAGACACGAAGTTTCTGCTGGTCAACCGGGGATTTCACTGGATCAACGAGAGACCCTTCCAACGGTAAGTGGGACATGCTTTAGCGGGAGCGACGGGGGCCGTCACAAGTATCGGAAACTGAGTGGAGTGGGCGTTTCGCCCGCCTTCGGCATTGCTTTGCCCTGGGCAGGCAAATTGCCTGCCCCACTCAGAATCAACCACTTAGCGATGGGTTTCCGGAGAGCTTGTCCCCATTCTGGCCTTAAAACGGTTGTTTGCCACATTCATCTGTAGGCCTGCTTGCGATCGAGCACGCGAGAGATCCAGGTACTCGCCCCGGTCGCGGAAGAAGATGCGGTGGTCTTGGCGTGGAGACGTAACAGTGGCGGCTCGACGCCCTGAAGATAGAGTGCGTTGCCCTGACCGGTTTTGGCGTAGCGGGCCAGTGTCCTGAGGATCTGCAAAGCGGTTTGTTGCTCGATGGCGCGGACATCCGCCTTGGCCTGCTCGGTCCAGACGATACGCTTAACCATCCCGGTATGGCGTGTCTTCAGGCACCCGCTCGCCGGCCATCTTCTCCCAGTCAGCCATCGTCAAGCCGAATTCCGCTAAGACCTGCTCGTGCGGGGATTGGCTGATTATGTTTGAGCCACTCGTCGGCCTCGGCAACGGCTTTGCGTTCGGCAGTGCTTAGGGTGTCTCCCTCCTGATCGGTCGAGACCATGGTTTCGAGCAGGTGAGTCACGGCGGCGAGTTGGCTAGGGCCGAGCAAGTCGAGCAACTGATGGGCGTGCTGCTTATCCATTACCATTGCATTCTCCACTAAACCCCATCATCGCGCACCCCGCAGCAACACCTTCGCGCCAGGACTCGTGTCATTCATACCATCATTCATATCACGATATTGACACTCATATGTATCGGTTCTAAACTGTAGGTGTGACCGAAACCAAGCGGACCACTGTCAATCTTCCAAAGGATCTTCTCGAGGGGGCCCAGCGCGTAGCTGGCGAAAGCATTACCGAGACGATTATCTTAGGGCTGAAATTAGTGAAGCGCACGGGCGCGTACTCCAAAGCGCAAGCATTGCGCGGTAAGCTCGATCTTAAAATCGATATCGATGTGAGCCGTGAACGTAATCGTCGTTGATACTTCCGCGTGGGTTTCTTATTTTCGCGGCATCGAAGCGCCTGATTTGGACATCGCTCTGCGCGAAGGACGAGTTTTGCTCGCGCCAATCGTGGCAGCCGAGCTTCTGAGTGGCGAGATTCCCGCTGCGCGTGAGCGAGCGTTGATCGAGTTTCTCGAAGAACTGCCGCTATGTGACGCCTCTTTCGACCATTGGGTCAGAGTTGGACTCCTAAGAAGAGCATTGCGGCAGAGGGGTGTCTTCATCTCTACGCCCGACGCGCATGTGGCTCAGTGTTGCATCGATGTACGAGGCTATCTACTGACTGAAGACAAGATCTTCAGGCAAATTGCCTCCGCCGCCGGATTGAGATTGCTTTGACACGTGGCACAGGCATTCTTGCCTGTGTTGCACTTAGATGAAGCCACCTAGCAACACCTTCAGCACCAGCAATGCCGCTCCCGCCAAAAATCCAAACCCCGCCTGATACTCCCGGTTTCGCCAATACAGGCCCCATCGGAACGGCTGTTTCCCGGACTGGAATCCAAATGTAGGCCGCAGCTTCGGCACGCTCTCCGCGTAAGCGCCGAACTCAGGAAACAGAGATCGCAAGTGCTGTTCTTCCAGTTCAATCACAGGCAGATAAACGGCCAGGAACACGACGGCGAAGATGGCGGCCAGTAGCCATCTTCTCGACGCGATCACCAATCCTGCCGCAACCAGCGCTGTCCCGAGGTAAAGCGGATTGCGAACGTATGCATACGGTCCGCTCCGCGCCAGGCGGATGTTCTTTTCGACATGGCCGGTGGCCCAACCGCGCAGCAACAACCCGAGAATGGAGACGGGAAGGCCCGCGGCTAACGAATGCGCCGTTGGCTGGGAGAGCCATGCAAAGGTTCCGGCTAAGAGAAAGCCGCAGGGGACGCGTAGTTTGGCGACGAAGTCGGCGTATTGTTTGAATGCGGGCATTTCAGATCTTTCAATACTGGCTCCAGGGCTCGGTACACGGCGTCGGGCGAGATGGCGCGCATACTCGCAGCCGGCTGCTGGACGCGTTTATGGCTGGTGATTGCGCCAGCATCTCTCAAGACCTTAAATGCTCCACCATACGGTCCGTTGCGCGCTGGATCCGTCGGGCCATAGATCGCCACGCCTGTTTTTCCAAGCGCGGCCGCCAGGTGCAAAGGGCCGCTGTCCAAACCGATCACCGCGCTGGCGCGCCGCGTTGCATCGATCAGGCCGGCCAGACCCGAGACGTGCGCCAGGGTGTGCGGGACCGTGATCGCTTCAGGACCGTTCAGCACCAGCGTCAGCCCATGTTCCCGTCGCAGTCTTTCTCCTACGGCAGAGTAGTAATCGAGCGGCCACTGCTTTGCGCCCCACCCCGCGAGCGGACTTGCGAGCACGAATTCGGCGGGCAAGACACCTTCGGGGATTCCTGGGGGCAGCGGGAACGCCTGTACCCGTTCCGAGGCGCCGGCCGCGATGGCAAGATCGATATTCTGTTCCACCATATGGATCGCATGCGTCACCGCTTTTTCCGTATAGAACCAGGCTGCCGGGGTCTCGCGCGAATTCCGAAACCCCGCCAGCCGCTTCGACCTCGCCAATCTCGCAATGATCGCCGATTTGGTCAGGCCTTGGAAATCGAGGACCAGATCGTAGCGGGCCGCGCGAAGGCCTCGCCACCCGGCGCCTGCAATCACTTGATCCACAGCCGGGTTGCCGTCGAGAAGAGGACGCCACTTCGTATCCACTACCCAGGCGATTTCCGCCCAGGGGAAGGCATGCCGCAAAGTCGCCAGCGCCGGGAGCGTGTGGATGATATCACCCATCGCTCCCAGGCGCACGATCAGGATCCGCGCGATTTGCATACTACCTGCTCCATGAATTCTCGTCTCACCGGCGCCTCTTCGATATCAATGCCGATGATGACGTAGTCGACTACCGCGAGGGCCGCCACCAGCTCCGCTCTGGCTTGCTGTGGAAGCAGTGGATCGGGGGGATTCGTGATCGCCACAACGAGCAGTTGGTTCGGCTCGGCCAGCTCTTTCAGGCGTTTTGCGTGCTCTGCCAGAAGCGGGTCGAAGGCTCCCGTAACGAGGCAAATGTTTTTCTCGCACTGATTCTGAGTGGCGCGGGCTTCAGCCTGCGACGTGGCACATGCTTTAGCTTGTGCCCGCCGTGTGCTACCGATGATTTTAATGCGGGTGTCCACTTAAATTAAGGGCCAACAATTCCAAGGACTCCGCAACCACACGTCCGGCGCTTACGCGAGTCATGCATCGATGGTCGATAGGACATTCTCTCAGAAGACAAGGACTGCATTCCACCGGCTCACGGACGACGCGGGCGAGCGGTCCGGCGGGTCCGGTTGCGGCGTCATCGGTGGCGCCGAAGATCGCAACAGTGGGAACGCCTAAAGCCGACGCAATGTGCATCGCGCCCGAATCGTTGGTCAGGAACAGCTCGCATCCGGATGCCAGATCGATAAACTCAGCCAGGCTGGTCGCGCCGGCGTAATTGGTCGCTGGGACGTCACCCAGCAGCCCGGCCACTTCTTCACACAATGCACGCTCACTTTTGGAACCGAATAGCGCTATGGACGCACCCCGCTCTCTTGCTAACTGCGCCGCGGCTTCGGCGAAACGCTCAGGCAGCCATCGCTTGGCCGTCCCGTACGCCGCGCCTGGGCTGACCCCAATGACGGCGGAGGCGCTCACCCTGCCCCTCACAATGCTGGGCTGACGATCCGGCAGTGCCCCAATAATTCCCGCGCGCCGGAGCAGTTCCAGATAATAGAAGCGCTGGTGCGGCGGGATCTCGCCCGGTTTGGGAACAGGAATCGCGCAGGTGAGCAGAAATCCGCGGCCATCGCGATTGTATCCGATGCGATTCGGAATGCGCGCCAGCCAGGCGAGCAGTGCCGCCTCGAACGCGTTCTGCAATAGAATCGCGCAATCGAAGCCGTGTTCCGCCAGTTCCCGGCCGGTCTGCCACTTGGCCGCAATCGACGACGCTGTGTACGGAATCACCTGGTCGGCGATATCCTCGCTCGAATAAAGATCCGCCACCCAAGGTTTCGCGAGAATGGCGATATGAGCCCGGGAGTATCGTTCGCGAATCGCGTGCAGAGCGGGTAAGCACATTACCGCATCCCCCACCCAGTTCGTCGCTCGAATCAGAATCTTCGAATATTCCACGTCTGCTCTATCAGCCCGTGGTAACCGCTCCCTAACTGCCGCGTCTCGGCAACGCATTGATTCTGCCGAGCCGCGCGCGTCAGCAAGCGGTTCTCTTCGATTTCCGGCACGGGCTGCTACACCCAATGTTAGCGGGAACCGCCATGCGAAAATTTGAATAGATGAACACCTCGCGCTTGATTTGTATCGCACTCTCCTGCTGGGCCGCATTTGCGGCAACCAGCAGTGAGCCGCCCAAGCTCCGGTTACCTGAGAATGTCCGGCCCGTGCATTATGCTATCGATCTCACCATTGTCCCAGGCCAGGATAGTTTCAAAGGCACGGCTGACATCGATATCGACATCCAGCAGCCCCAATCGGTCGTCTGGCTGAACGCCACGGAATTGAAGATCCAGCAAGCCACTTTCAAGGCGAGTCCCGTCGAAGTGCTGGCCGGAAACAAAGACTTCACCGGCTTCTCGTTTGCGCAGCCCGTCTCCGGACGAGGCGTTCTCCACGTTGCCTATGAAGGCAAAATCACAAAGAACAGTAGCGCCGGGGTGTTCCAACTCCAGGACGGCAATCAATGGTACGTGTACACGCAGTTTGAGCCGACCGATGCGCGGCGCGCCTTCCCCTGCTTCGACGAGCCCGGTTTCAAAGTGCCGTGGCAATTAACACTGCATGTTCCGAACGGCCACAAGGCTTTCGGGAATACGCCGCAGATTTCCGAGTCGGCCGGCGAAGCTGGCATGCAGACCGTCAAGTTCGCCGAGACCAAGCCACTCCCGAGTTATCTCATCGCGGTAGGCGTTGGCCCGTTCGATATTGTGAGCGCTGGAAAGCTTGGCTCTACACCGCTGCGAGTGATCACGCCGCGCGGACGCGGCAGCGAAGCCAAGTTCGCCGCGGAAGCAATCCCGCAGTTGTTGAAGTTGCTGGAGCAGTACTTTGGCACGCCGTTCCCCTATCCCAAGCTCGACAGCATTGTCATGCCGATCAGTAATTTCGCGATGGAGAACGCGGGCCTAATCACCTATGGACAGAGCCTGCTGCTTTCCAAACCCGAGAACGATTCGATTGGAAGGCAACGCGGGTGCGCGATCGTCGCGGCGCATGAAATGGCGCATCAATGGTTCGGCGACCTGGTTACCGCTGGCTGGTGGAACGACATCTGGTTAAACGAGGCGTTCGCCACCTGGATGGAGAACAAGGTCGTTCAGCAGTGGAAGCCCGAATGGAACACGGACGTCTCGGCGGTAGATGAGCGGTTAGGAGCCATGGGTCTGGACAGCCTGGTCTCCGCGCGAAAGATTCGCCAGCCGATCGTCTCCGACAACGATATCGCAAATGCGTTTGATGGAATCACGTATCAGAAAGGCGCGGCCGTGATTCATATGTTCGAGAGCTGGATCGGCCCTGAGAAGTTCCAGCAAGGTGTCGAGCTCTACATCAAAAAGCACGCGAACGGGAACGCCACGACGGCCGATTTCGAAGCTGCGATCAGTCAGGCTTCGGGCAAGAACATTGCTCCCGCATTCGACACTTTTCTGGATCAAGCTGGAGTTCCAGTTGTGACTGCGGCGCTGAAGTGCGGCACGGGCAAGCCTTCTCTCGCGCTGTCCCAGCAACGCTCGCTGCCCATTGGATCTCCCGGCTCGAAATCGCAAAGCTGGCACATTCCTGTGTGTGTGAAATACCAGTCCGGCGGCAAGGTCCATCGTGAATGCGAGCTGATGGCCGATCCGCGAACCGAAATGACTTTGCGCGAAGCCTCGGCGTGCCCGGCCTGGATACTGCCAAACGATCACGAGAGCGGATACTACCGCGTGAATTACCAAGGCGATCTGCTCCCGAAGCTGCTGTCGGATTCGGGCGCCAAGCTGAGCGTCGCCGAGCGCGTGGGTGTGCTGGGGGACGTACAGGCCTTGGTTTTAACCGGGGACATGCCAATGGGAACAGCTCTGTCCGTGGTTCCAAAGCTGCATTCCGATCCGGACCGGCACATCACGTCCGCGGCGTTGGACATCGCCCAAAACACCATCGGCGTGATTGTTCCGGAGGATCTCCGCCCCAAGGGAGAAAAGTTCATTCGGGATAACTTCGGCGAGCGCGCGCGCGAGCTGGGATGGAACGCGAAAGCCGGAGAGGACGAAAATACGCGCCTTTTGCGGACTGCGCTGGTTGGTCCGGTAGCAAGCTCCGGCAAGGACAAGCAGTTGATCGATCAGGCCGAAGTCCTTGCGAAAAAGTGGCTGGTGGACCGCAAGGGCATTGACGGCGATATGCTTCCCGAGGTGCTGCACGTAGCGGCCGAGTTCGGGAATCGCGGCCTCTTCGACCAACTCCATGCCGCCGCCAAGCGCGAAACAGACCCGCGTGTGAGGCAGATTCTCTTGGGCGCAATGGGTTCGTTCCGGGATCCCGCCATCGCCCGTTCAGCCATCGCGCTCTTGCTGACGGGAGAGTTTGACATCCGGCAGTCCTTTTTCACGTTGCTGTTCGGACCTTCGCGTTATCCGGAGACCCGCGAAGTGCCCTTTCAATTCGTGAAGGAGCACTTGAACGAATTGCTTCCCAAGCTGCCGGGCGAGGTAGGCGGCGACTTCGCGGCTGGCCTGCCGGGTGTCGGACGAGGGTTCTGCGATGCGGAGCACCGCTCCGAGATTAAGACTTACTTCGAAGACAAAGTGACCAAGTACACGGGCGGCCCTCGCAACCTGCAGAACACCCTGGAGCGAATCGACCTCTGCATCGCGAGAAAGAAAGTTCTGGAACCGGAGATCGCGGAGTTCTTACGCACTTATTAACCGCCGCAACAACTGAGCCGCGACCGTCAGGGAGCCGGTCCGGCCTAAGATAAATTGGATGGCCGTGCCCCCAGTTCCCACGCCTCTCGAGCAACTGGGCCAGCGTCCGTTTTCGTTCTACCCGCCGATCTCGAACATCGTCCACAACGAGTGGTTCTACCGCAAGGCCACCTGGTCCGAAGTCCTCGTCCAAAACACCAAGAGCAACGAAGAGATCTGGGTCCCCCGGCGCTTCATCGGCGCTGTGTCGCGCGTGGAAGAGCCGGTCATGATCGTAGGGCTCATCAAGGAGCTGGAGTTCAAAGCAGGCACGCTGTGGCCGCTGGAGCGCCGCATCATCGAGATGCCGCTCGCCGTGAATGACTCACCGCGTCTCCGCTCGCCGGAGCCTGCGTCGCAGCCCGCTCCCGTGATTGGCATTCGCCTCGAGAACAATTCCGAATCCCGCATCGGCCGCCTGATCCTGGGAGGAATCGCGTTGGGCATCGTCGGTTGCGTTCTGGTCGTCACGCTCTACCGCGGCGGAATCCTGGGCAACAAAATTATTTACGCTCCGGTGATGCAGAGCGACCTGGGTCTGAGCGCCTATGATGACTACCACGCGGTAGTGCGCCTGCTGGGCGCTCCCGCCGAGGATCACTGGCGCGCTGGCCAAGGCGAGATGCAATACCGCGTTCTCTCCTATCCACAGAACGGCTACTACATCATCCTGATGGGTCGCGACCGCGGCGATACGCACTACATCGGTGCCATGGACAAGAACTGGACCCCGATGCACAGCGTGCAGTTGCCGGGCAAGATCAATAGCTACTCGCTACTGCGGACCATACCGAAATTCTGAGCTGGGACAAGCCCCACATTCTGAGTGGGGCAGGCAATTTGCCTGCCCAGGGCAAAGCAATGCCGAATGGCGGGCTGAAGCCCACCCCACTCACAAGTTCCCGATACTTGTGACGGCCCCCGTCGCGCCCGCTGAAGTGTGTCCCACAATGCGGCCATCCGAATCGAGCGTGAGGGTTTCACCGCCCCATTCGACCGTGTTTCCGAACAGCGCTGCCGCCCAGACGGCGGCTCCGTAGAGATCGCGGACAGGAATCAGCCAGAACAGCTTCAGCACGTCCAGACTGCGCAGGACCAGCCAGCCTGCCGTGATCGCCATCGCAAGACGGAGCGCCACAAGGCCGGCCGCTATCCACCACAGCCCAGCGCAGGCTGCCGCTATTGCCCACACGGTGGCGAAGGTGACTGGCAAGCCCGCGTAGCCGCCCTTTCTCGATAGCCGGATCGTGCGCGCCCAACGGAGTTGGTGCCGCCATACTTTCCCCCAGGTGTTGCCATGCAGCCGCGTACTTACTACCGGGCGTGCAATCACGTTCCTTAGCCCCAGCGAGTGCAGCTTGCATCCGAGTTGGTAATCGTCCGCGAGGTAATCGGCGATGGCCGCGAGGCCTCCCATGCGATCCAGGTCCGCGCGCCGAAACGCCAGCGTCGAGCCCAGGCCGAATTCCGATACTCCGACGAATGGCGCGACCAGTGCGCTCGGGGCGAAGTCGGTGGCGACTCCCAGCGCTTCGAAGCGGCTGGGCCAGGTGTCGCCTACCGCGCGATAGATGCACGTCACCAGACCGACGCGCGGGTCGGTAAGCGGGGCGGTTACTTCTCGCAGGTAATTCGGCGGAACCTCAATATCCGCGTCATTGACTACCAGGATCGGGTAGCGCGCCAGTTTTGCCAGATCGATCAACACGCCAACCTTTCGATTCGGAGTCTGGCAACCGGGCTTTGTGGAGCCGGCCAGCACTTCGAACCGCGGGTAATCCTGTTCGGTGTGGGAGCGCAGCGCTGCTTCAAATCCGAGTGGAATGGTGTTGACGGGCTTCAGGACTGAGACTGCGGTAAGATCGCCGGCGGGGCGGCGCGGCCGGTACAGGTGCCACAAACAGGCGGCGATCGCCACTAGCTGGTACGTGGCTGCTACTGCTGCGACATACTTCACAAGACACTATCACAGGGCGAGCAGGGCGACCCCGCAGGCGACCAAGCCCACTCCGGCCCACCGCCGCACATCGACATGCTCTTTAAGGACCAGCTTTGCCAGGATCGTCTCAAGGACTACTGTACCCGCGCTAGCCGGAACTGCAAAGCTCAAGTCCGCGATCGAGAGTAGTCTCAAAAACGCGAAGAACGATACCGCCATGAATGCCACGGCCAGAATCAGGTATTTCCGCCGGGCCAGCGCGGAGAACAAGTCGCCCATTTCCTGGACCTCACCGGCCCGTTTCATCTCGAAGGTCTGCAGGACATCGCCCACAACCGTACTTGCTATTATGACGGCGACCAGCAACCATCTCATGATGCAGTCCTTGGATAGGTTCTGCCCACCAGCACGATTCCACCCACGATCAACAACGATCCCAGCCAGCGCTGCCAGGTAATCTGTTCGGCGAAGAAGTACTTGCCGATAAACACGGCGATGACGTAGCCAATGGACGTCATCGGCAGAACATAGCTCAAGTCGGCCCAACTAAGCAAAGCCATGCGGCTCAGCAGCCACAGAATGAGCAGAGAAATCCCAAGCAGTACATAAGGGCTGAAAAGTGATTGGCGCTTCAAGCCCCAACTCAGGGCGAAGTTGCCGAGCGCATTGCTGAGAATTACGATGAGCGTGAAGATCCGGGTCTTCGCGTCAGGATGCACGTTCTTCGGCGCTGCTCAAAACAGGCGCAGCGGCCTTCTGTTCTTTGATGAACTGCCGCCGCTTACCTCGCAGCGCCATGTACTCTTTCGCTTCTTTATACAGACGCTGCCGGTCGTGACTATCGAACATGGCCTTGCTCACGATGCGCCAAGCAACCTTCGGGCGGAAGTAATATTCCGAGTAGAAGCGTTCCACCCACTCCATCAGCTCGCCTCGATTCATGCCCGGATACACGACATTGGGCAACTGATGTCCCATCGCGTCCGTCATGCCGATGATCGATACCAACCCGTTCTTTTCGGCATGGTCGTAAAACTCGGTGCCCGGGAAGGCGTGACCGAGCGAAACTTGAATGGTTTCGACATCCAGCTTCTTGGCCCAATCGATGGTCTTGCGGATGGTGTCGCGGGTCTCGCCGGGCAGGCCGACGATGAAATCCCCGTGGATCGTCAGACCCAGCTTCTTGCAATTGGCTGTGAAGCGCTGCGCCATGTCGAGCGTCGCGCCCTTCTTGATGTTCTTCAGGATCTGCGCATCACCTGTTTCGTAGCCGACGATCAGGAGCCGGCAACCGGCTTCCTTCATGGCCTTGAGCGTATCGTAATCCGTGGTGACGCGTGAGGTGCAGCTCCAGGTAAAATTGAGGTTCTTGAGCTTGCTGCAAAGATTGATGGTGCGCTCTTTCCGGTAGTTGAAAGTATCGTCGTCGAAAAAGATTTCCTTCAGTCCCGGGAAATTTTCGAGGATGTACTTGCACTCGTTCGCCACGTCGTCCGAAGACCGGGTTCTCCAACGGTGGCCGGAATGGGTCTGCGGCCACAGGCAGAAAGTGCACATCGCCGGGCAGCCGCGAGTGGTGTACAGCGAAATGAATGGATTCAGCAGAAACGGGACATTGTAGTTGCGGAAATTGAGGTCGCGCTTGTAGACTTTGGAAACCCAGGGCAGCTCATCCAGATTCTCGATGACTCCAGCCTCGGGAGTATGCACCACCTCCCCGTCCTTCCAGAAGCTCACGCCCGGCAATTCCGAAAGCGGTGTACCCTGCGCAAATTTAGCGATCTGATGATCGAATTCGCGCCGAACCACAAAATCGATAGCTCTTGAAGCGCGCAGCGATTTTTCCGGTTCGATCGTCACCGGCGGTCCGACGAACGCCACCTTCATCTTCGGATTGACGTCCTTCATCATCTCCGCGATCCTGGTGTCAACATGGAACCCAGGGCTCGAGGTGAAGAGTACGAGGAATTCAAAGTCGGCAGCCATGGCCACGGTCTGCTCGATCGAGACCTTGTGCGGCGGCGCGTCCAGGACCTTGCTGTCCGGCAGCATTCCCGCGGGATAACAAAGCCACACCGGATACCAGTAAGATTCGATCTCGCGGGAGGCCGGCCAGCGCGAGCTTGCGCCCCCATCAAACCCTTCAAAAGAAGGCGGATTCAGGAATAGTGTTCGCATTGATTCTGTGTCGACAAAACAAACCCAACTGGAGTAGCTGCCGGATCAGAAAGAACTATCAGTGTAGCAGCATCGCGGATGCGATAACCTGCCCGGCGTCCGGATCTTTGCAGAAATGCGTGAAGTTGATGTTGAGCTCCACCCGGCCGAACAGGCGGGTATCCACCATGCTTTCAACGCGTTGGGGAATGGAAACGCCGTTCTGCATCTCGTAGAAGCGGACGAATTCCATTTTCTTAAGGAAAATCGAGGGCGTCTTCACAAAGCGTCCAGACTCACGCACGGGCATGGCGGTGGCCGGGTCCAACCAGAGCTCACCTTTGAACAATCCCACTCGCTTTTTACGCGGCGAGAGCTGAAACACGTAAACCGAAGTGCCATCCGGGTTTTGTAAGCCCTTGTACTTAAACTTGTAATTCTCAGGGCTGATTGAGATATTCGGACCTTCCTGTGCCTGGGCGTCGGCTGCCAGATAGCGGGCGATTACCTCTTTCTTGATGGCGCCATCGCCATTAAACCCCAGCAGGTGATAGGTGATTTTGCCGATGTTCGAAATGTTCCGCAGGGCGTGCAGCTTACCATTCTTGTTCAATTTAGGAACATTGGCGTCGATATCCACCTCCATGGTGGCTCCCCGCAAGGTGGACTGCTGCGCTTCAGTAGCGTTGACGTAACGAACCAATAGCGCCTGTTCGGAAACTGGTTCCGGCATCTCAACGGCCAACAAAGAACCGCACAAAAACCCAATGGACAACAGTAAGCAAGATTTCGAAGCTGAATTCAACCTAAGCGACCTCGTAATATTTAGATACCATGAACGGAGATTAAGATTCGGTGCGGCTCGAAAAAAAGTGAATTTCGGACGGAAAACGTTTCGCCCGTTCCGCTCAGTTGCGAGTGCGCTGGAGTAGGATTTGGCTATGCCTTCACCGGTTTGTCGGATGCCTTCCACTTTTTCTCGTCCCAATACATTACGCGGCCTTCGCGATAAGATTGGACCGCCAGATTGATTACCGCCTGGGCGCGCGCGCCGGTATCCACATCCAGGTGAGGCTTTTCCCGAGTGCGAACGCATTGCAGGAAATTTTCCACGTGGCTGACCATCATGTCTTTTTGATCGACCGGAATTTTAACCTGCTCGGTTCCGAATTTGGAGGCGTATTCGGGTCCGCCGATGGCCGTCAGTTCTCCACTTCCATCGCCGCCCCTGCGCCGGCGAGTGACTTCAGGAATGACGGTGATGTATTCGGTTTTGCTCTCAAATTGGCCATTTTCGACCATAATGATTGTTCCAGCGTGACCGCGAATCAACCCCGGAATATGGTGCGAATTCGCCATGGAGGAACTGAGCACGAGTGAGTGGGCTCTTGGATATTCCGCGATCAGGTTGAATGTATCCGGAACCTCACGCTCATCTTTGAACACATAAATTCCACCCTGGGCCATCACTTTGGTGGGAAACTCGGCTTGGCCCCAGCAGATATTCAGGGGCGCGACAACGTGGTAGAAGAGATCGGTCGCGATGCCGCCCGAATAATCCCAGTACTTGCGGAAGCGGAAGAACCGGTCGGCATCATAAGCACGCTTGGGAGCGGGCCCCAGCCACATTTTCCAATCGATGTAGTTGTCGCCCTTGCCCTCCGGGCCGGCTTCCTTCTCGATGTGATAGTTCCACTCGCCCTCGATGGAGTTGCGATGGTAGGAACCCTGACTCATCAGGATTTCGCCGATCATCCCATCGGCAATGGCTTTGCGAGCCTTCCACCACTGATCGCCGGAAGTGGTCTGGGAGCCGACCTGCAACACACGCTTGGTCTCGTGGACAGTGTTGACCAGGTGCTTGATCTCCTCGTTGGTGTGGCACATCGGCTTTTCGAGGTAGACATCTTTGCCGTTGTCCATGGCTTCGAGCGCAATCTTGGCGTGCCAGTGGTCCGGAGTAGCGACGATGACGGCGTCCACATCGGGCCGCGCGAGCAGTTCGCGGTAATCCAGATATCCGTCGCATTTAAAGTGCTCGGCATTCAGCCGCTTGCGTTTTTCGTAGACGTCGCAGACCGCGACGATCTGGCAGGCGTTGTTGTTGTCTTTACCGACTTTGTCGAACTCGCGGCTAACATAACTGCCGCGGCCGCCGACACCAATGACTCCGATGTTGATGCGGTCATTCGCACCGATCACGCGCCCGCCGATGGCAGCCGACTTACCGCCGCGCGCGCCCAGGGCGGACCCGGCCATGCCCAGCGCGAGACTGGCGCTCCCGGCGGTCTTGAGGAAATCCCTACGGTCGAACGATTCGTTATTTGTAGACATGGCAAGCCTCCTGTATGAGTCTACTCCCTGGGCCACGAGCGCGTCAAAGGAGGTTGTGCTTCGGTTGAACTGGTTAGTTTAGAAGATCTTCCAGGCTCTGTGCGTCCAGCACTCGCACGCTGAGCTCTTCCAACTCACCCAGGGCAAGTGCGGCAATCCGGTCTTGCGCCCAGGGGGGATAGAACGCCGAACCGCTTCTCGATCAGGCGGCGAAGCAGGGCGCTAGCCTCCTGGCGCGCACCCTGTTCGCGGCCTTACTCCCGTCCCTGCTCGATACCTTGCTCCCGTCCCTGCTCGATACCGCGCTTGAACTCGCGCCCAAAACTTTGTGTTCCAAAATATCGTTCAGTATTGGCACTTTTCTCGCCTCCTCTTCCACAACCTCTTCCAGCTTCCGCAACCCGGCTAGCGTCAACAGCGCGCTCAGGTAGAATTCTCTCCATTCACCGCGGAGACCGGACAGCTTTCCGACGATCTCCCGAACCGCAATTTCCCGATCCCGAAAGCGCGCTAGAACCGCTATTACACGGCACGTGCGCAAGCGCATTATCCGCGACTTCTTCGCTCGATAAAAGCCGCTCTCCATCCAAATCGTGAAATCGACGATCTCATACTCGAACAGCAGCCTCGGGCCCTTCAGTTGTGTTGGCATCTGAAGCCGTGCCTCGCCCACGTACACGAGAATCTGCCGCGGAAATTGATCAAACAGCCGATATACGCCGAAAGCATATTCCGCCATCCTTGAGTCATTGCCGCTCTGCAGGTCCATATGGATCAGCGATCCATCCGGAGCTTCACCCAGGAGGTCCACCCGCGGATTGTGAAACTTCGGCAGTTCGACATCCAGCCAATTCCGGATAAAAACTCCTGTCAATTCGCGCAAGGTAGCCGGAGCCGGCCCTCGCAAAAGGAGCTTTAGCGTGACATCGTATTCATGCATCGGGTTCGTGACAGAACACGCCCGACAGCTTCAGCCGCATGGAGTGGCTAGGAGTGTGAACTGGTTGTGCTTCGGAAGGGAAGAGGGGTGGTGCTGGCGTCGGCGCCGCTATGGGCGCCCCGGAACGCCCGTAGCCAAATCAGCAGGCAGGAGACCTCGCAGAGAAAAACGAGGCTGTTCGGAACCCATTTCACCGATGGGTTGTGAGCGTATAGAGCGAGAGTAATTCCGATCACCTCACCGGTGACCTGCACGCCTATTCCGGCGCTGACCATGAGCAGCAGGTAGTCAGACGCACGACGTTGCAGAAGAACAGACCACAAGATCAGGTTAAGCAATTCTTCGCCAAAACTCAGATTGCGGCTGATGGGAGTCATCCAGCGGTTCAGGTTAGGGACTTGGTAGGTGTAAGCCGAGAACAAGGCGAAGCAAATTACTCCGGCAGTAATCAAAAGAGCTATGCTCCGCTGGCGTGGATCCTTGGTGAGCGTTTGGTAAATGAGCGAAATAATCAAAGCCGAGATTGCCGCGTGCGCCAGCATATCGCCGATCCAATAGACTTTGGAGTACAGGGGATTGTGTGCTCCGACTCGCTCTAAAAGTACGGCGTTCGCGCATCCAACCATAATTTGGACAACGCAGAAAATCAAGATAAAAGGTACGCGCCTCCACGGCCCTCTTAAGAGGTAGTAGCAAACCAACGCATCCAGGACAAGCGAAAACGAGGCGAAGCCTAGCCAACCAAATGACATCGGTCAGCCTCCGGCGCGCGTCGGCCGGAGCGCCGGGAGGAGCAAACGCGGGTTCTATGCGATTCGAGTGAACTGTTCGTTGTGATTCTGCCTCGAGCTGCCAAGAACCGAGGACCACATGCCATCATCCGGTCTCGGGCTGCCGGGGACCGAGGCCCACATGCCATCATCCGGTCTCGGGCTGCCGGGGACCGAGGCCCACATGCCATCATCCGGTCTCGGGCTGCCGGGGACCGAGGCCAACGTACCATCATCCGGTCTCGGGCTGCCGGGGACCGAGGCCAACGTGCCATCATCCGGTCTCGGGCTGCCGGGAACCGAGGCCAACGTACCATCATCCGGTCTCGGGCTGCCGGGGACCGAGGCCAACGTGCCATCATCCGGTCTCGGGCTGCCGGGAACCGAGGCAACCTTTGTCTTGAGCGGAGTTGGTGCATGGCTGGTAAACTGCTGGGCCGACAGCAGCGAAAGGCCAAGTGTAGCACACAGGGCCAATCCGAAAATTCGTTTAGAGATCATATTCCACCTTTTCTAGTCGATCGTTCTCGCAATTAGTACAACCAATTAAGGCTGTCCTAAGTTGTCGATCTTAGAGTACATTCAGGTGGAATTCAAGATCAATTAGGGAGTATCTGTACTGTATTACCTGCGGTAATAGGGAGATATACGACTCCGTTTGGAGCTGTATACGTACTAAGTCTACTAGGACGGTTCTTAATCGCCGCGGGAGTAAAACGGAGTCTGCTCAAACGACTCTTCGGCGTGCCGGGGACGCTGGCCGCGAGTACGCGAGCCGGGCCATTCCAACCGCATGTCCTTACTTACTTCGTCCAGCATCTCGGTGGTGGCAACCTTGCTCTCCATCGCAAATGCAGTGAGCAGCAGGTTATCGCAGATCGCGTTAATCACGCGCGGAATGCCTTGTGAGCGGGAGTGGATATCGGCGATGATCGCGGGAGAGAAGATCTCCTGATCCAGCGCTCCGGCCTTTTGAAGCCGGGTATTGATATACTCCGTGGTCTCCGCCAGCGTGAAGGGCTGCAGGGTGGTGCGAAGCACGATACGTTGTTTGAGTTGCCGCAGGTTGGGAGCGTCCAGCTTGCGGTCGAGCTCCGGCTGTCCGGCCAGAATGATCTGCAATAGCTTGCCGCGGCGGTTTTCCAGGTTTCCAAGCAGGCGGATCTCTTCGAGAACCTCCCACTCCAGGTTGTGCGCTTCATCGACGATCAGAACCGTGGTGCGCGCCTGCTGCGACTGCTGGAGAAGCACTTGATTGAGCGCAAACAGAACCTCGGTTTTGGAAGTGCGCTCACACCGAAGGTCCAGATCGTAGGCGATCATCTCGAAAAACTGATCGCTGTTGATACGCGAATTGAAAATGAACGCGAACTCGATGTACTGGGATTCGAGAAAATCGCGCAGACATTCGAGCATGGTGGTCTTACCGGTGCCGACCTCGCCCGTAAGCACAATGAATCCCTTGCGGCTCTGCACTCCGTAGATGAGATTCGCCAGCGCCTCCTCATGCTGTTCACTGCGGTACAAGAATGCAGGATCGGGACTAAGGTTGAAGGGGCTTTCGGAGAAGCCAAAAAAGGCGTTGTACATGCGCGTGCTTTAAGATCGCGGCATTAGCGCCACACTCTATAGTGCATCTTAACATGTGATCGTCGCACTTTATATCAGGTACAAGCGTCCACAAGAAGTGTGGACTCGGCACCCACTCGCGCAATGCCACTTACTTTGCCGGCTTCTTCGTCGAGGACAGGCGAAACCCGCCTGTTCCACTCGGCCTTGGAGTACTCAACGCGTAGTACTAATTTGAATTTCCGCTCGCTTCCAGGTGCACGAAACCGGGTAAGGCTGCAGGCTGATTGTTAAGGAAGATTACCTTTCGAGTTTTGGGGAAAGGCAGTCCCGACTGGACCGCGCGGGAGTAAAACGGGACCTGTCGCAGCAGTTGCCGGAAATTCTCATTACCGGTGTCGGCATAGGCGGCTTTCGAAAGGAATCCACCTCCCCAGCCGAGTACCAGCATGCACCCCCGGCCGGATTCGCGGATTTCACCAAGCCGCTGCCGCAACTGCTCAACGGTGGCGTTGAGCTCCGGCAGACCTGCCCATTGGCTGTACTGTGCCTGGATTTCCAGGACCTGCTCTGCATAGGCATTCGCGGCCCTCCACACCTCCGGCTGCTGCCGGGCTTTCCAAACCCCCTCGAAAACCGTCCCGGGAACTGCCATTTCCGAAAACAGAGCCGTGCTTTCTTCCAGCCGCCGGGCGATGCCGCGCGGCGACTGTCTCCATTGCAACTCGTACTTACCCGCGCGCGATTCGAGCGAAGAGACACGCAGCAGGTATACCTTGAACGCGGTGTCCGGCACCGGGCCGGAATCCGAGGCGGCGATCCGCCTCATGATGTTAGCGGCCCCTCCGCCCAGGACCGCGTCTTCCAGCGATTGCGTGACTGGCTTCGATTCACGGCCTTCCGGTCCCGCCCGGTCTACCGCAGTCTTGAGCTGCGCATCCGTCGTTAGCCCGCACAAGACGGCGGTTCGAAGCGCTCCTTTGAGCGCGCTCGCCGGCAGGTAGGGACCGTTCAGACCCGCCGCGAACGTCGGGATAAACAGGTTCTGCGCGAGAGCACGCTCCCAATAAGCCGTGGAGCTGGGGTGTTCGAAGGGAATGCGCCGTCCGGCAAAGTTCTGGGCGAATCCACCCCAGGACGCGAAGTCGAGTTTTTCCGATTTCTTTAGTTGAGTCAGGTAACTTTCGAGCCGCGGACCCTTGGAAAGCAGCCGGAATATGCGTTTCTGATCGAGAACGTTGACGTGGTCTTTCCAGACCATGTAGTCGATGGGCGAGAGGCGCTGCCCGTCGCCGACCAGAGTGGGGGTGAGGATGGTGACGCGGTAGGTCATGGGTAGGTCAGCGCGGCTTTGCCGCAAACTGTGGGGCAGGCGGTCCGGGTTCGCCGCCTGCCTGGCGACCCGGTGTTTGGGCCGCCTGCAACCGCGGGTGGCGCAGACAGCAAGTCTGCGCTATAGTTGCGAAATCGTCGCGTCGCGCAAAGAAACGAAGATTTAGCAGTACAGGCATTGTTGTCTGTGTGCGCGCAGGCTGAAGGCCTGTGCGCACGCGGCCTTCGGCCGCCGGCGGGTGACGAGATCACCTGCCCCACGGAGCCGCTCGGGACAAGCTTAAGCATGTCCCACCCATGGAATTGGGACTGTGACCGCGTAGCCGGCTCGCAACACCGGGTGTGGGAATCCTTCGGGCGCTACATTCCGGATGCTGCCGCGCGGGGGCCGCGGCGACAACAGCACCGATCCCTCTTCAATCATCTGGCCGGGCGCTTTCAGATCTCCCCAACGCTCCGCGCTCTCGATCCGGCCGGAGCGAGACAGGGTGCTGTAGCTGCCACTGTTCCAGTCAATCGAATCCTCCGGCGCCGGAGCATACAAGGATAGCAACCAATACGCGGTCTCCTGGGCTTCGGCGGGTGGCTGGAAGAGTTCGCCGTCGTCATGCCACTCAGGCTGGGCGGAGCGGCCCCAACCTCTTGATCGCTCGCCGCCTATCCCGGAATCGGCCAGCAGCCGGAGAGCGCCCTTCACCCGATCTCCCCAGGCATTCCGCGCATCGTCGTCGGCGAACACCACCTGCATCCACAGTCCCGCATCCGGAGCGAACTCCAGACACGCGGTCGAATGCGTTGCAAGAGTGTTGGGGGACAGACGGTCCACAGCGGCATTGGAGCGAATGCCAATGCGGAAAGGGCCGCCTGGGCGATTACGATCCGCCGGGATCAGGCAGCCGCTTTCACCATCCAGGGTCCATCGATCCTCATCGATGGGTTGGCCGGCCAGTAAGGATTCAATGACGGCCAACGGTACCAGGTGCGCCGCTTTGTATCGGATTTTGCCGGAGGCAGGCGGCGGCCAGATGCTGCGCGGCGGAGTGACGAAGAGCGTTTCGCGCTGGAACGGATACAAGGAGCTGAATCGCACCGCTGGTTGTGCGGCGGCCTCAATCCATTCATTCAGCCAGCCGAGCCGGTCTATGGCGTGAGTGATCGCTGAAAAAACGGTGTCGCTGTGACAAATCGGATCGACGCGATCGCGGGCGCCGGACCCGGGTCCAAAGCGCCACGGTCCCACGGGATGAAACCGGATGTAGGGCACGCTTTAGACTGTTTCCTTCTTAAGCCCAACACAGGCAGGAATGCCTGTACTACTCAGCGCGGAGACATCGCCGCCCGAAAGCAGTTCCTGCTCCGCCGCCGCCGAGGAATAAAAGTCGCGGCTTCGCCAGGTCAGCTTGAGATTGGCGAGGCGCACGCGCCCGCTCCCGCGCGAACCGCCGCCGCCCAGCGTATCATCCTCCAGCAGCCGTAGGCCTTCGATCAGCCGCGGCAGCAGCTCACAATCCTCGTCGCACAAGATATCCAGCACGATGCGGAAATGAAACCGCGCTCCGGCCGGAACGCGCTCCAGCGTGCGCGGATTGGCCTGCGAAGTGATCCGGTCAATGGCGTTCTCGCTCTTTACTTCGGTCAGCTCGTCATCCAGATTCTCGCGCATTTGAGGCGTGATGCTCTCCGGTATCAGCGGCGCATCGTACACCGTCAGCCGCGCCGGACTGGCTGCGCTGGCTTCCACCGCTTCTCCGGCCACGCGATCCAAGCGTCCCGGATTGCGTCCGAACAGCAGGCAGATCTCATCGTCCGGACGTTCGCTTTGATGAATCCTGACCTCCTGCCCTTTTCGCCTGGACAGGTAAACCAGCTCGCTCGGGACCGCCATTCCGGAAGCCTGCTCCAGCAGCGATCGCAACTTGCCGCGCAGCGAGCTACCCGGCACGTAAGGCAGTCCGAACGCGTCTTTGACGACCGGATTATCGGCGCCTCCGATCTCGAGCGAGCCCTTGCCCGCGCCGATATGGAGACCCGTCTGGCACTCCAGGTCTCCCTCCAAAATCAGCTTTCCGATCAGCTTTAGTTCTGTTTGCGCTGTGTGCGAGCTCATGCGAGTGTGGTTTCCGTTAGTTACTCGTTGTAAGCGACGATGGCTTCAAACAGATCGCGAAAGCGCTCGTAGCCTTTTGCATCGTTCTTGCGTGTGACTTGCAGAAGCAGCTTTTCGATCGAGTCGAGACTGCGCAGAGAATGCCGCGCGATCGTATAGGCCAAGCGTGCGCGCAGCATTACGAACTGGTGCTGCCGGTCGCTCTCGGGGGCGCGCACCGCTCGACGGACCGCGTTGTATAAGCGCCGCAGTTGGCTCTTGGTGCCCGAGTCCATATCACGCATCCGGCTGACCACGCCGTGCGCCTGGTTGTCGAGATAAAGCGGGTCTGATATCAGCTTCTCGATGTCGATCTCCGGGGGACCTTCGAAGCGGCTGCCACGGTCACCGCGGCGGTCGTCGCCACGATCCCGGCCCGCGCCTTCACGGCCACCGCCTTCGCGTCTGCCGCTCTCGTGCTGGGCGCCGCGGCCTTCCCGCGGACGATTCTCGCGGCTCTTCTGGTCCTGCTGCGTATCTGCCATTCTCTCGTTTACTCGCTTTCGGCTTGCTCAGTCGACAACCTGGCCCATTCTAGCGCCACTCGCCCGGATGGCCGCAACTTCAAATGCGCTGGATTTCTTCCGGCCAGACCGGCAACCAGGCTGTTGCGCGCTTTTTGGAAGTCGCGTGAGCGTGAGCTGCCCAATATTCTATTCAGCCGGCAGTGAAAGCGCCACGGCCTTTCGGTGCGGCGGGAGCTCTTTTCTCCCGGCAGTGCAGCTCGCTTGGTCTCGCGATAGATTCCACACAGCTCGCGGATGTAGTCTGGCCGGATGCCATGCTCTTTGACCATGCTGGCGAGATCCTGTTTCACTTCCGCGGCATCGGAGAGCTGCTTCCATTCCAGCGTGCGGCCGAGCAGATGGAAGCAATCTTTGTCGATCGATTTCGCGAGCTGCAGCTTCTGCCCGGCGCGCTCATAAACCGACGCGAGATCTGTGTCCGGTTCCGGAGCCAATGCGAGCGCCATGGTGATGGTCTTGCCTTCCGGTCCGGGAAAATCCTTCAGGTGGTCTTCTGCAAAACGCTGGAACACGCGCTGCAGCTCACGGCCGAATGCGATCAGAGAGTCCCACGCGCCGTACACCGCGAAGTCATCGCCCCCGGCATATACCAGCGTTACTTTGCGCCAGAACTCGCCCATCGAGCACAGCACTTCCAGCTCTCCCGCAAAGAACTGCTTGTACAAAACCGAGAGCTGAACGTGTTCTTCAATGCTAGGCAGGCGGCGGATGCGGATCCCGAAATCATCGACGTCGCCCCTCAGAACGCCCCATACCTTGGCTCCTTCGGCTCGCGAGGCCAACACCGGAAGCGGCGCGAGGCGATGACCATCGTCGCTCAAAGCGGTGTGGCGGGCGAACGGAATCGATTCCGGCGCACCGCCTGGACCGGAACCTAGATTCCAGTTATGTTTACCGGCGCCCGCCGTGATTCTGGCTGGAGCTTCGGGCGACCACCCGAGGGTAGTGGCGTCGCGCGTAAGAGCCGCAAGCTCGCGAAAGTATTCGCTGTCTGATTCTGTATTGTTGCCATCGAGATTGGGTCCGGTTCCGGCCAGCCCGATTCGGGCAAGCGGCGTAGCCTTCTTGCGCTGCATCTGCTCGTTCAACCGCTTGCGAACCACGGTCCAATCGCCTAGATTTTCGGTGATGGCCCACAGCAGGTCCAACTGGCCGCCGCTCATCCGGCCAATGGCGCGACGTGCTGAATTCAGGAACTCCTCTGTCTCGGGACGCACCTCGCCCGGCAGCACAACCAGGAACTGCTCACTGCCGCTCGACCCGAGCAGCATCTTCGAAAGACCCAACTCGGCGATCAGCGCGCGCGGTAAAACTTCACTCAGCAGAACCGCCCAATGGGCTCTGCCGGTAAGCTCCGATTCGGAGGGACCCGCGCCCGCGGCAAAGTCGTCAAACCCGAAAATTCTGCCTTGCAAGAGTATCTGTACGGACATGAGGAGGCGGCGCGAAAGCTCAAATGTAGCACGTGTGACGCAGATTCTGAAAATGCCAATGCTATGCGGCGGGCGCGTAGATTCTAGCGGCTGCCAGAGCGTTTGGAGCCTATGGCAGCCTGAGCCGTGTCCGCCAGAAGCTTCAGAGCCCGGTTCACCGACTCGCTATCGGGGAAGAGCCGCGTGAGCTCAGGGTCAATCAATACGAGATTCGTTCCAGCGCTGGCTCGATTGTAGTACTTCCCGCGCACGCCGCCCTTCAGCTGAGAAAGATCGTATTCGCTACGTAAGTCGCCATCCACTTTCTTTTCCGGCTGCTTCTTCATATTGTCTACGTTCCGGCTTGGTTGCCAATCGCGCGCTGATGATCCGGATGCGGTCCCCGCGCTCGCAATGAGAAACGAATACGAGCTGCTGTCCCATAGTATGCCCTATCGTGATCTCCCGGCGCTCATCTACTGAATGATCAGGATCTGGGTAGGTGATAGCAAGGCGGTCGAGAAATACTGTCGCGGCGCCCATGAACGCAACACCATGCTTCTTCAAATTGGCAGCGGCTTTGATGGGGTCCCATTCGTAGTCCACGCAGCTTCAGATTAACCGGCGATTTTGCCGTCTTCATCACGCCTCATGCGAAACTGAAAGATGCGGATCCGAAAGCTGCTCCTGATCGCGCTAGCGCTTCTCATTCCCGCGGTATATTCCGCTCAGACCGCCCATCCGCGCACGCGGCGCGGAGCGTCCCCGAAATTCGACTCTCCAACCGGAACTTACAAGGACCTCGCAGGTACGTTTCACGGCAAGCTCAAGGACATCACTGGCAAAGAAATCGTGATTGAGAATGAACAGAACCAGATCGTCTCGATCCGCCGAACCCGGAAGACCAGGTTTCTGAAAGATGAGCGAGAGATCAAACCCTCCGAGATCGCCCGCGATACATCTGTCACCGTGGATGCCGCCGAGGACATCGATCTGAAGCCCATGGCGTTAACCGTCACGGTAGATTCTGCTCAGAAGAAAACTGACGAACCCTAGCCATGTTCAGTCCGTTCCCACACGCGCACTCCGGCCCTTCCCGCACCCAGCTCTCCCAGAAAAATCCACGCCTTCCGAATGGCGTGCTCATCAGCCACAAATTCGCCCGCGCCGCCAACAATCCGCGATCCATTCGGAAGCGCCAGCGAGATAGCGTTGTCTCCATCCCCGCGCGGACGCACCCCCATCCGCTTGTTAGTCACATGGCTATTGTACCGTTCGCCACCAAGGAGCCTAAAGCCAAATCACTGATTCTAAAAAAAAGTGACTGCGCCTGTGGCACAGGTTAGCTGCTTCGTGGGTTGCGAGCGCTAGCCACATCGAAAGCGAGAAATTCCGCCTCGATCTGGGCGCAGTACTCCGGCTCAAGGAAATTTTCGATAAGCAGGTACCGGGAAGGGCGTGCGCTTTGGAACTGGTCATCCAGGGACCCGGCGCTTTGCAGAACATCCGGCATATCAAACTGAGCACGTGTATCCAACAGTTTAGCCGTCTCAGCGGCGACCTCCGGTCGCGCGGCAGGCGAAACCGCCCATGCCAGATGCATGACCTGTGGGTCCTGGATCCGCTTCGCAATTTTATCCAAAAGCACAGAATGCCGAATCGTGTCGAAATGGCCCGACAGATCGACCTCGATGACGCGGACACGCGTGTTTCTCTGCCCGGCAGCCGGACAAAGACAGGGTTGCAAACATCAGGGTCATCGTCTAAGTGCAACACAGGCAAGAATGCCTGTGCCACTCGGTGCAACAGGCGGATGCGGTGGATTTTCGAGGGTGCGTGCCGCATAGGCTGCTTTTGAACGCAAACTCGGGATTCCCGCTTGCGGGTCCTGGGGATCTCCCAAGAGCGTCCAACGCGCGAAGGAGAAAATCCGGCAGATTACCCGTCGAAACCGAGGCGTGAGTCTTACAAGTGATCGTCGAACTCAACTTGTTCCTGGTTGGGTAGTTGAACCACTACCGTCATGCGGCCTGTAGATTCCGGCAAGGATTGGTGGCGCTTGTCACTGACTCGACCGGCGCATCAGGCATGTCCGCCGATTGGTTCGCAACCCAGGGCCTCGTGTCACTGGTTCTCAAATATGACTCGTTACGCCTTTAGAAGAAACCGCCGTATACGGGTGGTGTGGGAGGACGGGGCCGCGAGGCCCCTCCTACCCGATCCCGTGTGTTTTCGACGAGGACAGGCGAAACCGCCTATTCCACTCAGCCTTTCAGAGGTTCGACTAAACGCCTCTTCGATCAATCAATGACTTCCGCGCGATCCCCTTCTCAGCTTGTCGATCCTCCCGCTTCAGGCTCACCTCGCATTGGACAATTCAGTTTTAGGTGCCGCTTAGGCCATAATAGTAGCGATGGAAAAAATCACAAAAGCAGATGCAGAGTGGCGCGAACAACTGACGCCAGAACAGTACGAAGTAACACGGCGGAAGGGTACCGAAGCGCCCTTTACCGGCGAATACCGCGACTCGCACAACAAAGGGACGTTTCGCTGTGTTTGTTGTGGCAATCCGCTATTCAGCTCAGAGACCAAATTTGAATCCGGGAGCGGCTGGCCGAGTTTCTACAAACCGCTATCGGAAGAAAATGTGAAAACGGAGTCGGACGCCACACACGGAATGCGGCGCACGGAAGTGCTGTGCGGCGCCTGCGATGCGCATCTGGGGCACGTGTTTGAAGATGGGCCGAAACCCACGGGACTGCGCTATTGCATGAACTCAGCGGCGCTGGCTTTCAAGAAAGAAAAAGCAAGCCGTTCACCGTTACAGTCTGTTATCGTGGCAGCGCCCATGCAAAAATCACATCCTGCACCGCCGTCAGCACATACTGCCTCCCATCCAGTTCGTACGTCATCGGAGAGCTCACCATGTGCCCGCCTGCGTTCACGTGCCACAGCGTCTTGCCCGTTTTCGCATCCAGCGCCAGAAGGTTCCCCGAATTGTCCGCCGTGAAGAGCAGGTTCCCCGCAGTGGTCAGGATGCCCGCGATTCCCTCGCCCTCCCCGATGTCGTGCTGCCACCGGATCTTGCCGGTCTGGTAATCAATCGCTTTGATCGCTGAATCGGACCAGAGATTGCGATCGCGGCCGCCCCACCCTTCCGCTTTGCCGACGGCAGTGCGATAAAAGATGCTGAACAGTCGGCGCGTGCTCACGTAGAACAGACCCGTATCGGGACTGAAGCTGGGAGACATCCAGTTGGTAGCTCCATCGGAACCCGGCGACACCAGCGTGCCATTGGAGGCCGGCTCCTTGTCGGGCTTGGCCACCGGGCGTCCGCGTCGGTCGATGCCGGAGGCCCACGTCGTCTCGGCAAAGGGAGTCGAGACCAGTACTTTACCGTTCGCGCGATCCAACACAAAGAAGTAGCCGTTGCGGCTCGCCTGCGCAATCAGTTTTCGCGGCCTGCCGTCAAAATCGGCGTCGAACAAGACCGGCGTCTGCACGGCATCCCAGTCGTGCACATCGTGGGGCGAGGGCTGAAAATACCAGACCAGCTTTCCTGTGTCCGGATTAAGCGCCACGATCGAGCACGTGTAGAGATTGTCACCCTTCCGTCCTTCGCCCACCAGCACCGGATTCGGGTTGCCCGTTCCCCAATACAGCAGGTTCAGCTCGGGATCGTAGGTGCCGGTGATCCACGTCATTCCGCCGCCGTGCGAAATGGCGTCACCCTCCTTTGGCCAGGTTGCGGCTTCCGGCTCGCCGGGCTTCGGCGTGCTGTACCAGCGCCATTGCAGTTTGCCGCTATCCGGATCGATCGATTCGAGGAAGCCCGGAATATCCGTCACGTCGCCCGAAACACCCACTACCACGTGATCCCGGATGACCAACGGCGCCATGGTCGCAAAGTAGCCAAGCGCGGGATCGGCCAGCTCGATGGTCCACCGCACGCTGCCGTCCTTGGCGTTCAGGCTGACCAGGTTTGCATCCGGCGTCTCGAAATAAAGCCAGTCCTTATACATGGCGGCGCCGCGATGTCCGATATGGTCGCTGCCGTTATTCTTGTACTTGTAGTGCCAGATCTCGCGGCCGGTCCGCGCGTCGATGGCCCAGACATTATCGGGTACAGTGAAGTATAGAATTCCGTTCACTTCGAGCGGCGTCGACTTGATCGCAACCGTGTGCCCCTGATATACCCAAGCGGGCGCGATGGAAGCCACGTTGCTCGTGTCGATCTGGTGCAACGGGCTGTAGCGGCGGCCCGAGTAGTCGCCGTTGTAAGTCGCCCAGGTGTTAGTGGGCGGCTTCAGCAAGGCATTGGGATCCAGCCCCTGCGGCCAGGCGCAGGATGCGGCCAGCATCCAGAATGAGGTGGCAGTTTTCATTGCAACGACTCCAGATACGCAAACAGATTGTGCACGTCGGCATCTGTGTACATATACAAAAGCTGCCGATGCGCCTGGAGTGGATCGTGGACCTCCGCCTTCACCCGATCGAGCGGCCAGGAGCGATACCAGCCCGATGCGTCGCGCAACGCCACGCTGAATTCATCCATGTGCAGCAGCTTTCCACTGATCTTTTGGCCTGATGGCAGCGTTACGGTAACGGTGGATTTCGATTTGCCAGGATATAGAAAGCGTGATTGCAGATCGAGCGGCGAGTACTTCCTGCTAATGCCCGCGAGGTCGCCCGTGGGCGAATGACATTCGCTGCAACCGCCGACGCCATGGAAATAAGCCTTGCCAGCCTGCGCGTTGCCGGTGAGAAGCTTCTCGACAGGATAGTCTCTCGGAACGTGGGCACTGTGCAACGCGGCGAGAGCTTGCGCGTGGAGAAAGGCGGCCATGTCGTTGATTTGGGAATCGGTGAGAGTAGGAAAAGCCGGCATACCTTTGTCGGGACGGCCGTCTTTGATCACCGGTTTGAGCAGCTCGCCATGGACATCGTGCCCTAAGACCGGCGAACGGATCAGGTCCGGCGCTCTCGATCCGGTGGCGTCGTCGCCATGGCAAAATCCACAGCTTGCTTTGAACTGCTTACGCCCGCGCTCCACCGCCTGCGGGGAGGGCGTATCGGCCGCGCTCAACGTCCATGCTATAAGGGCCGCGCACAGGACTATAATCCACATAGAATCTAATTATGCCCACAGCGACTCGCAGCCTGGTGACCGCCGTATTGTTCTTTTCTTCCTCAAGTCTGATTGCCGCCGATAAGCGTCCGATCACCGAGACGGACTTGTACTCGTTTCAATGGATCGCCGACCCACAGATTTCCCCGGACGGCACAAAGGTGATCTACACCCGTGTCACCGTCAACAAAAAGAAGGACGGCTACGACACGGCTTTGTGGATCATACCGGCGGCCGGCGGCACGGCCAGGCAACTCACCGACGGACCTCGCGATTCGGGGACACGTTGGTCGCCGGATGGACACCAGATCGCGTTCACACGCGCGCTTGAGAAGAACGGCAAGCCCGATCCGCCGCAGGTTTACCTGCTTTCGATGGAGGGCGGCGAAGCGCGCGCCTTAACGGACATCCCGAAAGGCGCGGCGGGTCCAGTGTGGTCGCCCGATGCGAAGAGCATCGCCTTCACGTCTCATGCAATTTCGAAAGATTTTGAAAAGAAGGAAAAGGACGCGGACAACGAAAAGAGCGATGTGCGTGTGATCACCCGGGCCGTGTATCGCAGCAACGGCGCGGGCTATAACCAGCCCGACCGTCCCGGACACATCTGGACCGTCGCCGTTCCCGAGGTGATCGATTCGCCACAAAAAGCGAAGCAGATCACTTCCGGCACATTCGATGAGGGCCAAGTGTTCTGGTCCCGCGATGGATCGAAGCTTTTCTTCATTTCGAATCGAGTCGCCGAGCCATATTACAACACTCCGGATACGGACCTCTACGCGGTCAGCTCAGAGGGGGGCGAGATTTCCAGGATCGCGCACATCGAAGGGACCATCTCGAACCCGGTGCTTAGCCCCGATGGCAAGCGCGTCGCATTTGCCGGCGATCTGACCGGAAAGCCGCAGCGCTCTTACAGCCAGGCGGATCTGTTCGTGACTAGCATTGAGCCTGGTTCCACGCCGAAGAATCTCACCGTCGATTACGATTTCGATATCGGCAGCGGCGTTGGCGGCGATCAATCGCCTCCCCGCGGTGGAGGACGTTCGCAGCCCTTTTGGACCGCCGGCGGGCGGTTCATCTGCATCGTAGCTGCCGAAGAAGGCCGCGCGAATCTGAAGAAGATCGACGCATCCACCGGCAAAGTGAGTCCGCTCACGACCGGCGATCAGGCCGTCGAATCCTACACCGCTACACCGGATGGCTCAAAGGCGGCGGTACTGATTTCCACCACGACGAACATCGGCGACGTATCGTTGGTCAGCGTGGATTCCGGGCAGATGAATCGTATTACGCGCATCAACGACAAGCTCTTTTCACAGCTCAATCTCACGGAGCCGGAGGCCATCTGGTACAAAAGCTTCGACGGCAAGCGCATCGAGATGTTTGTTCAGAGGCCTCCGGATTTTTCAGCCGGCCAGAAATATCCGATGATCCTGAACATCCACGGCGGCCCGCATGCCGCTTATGGATACACGTTCGATCACGAAATCCAGTGGATGGCGGCGAAAGGCTATGTGGTGTTGTATCCCAACCCGCGCGGCAGCACCAGCTACGGGCAGGATTTCGGGAACATCATTCAATACCGCTACCCGGGCGACGATTACAAAGACCTGATGGCCGGGGTGGATGATCTGATCAAGCGTGGTTGGGTGGACCCGGATCGAATGGGCGTGACGGGCGGGAGCGGCGGCGGATTGCTCACCAATTGGGTGATCACGCAGACCGACCGGTTCCATGCAGCAGCTTCCCAGCGGTCGATCGCGGATTGGCGCGATTTCTGGTACACCGCCGATTTCTCGCTGTTCACCCAATCCTGGTTCCGCGGCGCCCCATGGCGAGAAGAGGCCGATTTCAAAGCGCGCTCGCCGATCACCTATATCGAGCGAGTGCACACGCCGCTGATGCTGATCGAAGGCGAGGCCGATTACCGCACGCCACCCTCTTCGGGAGGCGAACAAATGTTCCGCGCGCTAAAATTTCTCAAGCGCCCGGTCGTGATGGTGCGCTTCCCGGGAGAGTCGCACGAGCTGTCGCGCTCCGGCTTGCCGAAGCACCGCGTGGAACGCCTGCAACATATCGTCGGATGGATGGACAAATATCTGCAAGGCAAGAACGTCCCAGGATATGAAGTAACGGAGTAGTGTGGGACATCCTTTAGGTCGTCCCTCCGGAGTCGCCGGTCGCCTCACCTCGCCCGTGGGTTCTGTTCGGCTCTAGTGAGGAGCGACATCGGCGTTGACAAATCACCTCCCCCAAAACCCAGTCACAACAATTATCTCCTTCCCCCTCATCAACTTAGCCCACTATCATTACCAACCCACCAGCTACAATAGAAATAGGAGTCTATCTATGTCCTCCCCACGTCGTATCGCCGCCTCTCGTGCCAACGGAGCCTTGAGCAGCGGCCCCAAAACCCCCGAAACGCGCCAGGTCTCTGCCCAGAATGCCCTGTGCCATGGCCTCACTGCCGAGACTGTCGTTCTTGGCACTGAATCGCAGGAGCGCTTCCAGCAACTCCTCGATTCTTATCTCCTCCGCTTCCAGCCTCGCGATCGGGTCGAAGCGGATCTCGTCGAAGAGATGGTTGTCGCCAAATGGCGTCAGCGCCGCCTCTGGTCTATTGAAAGCGCTTCGCTCGATTTCGAAATGGATCGCCAGGATGCGAGGTTACGCGCGGATTCCGTCGAGACCGGCCACTCCGCTCTCCAGGCCATCGCGTTCAAGTCTCTCGCCGATAAATCCAACAGCCTGGATCTCCTCAATCGCTACGAGACTCGCCTCCGTCATGCCTGCGAACGTGCCATGATCGGATTCCAATTCCTGCACTCCCAGCCAAACGAACCTAGTCCCACAATCGAACAGCACCTTGAAGGTACACCTGTTCAAATTTCCACTGCGGCGTAAAGAGAAGCGCCGATCCAAATCAGGGTCGGCGCCAAGGAATGAACTCCGGCAACTGCCTCAGTGATCTCCGCGGTCTCGATCTCGATCGTTATCGTCCCGGTCCTTACAGACGTCTTTGCAGTCTTGCTGGACCTTTGCGACGCAGGCGTTGAAGCCAGCGGTGTCGGGTTTTAGCTTCTCGCACTGCTCCTTCTTCGCTTCGCATGCGGTCTCATCCGGTGTGGCCCACGCTAAAGCGGAGGACGCAAGCATCGCGGTTGATAACGTGAATGTGTAAATTTCGAGAAACGTGGAACATGCTTCAGCTTGATCCCTTCAAAGAATCTGGCGGCACTACTTTCTTGGTATGATATGAAACACGTCAGCTCCATCCAGGAGATCGTCCATGAAGACCTTAGCGTGCGCTCTGTTGTCCGCGCTGGTTGCCTCCGCGGCATCTGCCCCGAAGCCCACCTTTACGAAAGACGCCGCTCCGATCGTTTACAACCGTTGCGCCGAGTGTCACCGCGCCGGCCAGGTGGCGCCCATGTCGCTGCTTACTTATAAGGAAGCGCGTCCGTGGGCGAAGTCGATTCGCGAGGTGGTGCTGAAGCACACGATGCCGCCCTGGCTCGCCGACCCACGCTATGGACATTTCGAAAACGATCGGCGACTGAGTTCGCAGGAGATCGATACGCTGGTGGCTTGGGTGGATGCAGGCGCGATCGAAGGGAATCCGGCCGATCTTCCGCCGATGCCGCACTTTGAAGAGGGCTGGACGATTGGAAAGCCGGATGTCGTCATTGCGCTCGACAAGGACGTGGATGTACCTGCCGAAGGCGTGATTCCGTATAAGTATCTGCGGGTGCACAGCAACTTTACTGAAGATAAGTGGGTGCAGGCCGCCGAGATCCGTCCCGGCAATCGCGGCGTGGTGCATCACATTATCGTGAGCGTGGCCGACCCGGGCGTGGCGGGAACGGACTCGGGCGAATCCGCGCGGCCTGGCAGGTCTGAAAAACTGTGCGGCTTTGCGCCAGGCGAGCAGCCCAAGGCCTATCCACCCGGTACCGCGAAGCTTATCAAAGCCGGCTCGGACCTGATCTTCCAATTGCACTATACGCCGAATGGGACGGCGGGAAAAGACCGCTCCTACATCGGCCTGATCTTTGCCAGGCAGCCTGTCGAAAAGCGCGCTCTCACCGGGATGGCAACCAACGCTACTTTTCGCATCCCGCCCGGCGATGGCAACTACGAAGTGCATTCCACCTTCACGGCCAAGGAGGACATTCGCATTATCGATCTGATGCCCCACATGCACTTGCGCGGGAAGGATTTCAAATACACGGCGGTTTATCCGGACGGCCGGTCCGAAGTTCTGCTGGAAGTTCCTCGATACGATTTCAACTGGCAGCTTCTGTACCGGTTGAAAGAGCCGGCGCTGTTGCCAAAGGGCGCGCGCCTGGAGTGCGTCGCGCATTTCGACAACTCGCCGAATAACAAATTCAATCCCGATCCGGCTAAGGAAGTCCGCTGGGGCCCGCAGACTTTTGAAGAAATGATGATTGGCTGGTTCGATTACACTAATGAGACTGTGGCGCAGGTCTCCGACCTGCGCTATTAATAAAAGATAAAAAGGGGAAGCACTTCTATGTGGATTCGTAAAGGAGAACGCGACCGGCTGAAAGGTGTAGACTCACCGATGCCGACGCAAGTCGTATCGACCGAGGAGTTCATTCCCCGGCCGCAGTCACTGCAGCAACAAAAGGTGGAGCATCTGATCGGCGAGATGGCCGACAAGAATTCGAAGAAGCTAGGCCTGAGCCGCCGCGATTATATGGGCAGCGCCATGGGCCTGGCGGCTTGCTTCCTCGCCTCCAACAAGGTCTGGGGCAAAAGCTTCGACGTGGATGAAGAAGAGGCCATGGATGAGGCCGCATATCACGAAAAGTGGCCCAAGGACGAATACTTCGTGCTCGACGTCCAGACCCATTTCACGAACGGCATTGGCAACTTGCCCTTCCGCAACGATCCTTTCGTCAAGAATATGGGCTTCAATCTAAAGAATGATGTAGAGGCCTACAGCTTCCGGCAGTATGTGAAGGAACTGTTCTTCGATTGCGACAACAGCATGGTTGTCATCTCGGGTGTGCCGGGCAAGGAAAACCAGAAGGACGCCGAAGGCAAGCCGCTTGAGGGCAATGCACGTGGGGGCGGTATTTTGCCAAGTTGGCTGATGGCGGAGAAGAAGAAATTCCTCAACGACGTCGCGGGATCTCAGCGCGCGCTATCGCAAGGCAACCTTGCCCCGAATCACTATTGGGACAAGGCCAAGAACGCCGTCGACAAGACTGCCACGCTCGAGCAGATGGATCGCGAGCTGAAAGATTACAAGATCGATTCGTGGAAATGGTACTGCCACAGCGATCCCGGCCGGTCTGGCGGAGGCTTTCAACTCGACGACGACAATGCCGCGTGGTTCTACGATGAATCGCGCAAGCGCGGCATGAAGACCTTCAGCGTCCACAAAGGGTACTCTTATCAATCGCGTATTCTCGGACATCTCGCCAACCCCAAGGACGTCGAAAAGGCCGCTCTCAATAACCCCGACCTGACGTTCATCATCTATCACTCCGCGATCCAGCATGGACCAAATGAACCGGACTGGCAGAAGTCCGATCAGTACGATGCGAATACCGGCGATTTCGCTTGGCACAACGTCCTGATGGACATCAAGAGGCGCAATCCGAAGATCACCAACGTCAATTGCGAAATCGGCAGTTTCTTCGGGCCTCTCGTGATAGCCGATCCCAAAATGGCCATGCACGGCATTGGCAAGAACATCCAGATCTATGGATCCGACCACGTAATCTGGGGCACGGATTGCCTGTGGTGGGGATCGCCGCAGTGGGTGATCGACGCTTTTAAGCGCTTCCAGATCAGCGACGATATGTGCGAGAAGTTCGGCTACAAGAAGATCACCAAGCAAGACAAAGCGAACATCTTCGGATTGAACGCAGCCAAGATTTATAAAGTCGACACCAAGGCAAAGCGGAATGCTCTGCCGCCCGACACCATCGATCGCATCAAGCAGGCTTACCTTGAGGATGGTGGTAACTACAAGCGCGACAATCTGGCGTACGGATGGGTCCGCGCAGACGACTGAGTGGGGCAGGCCTTCAGCCTGTCCTCTTGTTGTTTGCAGTAACGGTCTGCGCTCAAGACCACGCCGGCCAGCCGATTCCCGAATACATCACCGGCGATGAGTGCCTGTTCTGCCACCGCGTGCAGGTGGCGGACACCTGGCAGCAGAACCCCCACGCCCGCACGGTGCGCCCGGCTAATGTCGACACGGACAAGCACGGCTTTCCGCCCGATGCGGTGGATGTATTGGGAGCGCGCGCCCATTTCCGCGGACTCAAGCCGGCGGGTTACGGCAAGTTCGACTTGCTATCCACCAACAACAAATCCTGGGACAAAGATAAATTCGCGAACCGCTGCGCGGGCTGCCATACGACAGCAGTCGATTCGCAGACCAAGGCATTCTCCGCGATTGCACTGGATTGCTATACCTGCCACGGCGCCGTTCCGCGCGAGCATCCAAACAACAAGAGCCTGGTGTGGTTATCGAAGACCCACACCAAAGAGCCATTGCTGCTCGAATCCATATGCGCCCAGTGCCATCTACGCGGCGGCCACTCGAAGTCGTCAGGTCTGCCGTATGCGAACAACTTCGTGGCTGGCGACGACCTGTTCCACGATTTCGAAGTGGATTGGAAGCAGGCCGATAACCCCGATCTCAATCCGGGTGACCGGCACATTTACGAGAATGCCCGGGACGTTGTCCAGAAGGGCGGGACTGTGACCTGCATCAACTGCCACCAGGTACACGGTGACACTTCGAACAAGCACCGGCGAGTGCTAACGAGCGCCATCTGCCAGGAGTGCCACAATGCGGAAGGGCCGAAGAAGGACGTGAAGAAATACACGGTACACAGCGCGGTGTGTGAGTATTGACGCCGCCACCGAGTGGCACAGGCATTCTTGCCTGTGTTGCACCTAGGACGAAGACCCCGGATGTTTTCATTTCTGTCCTTGCCCGGCAGCCGGGCAGCGAAACACTCATGCGTGCCGCCTCGAGACTCCCTCGACGCCTTATTCGTGAGAAATGCGCGCTAGCTCAAGGCCAACCAGTGGAGACTCACGAAAGAACTGAACCAAGCTCTTCGGCCTTACCTTGCCGCCTAAACAATTGAGTCTCCAGTAGCGGCTCATTAGCAAGGGATGGCAGCGGTTTCTAGCTCCTCTGCTATATTGTGATAGTCTAATCCTGCCCAATATGACCTCGAGTTCCGTCACGGAAATTGTTTGTGCCCACAGCCCTGATTCCGATGACGCTTACATGTTTTATGGACTGGCTACAAAGAAAATCCGATCCCGCCTGGTCAACTTCCGCCATGTGCTTGAAGACATCGAGACACTGAATCGCAAAGCCGGCGAGGGCGCCTACGAACTCACGGCTATCTCATATCACGCCTACCCGTACGTGGCCGGCAAGTACGTCCTGATGGCAAGCGGCTCGAGCGTGGGCGACGGCTATGGCCCGGTGCTTGTCAGCAGCCATCCGTTTACGCCCGAGGAAATCAAAGGCAAGCGAGTGGCAGTTCCCGGTAAGCTCACCACCGCTTATCTCGCGCTGAAATTGTTTGAGCCGGATTTCGAGGCCGTGCCAATCCCTTTTGACCAAATCCTCGAGGCGGTGCAGGAGCATTCCGTAGACGCGGGCCTGGTCATTCACGAAGGGCAACTCACCTACGGCAAGAGCGGATTCCATAACATCCTCGATCTGGGCCGCTGGTGGAAGAAAACTTACAATCTTCCGCTGCCGCTCGGCGCCAACGCCCTGCTTCGCACGCTTACCCCCGAGGTGCAGAGTGAATGCTGCCGTCTGATGCGCGACAGTATTCAATACGCGCTCGATCACAACGAAGAATCGCTGAACTATGCCCTGCAGTTCGCCCGCGATCTTGAGCCCCGTCTGGCGGAAAAATTCATCGGGATGTATGTTAACCATTACACTGTGGACTGCGGCGACACGGTTCCGAAGGCAGCACAAAAGCTGCTCGATCTGGGTTTTGAGGCAGGCATTATCCCGCACAAAGTCAAGGTCGAGTTTGTTCGCTAGCCAGTCATGCATGGTCCAATCCGTATCGTTGCGCTCATCTTATTGATAGGCGGCGCGGGCGCGGCTGCCGATGATGCAAAGGTGCGCGGCAAAGCTGTTCGAGATCTGGCCAAGGCCGGCCCGGAGTCGATTCCAAAAGTCGCGGTGTACCTGTCCGATCCCGAGACCAGCGTTCGCCTGGAGGCGGTGAAGGCCATTGCCGGTCTGGATACGCAGCGCAGCCTCGATCCTCTCGTCAAAGCTACCTCGGACAACGATCCGGAAATCCAGATGCGGGCGACTGACGGTCTCATCAATTTTTATTTGCCTGGCTATATGCAGTCCGGTGTAACCGCCCCCATCAAACGCATATCCAAAGGCATCAAAAGCAAGTTCACCGATACCAACGATCAAGTGATTGACGCATACGTTCAGGTGCGTCCCGAGATCATTGAGGCTCTGGGCAAGCTGGCGCGCGGCGGTGCGAGCATGGAATCGCGCGCCAATGCGGCCCGGGGCTTGGGCATTCTGCGCGGAAGGGCTGCTGTCCCGGACCTGATTGAGGCGGTGAAGTCCAAAGACGACCAGGTCATCTATGAAGCTTTGATCGCGCTCGAGAAAATCCATGATGAGAGCGCCGGGCCCGCCATTGCATATCGCTTGCGGGACCCGGTGGAGAAAGTTCAGATAGCCGCGATTGAAGCGACCGGGATTTTGCAGAACAAGTCCGCAATAAACCAGGTTCGCGATGCCTTGGATCGAAGCAAGAACCCGAAGGTGCGGCGCGCCGCTTTGACCACCATCGCCATGCTACCCGACCCGCAGAGTCGTGGTTTGTTGATGAATTATCTCGCGGATACAGACGACGGGTTGCGCACTGCCGCGATTGAGGGCATCGCGCGCTTGCAGAATCCCAGCGACCGGCCGGCCGTGGAAAAAGCCTTCGCAGACGAGAAGAAAGGCGGACCGAGACTGGCCGCCGCTTTCGGGAACGTCGCGCTTGGCAATATCGACATGACCGAGTTTGCGCCGCTCCGCTACCTGGTGAACAACTTGAACTCCCAAGCCTACCGTGGCGTGGCTCGCTCTTACCTGATTGAGTTGGCCCGCGACGGCGTAGCGCGGCGTCAATTGTACCTGGCCCTGAAGCAATCGCCCACCAGGGAGGAAAAGACCGGACTGGCTCAGGTGCTGGCTGCGAGCGGCGATCCGGATTCGATTCCTTACCTCGAGACCCTCTCGCAGGATCCGGATACCGATGTCGCTAAAGAAGGATTGCGCGCGCTTCAGACCCTTCGCTCACGTGGACAATAACGGAGTTCTGGCGGGCAAACAAGTGCCCGATCTACCACGTTGAGGAGCAGATCGCCGGCCATTCGCGGTTGCTTCCACTGAGTTGTTCGTGATGCTCCTGGAACTGCAGTGGCACAGGCTTTCGAGCCTGTGTGGCTCTTCAACCCACGTCGGGCTAGCCCCAATACTGTGTTCACTTAACAATCCTGATTCGCCCGGAAACGTCGATGCGGCGCGTGCGTTGCCGCTTGCGCGCCCGCAATGGGTAGCTGCTCATTTTGCGTTTCACGCCGCGCGGGTTGACCCGGTTTCGGCTCGAACTGCAGCGTTCTTGCAGAGCGCCTTGCTTCGCAGCACGATCTGGGCTCCGCGCAAATGGGTCTTTCAGTCGCGCGTTCTGGCGCGTCCGCCAGAGCAACTCGGCTCCCGTCTTGGCCGCGGTCTGCCAAAGTTTGTAGCCGGGGAAGAATCGGTCGGCCAAACACAGCATTCCCTTCTGAAGTGCCGGTATGACATCTTGAGCGAGAGTCAATTCATTGCCGCGCGGCTCGCTCCTGGCCGGCCGAAAGCCTTGTCGTTTTCGGCTGTGTCGGCTACATCCTAAGTGCTGCCGTCCACACTCACCCGGCCACTTCCGATACCAAGCGCCTTGGTTCGCGCTTCGGCAATCGGCCCCACTACGGTTTCGTAGAGAGCTTTAACAGGCTCCGGACCCCAAACGACTTCGTGCTTGCGATATGCCCGACTTGCCAGCCACCTTGACTGATGCCGACGGGTCCAGCAGACAGCGACAGGACCTCACGGTAAGAGGAGGGCTTACGGAACGGTCGGTGATGCGGCTGCCTGCGGGCACGCCGGAGCGCGCCATGGAGGCTCCGTTCTGAACCACGAGGTCGACGCCGCCATGCCGCGCGGGCAAGGCTTCAGCGAGACGGGCGGCTGACTCCGGATCGGGCAGGTCGAACACCAGATCGTCGACGGCCACGCCTTCGGCCTTGAGCGCATCCACTGTTCGCTCGCCATCCACCTGCCTGCGCGCAGTGTGATAACCATGCCATTCTCAGGCCAGGAGGCCGCGAGAGACTTGACGAGCGCGCGACCGATGCCGCGCGTGCCGCCAAGAAGGTGAAGCTCCTGGTAGAAAGTCGTTGCTCTCAATCACGTCCGTGTCGAACAAACCTTCCGGTTGGTGAATGATGAAGATCGTGCAATTCAAGTCGCGTTGGGTCGCCAACCACGCGATTAATTTCCAGCCGATGGCGACCATCGACTCGACGGATTTCCGGCGCAGCAGGGTTCGAAGCACCAGAGCGGTGGTGACACCCAGTCCGGGGGTCCAAGATAGCCGAGGATGTCACCGGGCCGTATGGTGAAGCTGACACCATCCACGGCTGGGATCCGGTTGTACCGCTTGGTCAGAGCGCACTTCGAGCACCGTTATTATTAGATACCGGTGATGTAGCCGATTATTCCGGTGAGGCCGGGAAGACCGCCTTGCAGCAAAACAGCGCTGGCTAGCGGCGCCGGCCTCTCCGCATGACCGGGCACGGATTAAGATGAAAAGCTGGCCACCATGCGCACTCTCCAACTGATCGTTCTTTGCTGTTCAGCAATATCGGCACAGCAGCGCCACGTCGTTGTCATCAGCCTCGATGGATATCCCGCCTATGCCTTGCGCGATCCTCATACACCTGCGCCAACCCTGCGGGGGCTGATCCGCGAGGGAGCGTGGGCTCCAGGCGGCATGACTCCCGTAAACCCGACGGTCACCTGGCCGAATCACACCTCCATGGTGACCGGCGTGGACGCCTCCCGCCATGGGGTCCTATTCAACGGCATGCCCGTTCGCAAGGACGGAACTGTTCGTATCGACCCATGGGTCACCAAACTGGAGTTGGTGCAAGCTCCGACAGTCTATGATCTTGCTCACGGCCGCGGAATGACCACCGCCGAAGTGGACTGGGTTGCCATTCAAGACGCGCCCACGATCGATTTCGCATTCTCCGAAGTTCCCAAAAGCGGTTCGCCAATCGTTAGAGAGTTGGTGGCGGCCGGAATAGTAAGCCTCGATGATATCAACGGCTTCGCGAAAGCCCCCATTACCTATCGCGACGAGATCTGGACTTTGTCAGCTATTCACATTTTGCAGAAGCACCATCCCAACCTGCTCCTCTTTCACCTGCTCACGACCGACAGCGCCCAGCACCGCTACGGCGCTCGCTCGCTGGGCGCGCTATCGGCTTTGGCCCTGGCCGATCGTCAAGTGGAGCGTTTGATCGATGCCGCGCGATCGGCCGGCATACTCGCGGACACAACTTTCCTGGTGGTTTCCGATCATGGTTTCCATACAGCGAAGCGCCAGATTCGTCCAGCCGCTTTGCTGAAGCAGCGCAACATAACGGGAGTCACGATCATTCCCGAAGGCGGCACCGCAATGGTCTATGGCAGTCTCCCGCCTGAAACCTTCCGTAATATCGAGGGTATCAGCCAAGTCATCACTCCCGATCAATTTGCCGGCCACGGTTTTCCAAAAGCGGGGGGACGCATGGCGGATCTGGTGCTGGCCGCCGAAGATGAGTACGCGTTCTCAGGTGATACAGATGGCCCGGTGGTCAGTGACCTCCCGCCGGCATCCAACTCAGGTAATCACGGATACCTGATCTCGCACCCCGACATGCGGCCGATCTTCGTGGCATGGGGCAACGGCATCAAGCCAGGCGCGCGACTCGAGGGTGTGAGAACCATCGATCTCGCCCCCACGATTGCGAGATTGCTTGGCTTCGAGATGAAAAGTATCTCAGGCACAGTGATCGCCGCGGCGTTGACGCCTTGAAAATTCCGCTTGCATGAAACCCGTCGGTTTGCTTATACTATCTTCCAGTTTTCAACTGCTATCGTGCCTGGCAACGGGCGCTGTAGCTAATTTTTAGGAGAAACAAGAAGTGAGAGAAAAGGGTACTGTGAAGTGGTTTAACGCCGCCAAGGGCTATGGATTTATCCAGCGGTCCAGCGGCGAGGATGTTTTCGTGCATTTTTCGGCCATTGATATGAATGGATACCGAACCCTGGACGAAGGTGCGGAGGTGGAATTCGAGGTCACGCAAGGGCCCAAGGGCCTGCAGGCCGAGAATGTAAATCGGCCGTAGCATCTCGATCCCAATTCAACTTGATTTTTCGGGCCGTCCGCGATACGTGGACGGCTTTTTGAGTCTCAGCAGGCCATGCGAAGCGCAGTCGATTCCATCCTAAAGTTTAACCGCGGCTTTCATCCCTTCAGTTTAAGAACCAAGCTGGACAAAATGTCGTCGTCCGCCTTCGTTTTCTTTCGCGGGACGTTCCACCTTTTTGCGAGCGACGTGCTCGATGGACCTTTCCGGAAATGGCCGTCGACCGCTACCTCGGGCCAGATCATCGGTGATTTACACACCGGGAATTTCGGGACATTTCGCTCGATTTCGGGAGAGATCGTCTACGACATTAACGACTTCGACGAGACTGCGCCTGCTCCTTACGAGTACGACATTCGCCGGCTTGCCACCAGCCTGATTGTCGCCGCGCTTGACAACAAGCACGCCTTGAGCCACGGCGTAGCGGCGGCCGAAGCCTGCGTCAGCGGCTACTTGGATACGCTCGGCCGCCTGGCCAAGTTAAAGACAAAAATCGAGTTCGAGCGGCTGAAGGAGCGCAAGGACGTTCGCAGTGTGCTGTCATCGGCCGCGGAGCGCTCCCGGGTAGACATGTTGCGAGGCCTGGTTGCCGAAAGCAGCGCGGGAGCCTTCGTGATCGATTGCAAGCAGAATTATCTGCCGCTGGACACCAAAGAGCGCGAAACAGTGAAACAGGCGCTCCCGCGATTTCTAAAAAATTGCATTGCGCCGGAGAATTCGCATCCCGAGCGGTACGCCTTTCAAGATGCCGCGTTTCGGATCGCCGGCTGCGGCAGCCTGGGCCGCCAGCGCTACGCCATTCTGCTTGGGAAAGCGAAAGGCGGCAAGCAGACGCTCAGCACGTTGCGCATCGTCGAGTGGAAGGATTCGCTCGATTCATCGTTAGTGGTCCCGCGCCCGCGCCAGAGCAAAAATCGCGCGCGGGACATTCTCCAGGCGACCCTTGCCTTCCAGTTATTGCCCAAGCGCTATCTCGGCTTCACTGCTATCGACAGGCACCCGATGCAGGCCCGTGAGATCGGAGCAAACGACGCCCGGTTTCAGCACAAGGAATTTAGAGATGCGGCGCGTTTTCTACACGCGGCCCGCATCTTCGGCGAGATCACAGCACGGGCGCACCTTATCTCCACGCTAGGTAAGAAGGGCCCGCGCGCGCTTTTAAGGGAGCTGGCCGGACGCCAGGACCGTTGGGTCAACCGTTTGGTGGCCTTCGCGGTGGCGTACACAGATCGAACGCTCGACGATTACCAGGAATTTCTGGCGCGCCGCTCCGAGCTAGGAGAAAAGTGGGCGCTAACAGAGCCGCGAGCATAAGGGGGCCGGTTAGCGGGCGCGGCGTCTTCGCGCCTCATCTTCCGTGTCGGCCGCCGTTGCCGTCATGTGAATCACGGGTATCAGCGAGCGCTTGTCGTCTTGCGCCGGCCGCCTTGCCCGGGAGGCCAACTCCTGATTCAGCGTCGACACAAACTGCTCGATCTGATTTTGCATCGCCTCCATCTTCTCGCGCATGTTGAGAATGATTTCGACACCCGCAAGGTTGACGCCCAGTTCGCGGGTCAGCTTCAGGATCACTTCCAATCTCTCCAGATCCTCGTCTGTATACAGCCGCGTGTTGCCGTCGCTGCGCGATGGAGCGAGCAGGCCCTCACGCTCATAGAGACGCAAGGTTTGCGGGTGGATCTGAAACTGTTCCGCAACAGCGGAAATCATGTAGGCTGCTTTTGATCGCGTTTTCGCCATGTCACACCTTCATCAGCTATACCTTACTCCAGAGCTCCTGGCGCGGATCTTCGGCGGCCACCTTGGCCAGCTCGCGCAGCAACTCCCGGGTACGCTCATCCTGCGCTTTAGGGGCCTGCAGCACCACCTCTACAATCTCATCCCCGCGGTGATTCTTCCGGGAATTCTGGACACCCCGCTCACGCAGACGGAACTTCTGGCCATTCTGGGTTCCCTGAGGCACCTTGAGCAGCGCGCGCCCGTCGATCGTGGGAACTTCAATCTTGGCGCCCAGACCTGCTTCTGAGACCGTCACCGGCACCTGGATTTCAATATTATCGCCCTCGCGCCGGAAGAAGGAATGCGGCTCCACTCGAATGGTGATGTAAAGATCGCCCGCGGGTCCGCCGTTCCGGCCGGCGTTGCCCTTGCCGGGTACGCGCAGACGCGACCCGGATTGCGCGCCGGCCGGAATTCGAACCTCAACGGATTCACTCCGCGCCAGCCGGCCTTCGCCGTGGCAGGTTGGACAAACGTTGCGGAGCCGGCCTTTGCCATCGCAGCGCGGGCAGGTCAGGCTGAACTTCATCGCGCCCGCCATCTGATTTACATTGCCAGTGCCATCGCATTCCGGACAAACCGAGCTGTTGCCGCCGGAGCTGCCGGACCCTCCACAGGTTTCGCACTGCTCCTGCCGCGCGATATTCAGGCGCACTTGCGTTCCACGGATCGATTGCCAGAAATCGATATTGAGACCATACTCCAGATCGCCGCCTTTTTCGGGCGCCGAAGAGGCTTGGGGCCGCTCGCGATTGCTGAAAAACTGGCTAAAAATGTCTTTGAAGCCACCGCCACCCGGAAACGCGCCTCCGGCCCCGCCCCCGGCTCCCGAAGAGCCGCGCTGCTGGTTAAAGAATTCCTCCGGGAAGTCGAATCCGCCAAAGCCGGGTCCACGCGAGTAACCACCGCCGGGGCCATCCTGTGGAATGTTGTCGGAATAGAAACCGTGCTGGTCGTAAACCTGGCGCTTCTTGACATCGTTCAGGACATCGTAAGCTTCCTGAACTTTCTTGAACCGATCCTCGGCCGATTTGTCGCCTGGATTCAGATCGGGGTGATATTTACGCGCCAGCTTGCGATAATTCTTGCGGATCTCGTCTTCTTTGGCATCGCGAGACACACCCAAGACTTCGTAATAATCCTGTTTGGCTGGCATGAGAAACCTGTTGGAGGGCAGGCGAAATCGCCTGCCCACGAATCATTTACTTTTTATCTTCGACGTCGACAAACTCCGCATCGACGACATTGTCTTTCGGCTTCGCTTCGCCGGCCGCGCCCGCTCCATCGCCACTTGGGCCGGGCTGTGGGCCGCCGGGTTGCTGAGAGGAGGCCTTGTACATCGCCTCCGCCAGTTTGTGGCTGGCGGTTTCGAGTTTGGAAGTGGCCTGGTTGATCCGGTCCACGCCGCCTTCCGACATGGCTTTCTTGGTGTCCTCCAGCGCCTCTTCCACTTGCTTGGCATCGGCCTCACCCACCTTGTCGCGGTGTTCCTTCAACATCTTCTCGATGTTGTAGACCATGGAGTCGGCCCGGTTGCGGGATTCGATCTCCTCCTTTTTCTTGCGGTCGTCGCCAGCGTGCAACTCAGCATCTTTTGCCATCTTTTCCACCTCGTCCTTGCTGAGGCCCGAAGAAGAGGTGATGGTGATCTTCTGCTCGTTGTTAGTCGCCTTGTCGCGCGCGCTCACGTTGATGATGCCGTTCGCGTCGATATCGAAGGTGACCTCAATTTGCGGGATGCCGCGCGGAGCCGGCGGAATGCCCACCAGTTGGAACACACCCAACATTTTGTTGTCGGACGCAATCGCGCGCTCACCTTGATAGACCTTGATCTCTACAGACGTCTGGCTGTCCGCGGCGGTCGAGAACACCTCGCCCTTGCGCGTCGGAATCGTGGTATTGCGCTCAATCAGCTTGGTGAAAACACCGCCCAGCGTCTCAATTCCGAGCGATAGCGGCGTGACGTCCAGCAGCAGGACGTCTTTCACCTCGCCGCCCAGAACGCCGCCTTGGACCGCCGCGCCAACCGCGACCACCTCATCCGGATTCACGCTCTTGTTCGGCTCTTTTCCAAACAGATTGCGAACGATCTCCTGCACCTTTGGAATACGCGTCGACCCGCCGACCAGCACCACTTCGTCGATCTGCGATGGGTTCACCCCGGCATCGGCGAGCGCCTTTTTGCAAGGCTCAATGCTGCGGTCGAGAATATCCGCCACCATGTCCTGGAACCGGGAGCGTGTCAGCTTGATGTTCATGTGCTTCGGCCCGCTCGCGTCGGCTGTCAGGAATGGCAGATTCAGCTCGGTTTCAAGGACGGTCGAGAGCTCGATTTTGGCCTTCTCGGCAGCTTCTTTCAGCCGCTGCAACGCCATCTGGTCGCGCGAGACATCCACGCCGGTGTCGTTCTTGAATTCCTTGATCAACCAATCTATAATGCGCTGATCGATGTTGTCACCGCCCAAGTGCGTATCGCCGTTAGTCGATTTGACTTCGACGATCCCGTCCCCGACCTCGAGAATCGAGATGTCAAACGTGCCGCCACCGAAATCGTACACCGCAATGGTCTCGTTCTTCTTTTTGTCGAGACCGTAAGCGAGCGCGGCGGCGGTCGGCTCATTGATGATGCGCATCACTTCGAGACCCGCGATCTGGCCGGCGTCCTTGGTGGCCTGGCGTTGCGCGTCGTTGAAATAGGCCGGAACGGTGATGACGGCTTTGGTGACCTTCTCGCCCAGGTAGGCCTCGGCTGCTTCTTTCAGCTTTCCGAGGATCATGGCCGAAATCTCAGGGGGCGAGTTGCGCTTTCCGTTGATCTCGACCCGGGCGTCGCCGTTCTCGCCGGATACGACCTTGTAGGGCACCAACTTCGTCTCTTCGCTAACTTCGTTAAAGCGGCGGCCCATGAACCGCTTGATCGAATAAATCGTGTTTTCTGGGTTGGTGACGGACTGGCGCTTAGCCACTTGCCCGACCAGGCGCTCCCCGCTTTTCGTGAAAGCGACGACCGAGGGGGTTGTACGGCCACCTTCCTGGTTCGGGATCACGACCGCTTGGCCACCCTCCATCACAGATACGACCGAGTTCGTCGTTCCCAAGTCTATGCCTATGATTTTGCTCATTTAAGTTCTAAGTCCTCCCGGACAATTGCTCGGCTGTTTTAGCCTGTTACCATTATTATTCTTTAGTGCCTTGTTGTCAAGTCCTTTGCACCGCTTTTCAGCTTTCGATGGCGGCAGTCAACAGCACAAAATGAGGCTCTATTGTAGGCGTTGCTCGCAAACGAACGTCGAGATTCTGCTCCGGAGCAAGCAAACAGCGGAGCACCACGCCCGCTCCTCGTTCAACTGAGGCGCACAGGCAAGTCCGTTCCCGATAACGACCTCTGCCAACAGGTTCGTCTGCGGATTACGATTGCGAATTTGTGGAAAATGTCTGAAAATTGCGTCAAAAGATTTTTAGGTGCGATATGCGTTTCGCACTTGACTCCGTAGTTAGGTACGGAGTTTACACTACAACTAGCGATGCTGAAACTGACCATTAGCGGTCTGGCCCGGCTCGGCGGCGTCAATCTTGAAACTGTTCGCTATTACGAGCGCCGGGGATTGTTACCCAAGCCATCGCGAACGGAAGCAGGCTATCGTCAATATACTTCCGACGCGGCGCATCGGCTCCGATTCATCAAACGCGCTCAGGAGCTAGGCTTTTCACTCGAGGAAATTCAAGAACTTCTGGCGCTGCGGGTCGAGCCGAAACAAAACCGCGAGGGTATTCGCGCTCGCGCCGAAGCCAGGATTGCCGGCATTGAACAGAAAATGAAAACCCTTGCCGCGATGAAAAGCATTCTGCGCGGCCTTGTCGAGCAATGCGAACATTGTGCGTCCGATGAGTGCCCGATCCTCGCAAGTCTGGAGCAACAGAGTTTAGAATGACAAATGCAACCGTCAAGCAAACCATAGGGGCGCTGCCCGGTATTGGTGTTTCCCTGCTTCCGAAATTGATGTGTCCAGCCTGCTGGCCTGCCTATGCCGGGATCGTTTCGGCGCTGGGTCTGGGCTTCCTGATTTCGACCAAGTACCTGCTGCCACTGACAGCCGGCTTTCTCGCGATCAGCGCAATGGCACTTGGTTTCCACGCTTCGCACCGCCGCGGCTACGGCCCGTTTGGATTGGGTATTGTAGCTGCGGCAGTGATTCTGACCGGCAAATTTTATTTCGATTCGACGCAAGCGGCCTATGCCGGGGTCGGGCTGCTCATTGCGGCATCCGTATGGAACAGTTGGCCGCGCCGTGCGGCTACAGCTCCCTTCTGCTCTGCGTGCGTTCCGGCAGAAGCGGGCTTTACCCACAGGAACGTACAGGGAGAAGAGATACATGAAAAACAAAATTGAAATTTTCAGCGCGGGTTGCAAAACCTGCAAAGACACCATCGCAACCGTTAAGAAACTCGCTGGCTCCGAACATGAGGTGGTGGTGCACGATATGCATCACGAAGAGACGGCCAGCCGTGCCGCGCAGCATGGCATCCGCAGCGTGCCCGCGGTGGTGGTTAACGGCAAGTTGGCCGGATGCTGTGCAGGCCGGGGCGTAGAAGAAGACGTATTGCGCGAAGCTCTGCGCTGAATTTCTAGGACTCTACTGAATATTTACGCGAACGGTGTTGGCGGTCTGTCCATCGACGGTCAACACCAGATCGGTCTCGCCGCTTCCACGTAGGGAGAGCGGCACAGTGACGTTCACCTGGTCCAGGCCGACATATCCGCCTTGTGCGCCCGCGAAGAGAACAGGAGCGCTAGTCCCCTGAATCGTGACGCTCACGTTCGCCAAGGATGACCGGTTGCGAATACCGGTCCCGTACAGGCTGAGATAGGCCGGCGTCACCAAAGCGGCGGCAACACCCTTCCCAGTCCCGTCGGCCGTAAACAGCGCAGGCGCGATGGCGCTCACGTTCCCGGTGCCGGATGCGAGAGTGGCGTTACCAGCATCCACGATCGTAAAGCTCGCCTGGCCGGCCGCAGTGCCCGGCGGGATCTCGAAATTGATCTGCGTTCCGGAAACGTAAAACAGGGGTGCCAGGCGAGCCGCCCCCGTGCTGTCTTTCACCTGAACACTAACCCCGCCAAGCGTCGCGGGTAACAGAACGGTAGTGGCCGAAACCGTTGCGCTTGCGAGGTTCAATCCATAAAACGACACGATTGATTCGGTTGATACCACGCCGCTACCGGACGCCGCCGATACAATGGCGTTCGCGCTTACTACACCGTAAAGGCGCGCCATCCAGTACGGCAGAATGTAATCGATACCCGCGCTCTCGGTGGTTCCCGAGCCTGCGCCAGCGAGCATGTAGGGATTCCGTTGCCATAGAAAATCGGTGGTGGGACGCAGGGAGACAGGTACCGGACTGCAAGCTTCATCCGGCGTGTTGCAGGAGGGCAGCTTGCCACGCAAATCAACCGGGACGTCCCGCTTCGGCCGCTGCAGCCAGGCATCCAGCATGCTGACAGTCTCCGCATCGCGGGCTGCGTAAGGGCCGTTCAGCGCGCGATCGATCATGTTGAAGAATGCGTTCTGCTGATCCTTGGTGTGATTGCGAAGAACCGAATAAGCGCCATTATAGATGTTCCGGAACGAGCCGCTGCCTTCCAGCCGGATCAAGTCATAGAGATTGATGTAGTCCAGATTGAATTTGAAATAAGAGTTGTTGTCGGTTACTTCCACCGCGATGGGCGTGATCACTCCGGCTGCAAGCGTGATTTTATCGATGTCATACCCGAAGGCTGAATAATGATCCGGATTCACATGGCGCCCGACCTGCAAAAAACTCAACTCCTGGTCCGGGCGTATGAGGAAGGTGGTCGAGATCGAGCCGTTCGGCATCGTCGGGCTCCAGTTATGCCCTCTTAAGTAATCAAGCAGGAGCGTGACCTCATCCTTGATGGACGATCGCACGCCCGCGTCGTCCACCATGTCGTAAGCCACGGCGAGGCCGAAGAACACTCCCGAGTACTGATCGCGTGACGTGTTGCCGGCCCACAACTCTTGCGCGGCGCTGTTGATGTAAATCCCGTTGTGCCGCTCTTCCATCATGATGGATTGCGCGTAAGGAGAGCTCAAGGGGACCAGGCACCGGGCGAGAAGATTGTATCCCGTCACGTCCGAGAGGGTTTTGATTCCGGTAATAGCGGTTTTGACATTGGCCAGCGCATCCTGCGAGCCCGTCACTTTGTAGCGGAACGCTTCGGCAGCCAGGTAGTGGCCCGTCCAGATGGCGGAATCACCGCAGCGGGTATACGCTACGATTTGGCTGCTGTCCGTAGCGCTAAACACCGGATCGAGAATGGTGCCAAAGGGAAGGTGGCGCGTCTGAATATTGCGCGAGATCGCAAGCGCGTCAGCCTCGGAGGCAAACCCGGTGTTAGCAGAGACAAACATCAGTAAAGATAAAACTGAACGACCGAAAGGGAGTGATCGACCCATACTTGAAGATTACTGAACGACGATGCCCGATGTTTTCGACGTTTGACCGCCAATTGCGACTGTGATGGACTGATTCCCTGCAGCGATGTTCGCTGGGACAGTCACGTTCACCTGATACAGTCCGGCAAATCCCGGGGCCAGGCCGCTGAATGAGACACTGGCCGGTTGACCGCCGATTGTCACGGCGGCCGGAGATTTAGTCTGGGCCAGTGGGGACGACGGAGCCGGATCGCCGCTGGCAGGCTGGTTGGTCACCGGGCCGAGTCCGTTCGCAAAAAGTTGAATCGCCTGCCCTCGCTTGGCCGGATTGGACGATCCGATGACATGACTGTTAGCATCCAGAGCGGCCACCGCGCCGCTGCTTACTTCAAAAAACGCCGGTGAGTAATCCGAGAGCGGCACGCTGACGACGTTCCCGTAAGAGAAGCCGATAGTGACTTTCGCCTGGGCGGAGCTTTGGCCTTGCAGCTCCCAGGGTACCTGCACATTCACTTGGCCCGGGCTTACATAGATGAGATGAGCCGGCAAGCTGATATTCGCGGAGGGCACGTCAAAGCTGACCAGCGCTGAATCGATCGCCAGCGGAAGCGCTCCGCTCAATTCGAGCTGCGCGAAATCGGTGAAGTCGCTGAGACCCGATCCGAAGATGCTGATGTAAGACCCAGGAGCGACAGCTTTCCCGGCCTCGAAACTGGCCGCGTTCACTACGCCGTTTTGAGAAATAGCGGGTTGGAGCCGCGCCGTGCCCGAGAATGTCAGCCGCAGCCCGCCTGCGACCGCAATGAAGGTGTAAGTGCCCTTTTGGGATCCAAGAATGGGCGCCGCAGTGGCCACACCGTAGGCGTCCGTTACGGTGCTGGCGTTTTGGAGTGTCCCGCCGCCGCGCGATGTCCAAGTCACCGGCGCGCCGGCAACTGGGACGCCATTGGCGTCCACCAGCTTGAAGGCGATCACCCCATCCGGGATACCTTGCCCCACGGTGCCGTCAAAGTTATTTCCGATGAGCGGAATAATATTGGCCGCCACGCCGCTGCCGGCCAGGAACAGATAAGGAACCCGCAAGGAAGTGCCCGAGCCTTGCAATGTGATCGCTCCATAGTACGCTCCCGCCTTTGGCACGGAACCGGAAAGACTCACGGTGACGCTAGAACTCGAGTTCGGCGCGATGGAGACGCTTTGCTTATCCAGGCTCAGGTTGGTTCCGGATGCGGTACTGGTCTGGACGAGTGCAATGTTGAGGTTTACCGCGCTCGATCCGCTGTTCGTAATCTGGATCGGCTTACTGCCATCAACCGAGCCTGACTTCAAGACGCCGAAAGACAACGAAGAAGGGTTGGCAGTGACGGTGGAGTTCACGGCTGCGCCGGTATCCAGCAACCCCGCGCCGGTCGCCATGATGTTGACCGGATTGCCGGAGTCGTCCGTGGTAACGGCTTGCGAGGCGGTATTGACCAGAGCGGACTTGATCTGCGCCGCGGTGAAGCCGGGATGGTTTTGCTTCACTAAGGCCGCCGCCCCAGCCACGATGGGTGTCGAGAAACTTGTGCCGTCGGCGGCGGCATAGCCGTTAGAGCTATAGAGTTCACCAAGCGGATCGTATCGTTCCGCTGCCATATAGATTCCACCATAGATTCCATCCGGAGGAACCGCTCCGGGCGCGAGTAAATCGGGCTTGATTCCGGAGTCGCCAGTGGAAGGGCCGAACGAGGAGAAAAATGCGGCCTGATTGAATTTTGGAGAGCTCTGCTCGACCCCCGCCGGATCGATGGTAGCGGCGTGGCCTGGATTTGCATCGATGAAGTTCTTGAGCGCAACGCCGTCGGCATTCGAGAGCACGACCGTGGCTTCCGAAAAGCTGGAAAGGCCGGTGGGAGAAACCGTTGCGGACGAATCCGCCATATAGAAAATGACGCCGATGGCGCCGGCGTTCTCCGCATTGGTCAGCTTCGTGGAGAAGGAGCAAGTGCCTCGCTCGATCAAAGCGAAAGCGCCTTTCAGCGATCCGGCGGGAAGCGCCGAGCATGCCAGGCCGTCATTGCCGAGCTGCGTAATATCCACCACGGGAGCGGTGATTGCGCCGATGGGACCAAACGCATCGGTAGGCTGCCCCGCGAGCACCTGCAAGTTGGCTGGCCCGCCTGCAACATCAACGCTCGGCAGGAAATAGTGCGAATTCGTCGTCGCTCCTACGGCAATCACGGAAGGCGCATCGCCTGGCGTATCGATGGAATTAAAGGTCGGGGCGTTGTTGCCGTCCTGGCCTTCGTTGCCTCCGGCCGCTACGATCACCAAGCCCGCCTTCGTGGCGTTCTCGAAGGTCTGCGCGATCAGATCGCAAGCTACGCCGGGATCGTTTCCGCAAGCCGCGCCAATATCGAGTGGACCCGCAAAAGCCGGACTGCCTAGTGAAAAGCTAACCACATCCATTCCGTCGTGCATCGCGTCTTCTACGGCTTGCACGATGACATCATCGGGCGCTCCGTCGTTGACCGTAGGCGAACCCGTGATCTTGTAGCTCCCCAGGTATGCTTTGGGCGCCATACCGTTGATGGTCACGCTTCCGGTGGCGGTGTTTCCGGCTGCGCAGGAGGCGACGGCCGTGCCATGGCCATCGCGGTCTCGCGCTGAGTAGTCGTCCGGACGTGAGTCAACGGCCGTGTTCGGCGACGATCCCGCCGCGATCAAACGAACGTAACTGCGAGCCACGATGACTTTGTTATTGGTAAAAGCACAGTCGCCTTCGCTGCAGAGCGGATAACCGGCTGGCATTGGAAGCGAACTGTCCTGGAACATGGGGTGCGTCTGGTCAATACCGGAATCGAGAATCGCGATCTTCATCCCGCGGCCACTGTTCTCAATTCCTCCTAGCGTGTTCCACGCGGCCGGGGCGTTGACCAATTGCGTTGCTCGGTTGAGCTTGGCGGTGTAGAGCCGCTGCTGGACAACGCCGATCACCCCTGGAAGGCTCTTCAGATCAGCCACCTGGTCCGTGGAAGCCACGACGAAAACGGCGTTCAGCAGGTCGGTGACGGAGGTTGTCACATGGATGTTCCGCGAGGCAAGTTCATTACGGAGCACTCGCTGCCGAGCCTGTATCCGCTGGTGGTAATTCACAGCTTCGGAAGAATGCATGGCTGCGCCCGATGGGAAGCGTATAGCCACCGGAGGGTCGGCGAGTATGAGGGCGTAGCGATTGGGAGCCAGTTGCGCGAAGCCTGTCGCGCAAATCAGGCAAACGGCTATGATAAAGGCGCGATGAGACATACTCTGCCTGACGGGACGTTTTCGCATCTCGTTCCACGGAATAACGGTGGCTTTCAATTCAGGTAATCCTCTATTTTAAGTAAACACAGGTGGCCGGGTTTTGTTACACCATAGAGGACAAGCTGAAGCATGTCCTACTTAGGTCTGTGGCGTACTCTGATTCGTTTCGACGCCGCCACCATTGCACCCCGCATCGCGCTCCGGAATGCCCTGGGTCTGGCGCTGCCGCTTGCGATTGGTGTCGCGGCAGGTTCGCCCGGCACAAGCTTGGTTGCAGGCACCGGAGCTCTCAACGTCTCCTTCTCCGACGGGGACGATCCTTACTACAGTCGAGCGCGTCGCATGCTGGCCGCCAGCCTGCTGGTTGGGTTTGGCGTCTTTGCCGGGTCCATTTCCGGCCAGGATCGCTGGGTTGCGGCGGTGGTGTCCGTTGTGTGGGCATTTGGGGCAGCCATGCTGGTTGCCTTGGGAGCGCCCGTCGCGGATTTGGCTGTGACCAGCTTCGTCACCTTCATCGTGTTCTCTTCGCAACCGATGCGGTGGGATCGAGCGGTATACAGCGGTCTGGTTGCCATGGGCGGCGGACTCTTGCAAACGGCCTTGGCGCTGGCGCTGTGGCCCGTCCGGCGCTACTATCCACAACGGCAAGTGCTGGGAGAGCTTTACGGAAAACTGGCGCGAACGGCGGCCGAGCGCGCCAAAACATCGGAAGCTCCTCCCGCTACGACAGAAATCACAAATGCTCAGCACGCCATGGCCACGTTGGCGCGCGATCACAGCGTCGAAAGCGAGCGCTATCTGTCGCTCCTGAATCAGGCCGAAAGAATTCGTTTGAGCCTGCTGGCGCTAGGCCGCATGCGCCAGCGGTTCGAGGGAGAAGATGAAGGCCGTGAACACGCCGGCATTTTGGACCGAGCCCTGCAGCTCTGTTCGCACCTGCTCGAATCGATCGGAGACTGGCTCGTCTCGGGAAGCAATCCAAATCCCGCGCCGGAAAAGTTGAATGAGCTCGAAAACCTCGCGGAAGAAATCCGCCAGGCCAGGCCGCTTCACGATGCATCCTTCCAGATGGATGCACTTGCCGGACAGATTCGTTCGGCGATGGACTTGGCACTGCATGCCACCCCACAAGGCGAAACCGCCTTCGCGCGGCGCGAAGCGCGACGGCCATGGGCGCTGCGGATTGGCGGAAAACTCGCCACCTTGCGCGCGAACCTGACACTGCAATCGGTGGCCTTCCGTCATGCCCTGCGGTTGGCCGGGTGCATCGCCGTGAGCGCGTCTCTAGCGGGCATTCTCGGCGTGCAGCGCTCCTATTGGATGCCGATGACCATCGCGATCGTGCTTAAGCCGGATTTCACTTCCACTTTTAGTCGTGGCGCGCTGCGCTTGGCGGGCACCTTCGTTGGGCTGTTGTGCACCACCGCTCTTTTCCACTTCTATCCACCTGGTCTCGCGGCCAAGGTTGTGCTGGTGGTTGCGGCATTTTTTGCGATGCGTTGTTTTGGGCCGGCCAACTACGGAATTTTCGTCGCCGCGCTCAGTGCCCTGGTGGTCCTGTTAATCGCGATCACCGGAGTCGATCCGAAATCCGTGATTGCCGCTCGGGGATGGAATACCGCGGCCGGCGGGGCGCTTGCCTTGTTTGCTTACGCGGTCTGGCCCACTTGGGAACGGCACCAGGTTTCGGAGGCTCTCGCGAACATGCTGGACGCCTATTTCCGGTACTTCCAAATCATTGCCGAGTCGTACCAGACACCGGACCACTCACCGGCAGCTCACCTGGCTCGCGTGCGATTGGCCGCGCGGCTGGCGCGCTCGGATGCGGAGACATCGGTGGACCGCGTGGGCCTGGAACCGGGCGCCACGGAAGAACGGATGAAGTTCCTGAGTGCTATGCTCGCCAGCTCGCACCGTTTTGTGCATGCGGTAATGGCGCTCGAGGCAGGTCTTTTGAGCAGTCCTTCAGTTCCCGCGAGAGAGGGCTTCCGGCGATTCACCTGGGATGTCGAGCTGACCCTTCATTCCCTGGCAGCCGCGCTGCGTGGTTCGCCGTTATCGCCGGGCGACTTGCCCAATCTGCGCCAGGACCACCGTGCTTTGATCCGATCCGGAGATGAAAAAACGGAGCGCTACGCGCTTGTGAACGTGGAGACCGACCGGTTGACCAACAGCCTGAATACCCTGGGCGAACAGGTGTTGCGCTGGGTGGGCTGAGCCAAGTGACACAGGCTTTCGAGCCTGTGTGGTTCTTCGATAGAGACCGCGTCCGGGTCTAAGTGCAACACAGACACGAATGTTCCTCTGCCCGCGCGTAGACAACGATTGGGATGAAAACAAATGATTTGGCCCTGTGTCTTCGAGGGTGTCCGGCTGACCAACAGCCTGAATACTCTGGGCGAACGGGTGTTGCGCTGGGTGGGCTGAGCCAGTGGCACAGGCTTTCGAGCCTGTGCGGTTCGTCGATAGAGACCGCGTCCGGGTCTAAGTGCAACACAGACACGAATGTCTGTGCCACTCTGTGCCACTATGATGAAATGATACGAATCACAATGCTTCTCGCTTTAGCCGCGGCTTCTCTGACCGCGCAGGATTGGGCCCGTGCGAAGGTGGATAAGTCGCCACGCCACCGGGAATGGGTGACTGTCAAACACGACGGACGCTCGGTCGAGATTTTCGTTGCCTATCCCGAATCGAAGGACAAAGCTCCGGTGATTCTCGTGATTCACGAAATCTTCGGAATGACGGATTGGGTGGAAAACGTGGCTGACGAGTTCGCAGCCGCGGGGTACATCGCGATTGCGCCCGATCTGCTGTCCGGCATGGGGCCGAACGGTGGACGCACCCCGGATTTTCCGGCTGGTGGCGTTGGACCGGCTATCGGCAAGCTGAATCCGGACCAGATCACCGCCGATCTGAACGCGGCAGCCGACTACGGATTGAAGCTTCCGGCGGCTACGAAGAAGCTGTTCGTGACGGGTTTCTGTTGGGGTGGAGGTCAAACCTTCCGCTTTGCCACCAACCGTCCGGATCTGGCGGCGGCATTGGTGTTCTATGGTCCGCCGCCTGCCGCGGACGCGATGACACGCATTAAGGCTCCGGTATACGGTTTCTACGCTGGGAACGACGCACGCATCGACGCGACCATTCCCACCGCGACCGACAACATGAAGCAGGCCGGAAAGACCTATGAGCCTGTTGTCTATGAAGGCGCCGGGCACGGCTTCATGCGAGCGGGCGAAGCGCCGGATGCGAATGAAGCGAATGCGAAGGCGAGAACGGAAGCTTGGGCGAGGGCGAAAAAGATACTGAGTAGCAAGTGAACGTATTCGGCCTGTCCTCAGTTCATTCCGCAGAGGCCGGGCGTCTGGCACATGCCGCCAGGGCAGGAAGGCATTTCGCTCTGCTTAGACTTCCCGCCCGAATGGGCCGCGAAGGTGGACAACTCCGGCTTCAAGTGGGCCTCGCCGCAGGATGGGCAGGCGACCGAGTCTCCATTTCGCACCAGCTTTTCAAACTTAGTGCCGCAGTCCTCGCAAAGGTATTCGTAAATAGGCATCGTGTTTCTCCTTCAACGGAGCAGGTTCAATCCAATGTTATCAAGAAACTGTGTGATCCTGGGGCCTTCGCCGCTCACATTGTTGATCAAAATCGAAAACGCAACCAAACCGTTGGTCTTCGATTCCGCATACCCGGAGAGCGCGTGTACATCGCTCAAGGTTCCGGTTTTGGCGTGGATGCCGCGCGCCTCGTCATGACCCTTGAACCGAAGGTGCAGACTTCCATCCTCTCCGCCCACTGGAAGCAACGCCATGAACTGCTCCCGAACCGGCGAGCGATAGAGAAACAGCAGCAGCTTCACGATCGCATCAGGCGTGACCAGGGTATTTCGAGACAATCCCGAGCCATCGCGTAAATGAACGTCGTCGCCCGGGATGCCGGCCGCGATCAGGAAATCCCCCATTTCCGTCAACGCCGCGGCGACCGTTCCGTTGCCGCGCCGCACGGCTCCCACTTCGCGCAGCAGGATCTCGGCGTGAAGATTTTGGCTGACTTTGCCGACAACCTGCAAGATCTGGATCAAAGGAGGCGAAGTCCTGCGGGCCATTTCAGAACCGGTAAGTGGAGCGGGCGGCGCAGCATTATCGGCAAGCAGGCGATGACGTACGACTGCCTCGCCTCGCACGGCTACGCCGCGCTTGAGCAGTGAAGATCGAAGCACCATCGCCCCAAATAGCGCGGGCTCCGGGATAGCCAGCCTTTCAAGCACTGGCGCTTCGGCAATTCCAATACGGCCCCACAGAGTAATCTCACGCGAGCCTTCCGGTCTGACGATGTGAATGGCCTTGCCGGGTTGGACGTCGGTTCGTACCTGGTTGTTTACCTCAAAGTATTCGATCGCGGGCAGGAATGCAACCTGAGCAGGATCCCCGTCGGCTCCACCGGGCGCGATCGACAGCGTGATCCGATTATCATTGACGATGATCGCGCTTACGGGAGCGCCGTAGTCCCAGGTTTCGTCGCCGCTCGACCACCCACCTGGATACGGCGCCCATGGATAGCGTGTGTCGTCACCGGCGATATCGCCGTCCACCGAGCGCAGCCCTCCCTGGATCAACTGGTCTGCTAACTTGTCGATGGGTTGCAGCGGCGCCAGGTTGGATGGGTCTGGCGTAGAGGGGTCCGTGGTGTATGGATAGACTCTGTCTGACAGGCTGGGATCGCCGCGGCCCACCAGCACCAGATCACCCTTGAGCTGCCCGTTCTCATCCACGTGACCTTCAGCCAGGATAGAGGTGGCGAACCGGTAGTCTGGTCCAAGCCGCAGCAGCGCGAGCGCGGTGGTGAACAGCTTGGCATTTGAGGCCGGAACGAATAGCCGCTGCTGATTCTGCTGGTAAAGCACCTTGCCATCGGAAACACGGACGGCGAGCATTCCGAGAAACGCGGAGCCCAGCGGATCGGTGGCGGCAATCTCTTTCTCAATTGCAGCCTGCAGGCTGAGCGGCCTTTTTTTCGCGCGAGTATTTCTCGCGCGAGCAAGCAATCGAAAAGGTACGAGCAGCGCCGCTACCTGCCGGCGCGTAAGACTGGACATGAAGTCGGATTATACTCAATTCGTGCGTTGCCGCTTGTCATCGCTCCTTTTGATTGCCCCATGTGCCGTAAGCTTGGTCCAGGCGCAAGGGACCAAGCCGAAAGAGAAAGCAAGCGATTATCCGGTCCATTCTCAACTGCAAGGCTTTGAAATCGGCGCCGAGTACCTGGTCCACAGCGTCCCTGCCGAGCGCGGCGTGATCGATGCGAGTGACTACCTGGTAGTCGAGATTGCGGTCTTTCCGGCGGCCCATAAGAGCGCGATGCTGAACAGCGGCGAATTCACACTCCGGATGAATGGCAAAAAGTCTGTACTGTTCACGCAGGCGCCGGGGATGGTAGCCGCCTCGGTCAAATATCCGGACTGGGAGACTCGGCCGGCGCTGGAGGCGACTGATGGTATCGGCGACACGGGCGTGATCCTCGGCCGGCCTCCGGTCGCAGGCCGCTTTCCGGGCGATAATCGCCCAGCGCAATCGAGACTTCCTCCACGTCCGCAGACCAGCCCAAGCGGCGAGAATAAGCCATCGGATACCCCGATCGAAGAGATCATAGCCCGAGCGGCATTGCCGGAAGGCTCGACCAAAGCTCCTGTGAGCGGCTGCCTGTTCTTCGCCTTTAAGGGCAAGACGAAGTCCATCCATTCGCTGGAACTGGTGTACCGTAGCGGCGACGGAAGCCGCGAGACGGCGCTTCGGTTTTTCTGAACTACGCTCCCGCGCTGCGCGCGTTCGGCTCCCCGCTGAGCCTCGCCTCCAGCAGAATGCACAGGAACAGCAGCAGCACCATGACCGTTCCGAGCAGTGGGATCAGCATGGCCACCCTGACACCGCCCGCTTGCGCCAGATAACCAATCAGGCAGGGCGCGATCAGGCCGCCGGTGACTGCAATCGAGAAGATGCCGTTATAAAAACCAGGATGATAATAAGTGAAGCGGTGCCGGATCTGCTCCACTACTAACGGGTAAATCGAGGCGAATCCGCAGCCCAGAAACAGTATTCCCATATCCGCGCCAAAACGGTTGGTTGTGTAGCTCAAGACGATACAACCGAACAATGCCAGCAGTATCGAGGCCATGAGCAGAATCCCGTGACTTACGCGTTTTAAAAATAGCTGAGCCAGAAGCCTGCCTACCGACAGCGAGGCCCAGTAGAACGCCAGTGTGAATAGCGCTGCCCTCGGGCTAATCCCCAGTCTGCGGATCAGGAAAAGGGGCAGCCAACCCGCTACCGACCATTCGTTCCCAAACTGAAAGAACAGTAACAGGCTGAACAACAGAACCCCGGGATTTCTAAGATCTCTTACAACGTCCCGCGAGGGAGCTTGACGAAGCACCGGCTGGGAGAACTTGGCCCGGGAGTAGATGCCGATGTAGCCTGCTGGAATGGCGGCGAGCAGAATCAGAATGGTGGCGGCTGAGTAAACGGAGTACATGATTGCGATCAACAATGCCGCAACCAGGCAGCCGGCGCCGTACAGAGCTCCCGCGAAAGTAACCGTCGCGGCGCGGTCCTGCTCGTAGAGCGGAGAAATGGCATGGAACACGGCTGCATTCAACATGCCGGCACTCAGGCCAATGCCCAGCAGTCCCACGGGTTTCCAGACGGACCAGGACGGGGAGGACGTGAATGCGAGTATCAACAGAGCTCCGCAGGCCGCTGAACTCGCCAAGACCATTGGGAACCTAATTCCTTTGCGGCGAACCAGTAGCGGTCCCGTCTTCACCGCGATCAAGAACCCCGCGCCGAGGCTCAGGAAGTAGTTCCCGACGGTGATGAAGCGGGATTCGAGATGATAACCCCACAGCGGCAGCAACGCTCCAAGCAAAGACATCAACAGCCCGAACAGGAAGAAGCCCGACAGTGCCCGGCGTGCCGCGGCAGTTTCGCCCGCGCGGCCTCCGGCTGTGGTCCTGGAGCCTAAACGATGCACCAAAGGTATTGTAGCCCTCGGCTCTACTAAACCTGAATTCCGAAGTTGAGCAACCGGTCGCTTTTTAGTCGGTGATAGGGCATTCTGGCGGCATCAGGTGACCGGTGCCGGGGTCAACTTCGGCGTGATTGGGAAAACCCATGTGAGAACGCTG
>JBPCOQ010000002.1:0-22736 GCA_051000095.1 Bryobacteraceae bacterium | reverse complement strand
CGCCGACGGTCGGGCACGCTGTATTTGTGGACGAGCTAGCTACGGAACTCAAGCACGCCTTTCCCGGTCACCTGGTGTCCCAAGCGTCACTTGGAGTGGGGATTCGGCGAGATCCGTTGCGGTATCGGATTCCCGATATTAGCATCTATCCACGAAGCGCCATATCTAAAGCGATCCGTAAAGATCCCTCTGATCCGTACATGTGGACATCTCCAATTCTGGTCGCCGAGTGCCTATCGCCCTCAAATCGCAAAGGTAAAATTGCGAATTTGCTGGCAGACTACGAATCGATTGGGGTGCCTGAGGTCTGGTTCTTCTATCCGCAAAAACGTGTTTTTCAGAAATACCTGCTGGAACACGGCAAACTGCGGTTAAAAGAGGGTGGGGAACCTGGATCGATTGCGCTCGACGATCTTTGGCGCGCTTTCCACGGTAAATAACATGCAAACCACCACTCATCCGATCACCTATGAGGAATCGCTCCGGATGCCGGAGAACAAGCTGGAAGAAATCCTCGATGGAGAATCCCGGATCATGCCTCCCCCTGCTACTGGGCATCACCTATTTGTGCGGAAGCTTTCGCAGGAGCTTGAGCGGGTTTTTCCCGGCCATGATGTCTGCCGTGATCCGTGTGGACTAGGCATCTGCCGCGAACCGCTGCGGTATCGCATTCCAGATGTCAGCGTTTACCCTGAGAACGCTATCATTCCTGGCGAGCCGTACATCTGGGCGACGCCGATCCTCGTGGCGGAATGCCTGTCGCCGTCAAATCGCAAAGGGAAAACGGAGGAGTTGCTAGCAGACTACGAATTGATTGGGGTACCCGAGGTTTGGTTCTTCTATCCGGAAAAACGCCTTTTCCAGAAATATGTTCTGGAACAGGGCAAGCTGCGGTTAAAAGAGAATGCAGAGCCTGGATCGATTGCGCGCGACGATCTTTGGGCCGCTTTCCACGGTGCATAACATGCAAACGACCACTCATCCGATCACCTATGAGGAATCGCTCCGGATGCCGGAGAACAAGCTGGAAGAGATCCTCGATGGAGAATCCCGAATCATGCCTCCCCCGACGCTGCGGCACTTTGCATTTGTTCGCAAGCTTGCGCGCGAACTCGAAAGATTTTTTCCGGAACTAGAGGTTTGCCAGCCCCCCTATGGACTGGGAATTCGTCGAGATCCGTTGCGGTATCGGATTCCGGATATCAGCGTTTATCCAGGAGGTACGATATCTGAAGCAATCCGCAAGGATCCGTCAGACCCGTACATCTGGACAGCTCCAGTTCTTGTCGCCGAATGTTTGTCGCCGTCGAATCGGAAAGGAAAAGTAGCGGAATTACTGGCCGACTACGAATCGATTGGCGTGCCCGAAGTCTGGTTCTTTTACCCGGAAAAGCGTCTTTTCCACAAGTACGTGTTGGAACAAGGCAAGCTGCGGTTGAAAGAGGGCGCCCAACCTGGATCGATTTCGCTCGACGATCTTTGGGCCGCTTTCCACGGCAAGCCCGATTAGCGCGCTGCGAATTTCCAGACCGTCGTTTGATGGAATGTCTGACCGGGCTTTAGCACTGTGGTTGGGAATTTCGGGTGGTTCGGGGAATCCGGGAAATGCTGGGTTTCGAGGCATAGGCCCGAGCGTCGCCCGTACGTTTTTCCGCCTTTACCTTGGAGCGTGCCGTCCAGGAAGTTGCCGGTGTAGAACTGGATTCCCGGCTGCGTCGTCCAGACTTCGAGAACCCGTCCTGTCGTGGGCTCGTAAACTTCAGCGGCTTTCGCGAGGCTGCCCGATGAATCGAGCACCCAGTTGTGATCGTAGCCGCCTCCGAGCTTGATTTGCTCGTCGGAAGCCTTGATGCGTTCGCCGATGGCGTGCGGTTGTAGGAAATCGAACGGGGTGCCTTTCACCGGACGCAGTTCGCCCGTCGGGATCAGGCCTGCATCGACCGGTGTAAAGCGGCTCGCGTGTAGCGTTAGCTCGTGTTTTAGGATGTCGCCGCTGCCCGGGCCGGCCAGATTGAAGTAGCTGTGGTTCGAGAGATTCAAGACCGTGTCTTGGTCCGTGGTCGCGGTATAGTCGATCCGCAGGTCACCGGCGGGGGTCAGGGCATAGACCACCTTCACAGACAAATTGCCGGGGTAACCTTCCTCGCCGTCTTTGCTCAGGTAAGTCAATTCGAGTGAGTCGCCGGATGGCTTGGCATTCCAGACCTGCTTATCAAAACCTTTGCCGCCGCCGTGCAGAGAGTTCACGCCGTTGTTGATGGCCAGCTTGTACTCTTTTCCGTCGAGTGTGAAGCGGCCCTTGGCGATGCGGTTGGCATACCGCCCGATGATGGCTCCGAAGTACGGCTCCTTCTGAAGGTAGCCTTTCAGGTCATCGAAGCCCAGGACGATATCGCCGGTCGTGCCCGAGCGATCGGGGGTTTTGAGCGAAACGACAGTTCCGCCATAGTTGGTGATCGCGGCTTCGATGCCGCGCTTGTTCGTCAGGACGTACAGGTCTACGGCTTTGCCGTCAGCGGTGGCGCCGAAAGCAGTCTTCTTGATTGCGGCTTGAGTGAACATCGGTAGAATCATCAGAAAAGCAGTGGTAAGGAGTCTCATTGGGTCAGTAACCGAGTGGCTTCGAAGATTTGATGGTTCAGTTGCTCGAGCGCCTTAGTTACCGCAGCAGCCTCGCGGTTCGCTTCGTCCCAACGCAAGCCTTCCACTGCTTCACGGATGCCCGGAAGCGTCTTGGCTCCGTAGCCGGTGGCCAGACCAGGCGCGTAGATTTGATGGCGATACCAATCGCGGCCCGGTAGACCCTTCTCGAGGACCAGCGCACGCTCGCTATGAAACAGTACCTGGTTCACGCGATCCAGGTCGCCCGCCTTTCCGGTATCGACGGTACGATGGAGCGCGGTCTCAAAGGATTTGGCGACGGCATCCATTTTGTCCAATTGAGTAACCACGGCCTGGAAGTCAACCTTGGTTCCCGACTGCTTCCTGATTTGGTCGACATAGCTCCGAACGGTGCGCACGAAATTACCGAATTCAAAAGGCAGCAGCGGTGCATCGGCAAGCCGTAGCAGAGATGTGACCGTCACCTGCGCCAACGCTTTTCCGAACTTGAACTCGGGATCGCCGAACCGTTTGAACCAGTCGAAATCGTCGTAGATCGAATGATACACGCCGCCCTGGTTAGGACCGCCGAAGCCGACGTTGAGGCTCGCGATTCCAATGTGGTCGATGAAGGCCACGTAGTCGGAGCCAGCGCCGAGCGGGCCCAAGTGGAATCCGGGTGGAGGCGGTGGTTCGCTGGAATCCGGCGCGGTCGGATTCCGGCGGGTACGCGTGGTCTCGAGCAGCGATTTTCCGCTCGCTCCAGGATCTTTCAAGTCCCGCAGGACCTCGCTCATGAAGGTCTCAAGAGTATGCGATCCCCCGACACCGATATGGCCCTGACCGTTGCTGTCCGAATTGATATAGACCACCGCTTTTTGGGCAAGCTCGGCCTGGTGCTTCTCCGCCCATTCGGTGGAACCGAGCAGGCCAAACTCTTCGCCATCCCACAGCGCGAACACGATGGTGCGCTTCGGCTGCCAGCCCTGCTTGCGCAATAGGGAAAGGGTGCGGGCCGCCTCCAGCAACGACGTCGCGCCGCTGAGGGGATCGTGCGCGCCATTCACCCAGGCATCGTGATGATTACCGAACACAATCCATTCGTCAGGTTGAGCGGAGCCGGGAATCGTGGCGATCACGTCATGCAGCGGGCGGGTGGAGAAATCGAAATCGAGCTTAAGATGCGCGGTAGCGGGACCAGGCCCGATGTGATAAGTGAAGCCCAGTGCTCCGCGCCATCCCTCCGGCGCTACGGGGCCGCCAAGATTCTGAAGCAGCGGCGTGGCATCGCCATAAGAGATGGGCGTAACCGGGATCTTCATCAGGGTCGTCGCTTCGCCGATCGCCAACCGACGGCTACCTTTTTCGGAAGCCCAGCCGGGCGACAGAGGATCCCCGACATTCACGGGCATATCGACTACGCTCCCGCGCTGCGCTCCGTCGGGAGGACGCAGCGCGCCCTTGGGATAAACGTCGCCCTGATAATAGCCGTCATCGCGGGGATCGGAGTAGATGAGACAGCCCACTGCGCCGTGCTCGGCGGCGAGCTTTGGCTTTAATCCGCGCCATACCTTGCCGTAGCGCGCGATTACGATTTTGCCTTTGACGTCGATGTTCTGCTTGGTGAGGTACTCGTAATCCTCCACCGATCCATAGTTCACGTAGATCAAGGGCGCCGTGACATCGCCGGCCGCGGAGTAGGCGTTGTAGGTCGGCAACTGGCCCGCCTGCGATGTGTAACGATCGCCCGGAACAGCCGGCTCTTTCAAGGCGGCGCGAAACTTCACGGGCGAAACCAGCTCGAGAGCGCGGGAGGTGGGATAAGGCATGAGGGCTTCGAACTCTTCGATGCGAGCGTTGAGGCCCCACTCCTTAAATAGCCCTAGTGCGTAATCGGCGACGGCCTTGGACCCGGCTGATCCGGCGTGGTGCGGAACGTCGGCCATGCGCTCCATGTACGCGCGGATGCGATCGGGCTCGGGGAGCGCCTGAGCTTTCTGCTCAAGCGCGTGCTCGGCAGCCCACTGGCTCTCGGGAAAACCGCGTATCGGCTCGGACGCGGGAGTCTGGGCAAGGAGGGTGATGGCGATGGCGAAGGTGAGGAAGTGTCTCATTGGGATGCGGCAACCGCTTCCTTACCCGGTTTGCGGGCAGGCTGGTCGCGGCTCTGTAGGAAAGCGGCGAATTGCGCGGTGTCTTTCGTGAGGCTGGCAAAGGTCGCGATAACATGTTCGTCCGGATCGAGGATCGCGTAGAACGGGATTGCGACCGTACCGAAACGCTTTTCTTCTAACTGCTGGTTCTGCTCGGAGACCGCGTCCGTTCCGTCGGTGAACAGGTCGACGAGAACGAAATCCTTCAGTAGACCGCTGATCTCCGGCCTCGGGAACATGTTGGCTTTCATCCAGTGGCAGTTGGTACAGGCGTATCCGGTGAAGTTGATGAATACCAATTTGTTTTCCTGACGCGCCTTTGCTAACGCCTCGCGATATTGATTCTTCATCCAGACTGCTTCTGTTGTGGTTTTTGCAGCAATGGGGATGTAGCCTTCCAACTCGCCTAGCGTGCTGCCGAACATCCCTGGTAGCAAGCTCAATGAGAAGATGAGGAACATCGCAGCGACTAAAACACGGCCCACGCCGATGCGCTCTTCCGATTTGACTCCTTCGAGGCGCAGGAAGCCGAGCAGATACAGACCCGGCATGGCGAACAAGACGACCCATGCGGCCAGGAACAGTTCGCGCGAGATCAGATTCTTCTGGAGGACCTGATCCACTGAGCTCACATACTTCAGCGAGACGGCGAGCACGATAAATCCGAGCACCACTTTCACCCGCATCAGCCATCCTCCGCTTTTGGGAAGACGCTGCAGGTAAGACGGGAAGAGCGCCAGCAGGAAAAACGGCGCGGCCAATCCTGTTGCGAAGGCCATCATGCCGAGCACCGGTTGCAATCCACTGGTCTGCACGGAGGCCACGAGAAGTGGACCCACAATGGGGCCGATGCACGCGAACGAGGTCAGCGTAAAAGTCAGGCCCATGAGCAAAGTGCCGCCGTAACCACCGCGGTCAGAAGCCTGATTGAGTCTGGTCAACAGGCCCGACGGCAAAGTGAGCTCGTACGCGCCGAGCAGACTCAATCCGAAGACGATGAAGACGAACGCGACGAAGCCATTCACCCAGGGGCTGTTGCCGAGTTGCACGACGCCGAAGGGTCCGGCGATCGCCTTCATGAGCAAGCCGAGACCCGTGAAGAGTACGATGATGCCGAGACAGAAGACCAGGGCCTGCATGATTCCTTCGCGCTGCGTGGTGTTTTCCCGCTTGACGAAATAGGAGACGGTGAACGGGATCATCGGGAAGACGCAGGGGGTGAAGATGGCCGCGAGTCCGGCGCCGAATGCGATTAGCAGGAACCGGCCGAGGTCTTGCGATTCGGGAGCCGGCGCGATTGGCGTGATAGGGGCAGCGGGCTTGGCGCCCGCCGCCACGGTGCGGAATTCGGTGTAGCCTCCCGGAATGGAGATCGCGGCAGCTTTGGCGCTCGGGTCAATGTTGATTGTGGCTGAGGCAGTCTTGCGCTTCGGTGGCAGGCACTCTTTATCGTTGCAGCATTGATAGCGCGTCTGGGCGGTTAGCTCAACGGATCCGGCGGCTGCGTCCTTTTTCAGCTCGATGTCGAACAGGAAAACAACTTGCTCGCCGAATGTTTCCGTATCGAGTTGGAAGTTGGGATCGAATTTGCGCTCCGGTTTGGGCTCGTACGCTTTCACGCCAGCGACCACCGGGCTTTCCGCCAACAAGATCGTGGTAGGAATCGGGCCGCCCTTGGGAGTGGTCGGAGAATATAGGTGCCAGCCGCTTTCGAGCGTGCCTTTCAGTTTGCCGAGTACGTGCGAGCCTGGCGGGGCGGTTTTTTGGTCGAGGGTCAGCGTCCATTGAACGGGATCCTGCGCGGCGAACAAGGCAGGTGACAAGATCACCTGCCCCACGACCAACAAAAGTTTTAGCATTCTCGTCATCTAGTCTGCCGCCGCGGACCAGCGCCCGAGCTCGCCTTCGATGCGTTGGTTGACATTGCCGCCGGCAAACTCGGCCGCCACTCGAATCGAGTTCTTGATCGCGTTGGCATTGGATCGCCCGTGCGTGATGATAACCACTCCTTTGACGCCGAGCAGTGGAGCGCCGCCGAACTCCGAATAATCCACGCGCTTCTTGAAGTCCTGAAACGCGGTCCTCGCCAGCAGATAACCGACCTGGCGTGTAATGGTGGACTTCAAGGAATCCTGAAGCATGCTCTTGATCATGTCGACCAGGCCCTCGCTCACTTTGAGCGCCACATTTCCGATAAAACCATCACACACGATTACATCCGTTTCGCCCGCATAGAGGTCGCGGCCTTCCACATTCCCGATGAAATTGATTGGGAGGGATTTGAGCAAGGGAGTGGCGGCCCGCGTCAGCTCGTTCCCCTTCATTTCCTCTTCACCGATCGACAGCAGTCCCACCCGCGGACGGTTGGTGTGGAAGATCACGCGAGAGTAAATGTCGCCCATGACGGCGAACTGCGCAAGCATCCGCGCGCTGCAATCTACATTGGCGCCGACATCGACCACGATGACGGGCCGGCCCTTTAGCGTGGGGAAAGCGGAAGCCAAGGCGGGACGAACCACGCCGGGAATCATGCCTTGCACCATCTTGCACGTGGCCATGACGGCGCCAGTGTTGCCTGCCGAGACGACTCCCTGGGCAGCGCCCTCACGAACCAGCCTGGCGGCGACCCGCACGGAGCTGTCGCGCTTGTTCCGCATGGCCTTGGCCGCGCTGTCTACCATCGTGATCACTTCACTGGCGTGATGGATCTCGATGGGCAGGCCGTCTACTTTATCGTGCTGCTCGAGCTCTTTGCGGAGGACATCTTCACGCCCGACCAGGATAATACGGACATTGAGTGAACGCGCCGCGCGTATAGATCCTTCCACTTCCGCTTTGGGGGCAGTGTCGCCGCCCATTGCGTCGACGGCGATGGTCAGCATTGGCGCGAATCCACACGTCTCCGGGCTATTCTTCGGCGACTTCGATTACTTCACGGCCTTTGTAGCGTCCACACTTCGGACAGGCGCGGTGCGGCAGCTTGGGCTCGTGGCAGTTGGGGCATTCGGAAATGCCAGGGCGCCGCAGGTGGTCGTGGGCACGGCGCGTGGACGAGCGCTGCTTGGAATGTCTTCGCTTCGGATTGGGCATCTTAGATTCCTCTCACGTTCAAATTTTTCAGCGCCGCCCAACGGTCGTCCTCAGGCTTCGCCTGGCATCCGCAATTCACCAGGTTCCGGTTCTGTCCACATACCAGACAGATGCCCTGGCAAGTTTCGCTACAGATGCGCTGCATCGGGATCGAGAGCAGGATCTGCTCCCGCAAAATATCTTCAAGCTCGAGACCATCTTCATAGAAAGCGATCTCGGCTTCTCCTTCGTCGATCTTGACCTCTTCAGCCGCGTGAGGGCGCTTCACCGGCGTGGCCGGACGGTAAAACAAATCGAACGCCGATTCAACCGGTAACCGGGCAGCTTCCAGACACCGGTCGCACTCGGCTTCCATAATGACCTTCAGCTTGCCTTGGACTCGAATTTCACCCAGCGTGTTTCCGAGCAACTCCACGGATCCAAGCGTCTCAAGATCCGAAAGCTGACTGAGATGAGAGTCGAGAAAATCGATCTCGCCGGGGGGAAAGCTCGTTTCAAAAAGAACTTTCCGGTGCTCTAACTCCTGAATACTAAAGAACACGGAGACTACCCTCCACAGAGGTGGGGTTGTGAAGTAACAGTATAGCAGGGCGGCAAAGTGGAAGAGAAAAATCCGGGTGAATGACTAATCTGGAGCCGTGAACCGAAGCTGTGGGATATCTTTGAAGTCGGTCGTATTCAAACTCCAGAGATCGGCGTCTCTGACAATCGCACAAGCGGCTATAGCGATATCGATTTCGCGACCTCGCGGCCGCCGAAGTGTCCGATAAATCTCCGCGCTGAGCGAGGCCTCGCGCGGCCCGAATACAATGGCTTGTTCGGAAGGAAACAACGCTTCCTGCGCGGCGATTTCGGACGGCAGACGCGGACCTCGCAGCCACTCATAGAGGACCAGAGAGGGTATGAGCATCCGCTCGTGGCGCTCAATCGCTGCCCGGAGCCGCTGTGCCGATCGTTTTGGGCCCGAAAGGCTATCTATTAGCACGGATGTGTCAAGAACAATCACTTTCTGATGCGCCGTCCCGTTCGACGGCCACCCGCCCGCCGTGCCCTCCGGATTTCGGAAATCTCCCGGTCCGCTTCCGCGGCGGTTCGAGAGGGAATCTTCGGAACGAGCTCGTCGAAAATCTTGAGCATACTGGCCCGCTCACGTTCGCTCAAGCGTCCGATACGGTCGTAGTACTCGAGTACAGCGTCACGGACAACCTCGCTCTTGGGTTTGCCAAGCCGGGCAGCGGCATCCTGTAACCGGGTGACCGTGGCTTGATCGAGTGTAAATGTGACCTTAGCCGATGCCATACTGCTACCATACCACCATACCCGAAGCGCTCCAGCGGCCTTTGGAGCTTAAGAACTACCTAAAGCGCTAACTTCCCCGCCGTTTATTCGCCCTCGAAACCGCTTAATCGTGCGTTAATGTGGCTTGATTAGAATATGGACATTCCACCATGCAGCGAATTCTCACTGTCCTCGCCTGCCTTGCTTTCGGCTTCCACGCAGCAAAGGCCCAGGTAGCCGGAGGCACGATTAGCGGTACAGTCACCGATCCGGCCGGCGCGGCCGTGCCGGCCGCGCACGTGACGATCGAGAGTAACGACACCGGCAATTCGCGCCAGCTAACCACCAATTCAAGCGGGCTGTACAGCGCGCCCAATTTGACGCCCGGTTCTTACAAGCTGACGGTTTCGGCCGCGGGCTTTTCCAACGTCCTGAGAACGGACCTGGCCGTCTCGGTTGGCACCGAAGTCGTCGTCAACGTTCCCCTGCAGATCGGCAACACCACCTCCACTATTGAAGTGAAAGAATCCGCGCCGGCTGTCGATGCAGCGAGTTCCTCCACCGGCGCGGTTGTGGAAGGACCCACGGTTCGTCAACTGCCGCTGAATGGCCGCGACTGGACATCCTTAGCCGCTCTCGAGCCCGGAGTTGCCGTGGTGCGCACCCAGCCTACCCAGGGATTAAGCATCACCCGCAGCAATCGCGGTTTGGGCGCGCAGATGACGATCAATGGCAATCGTCCTCAGCAGAACAATTACCGTCTGGATGGCGTCAGCGTGAACGATTATGCGGGCGGTAGTCCAGCCAGCGTTCTCGGCCAGACCCTCGGCGTCGACGCGATCCAGGAGTTCTCGGTTGTGACGGGCAACGCGCCCGCCGACTACGGCAAGAGCTCCGGCGCGGTTGTGAATGCGGTAACCCGGGCGGGAACCAACAATCTCCACGGATCAGCTTACGAATTCCTACGAAATAGCGCGCTGGACGCTCGCAACTTTTTCGATGGGGCCAGCGCGCCACCTTTCAAACGAAATCAGTTTGGCGGTTCCGCCGGCGGTTTCATCCGTCGCGACAAGACTTTTTTCTTTGCCGATTACGAAGGCGTCCGCCAGAGTTTGGGCGTCAGCAATGTGATCACCGTTCCCACCGCCGCGGCCCGCGCGATAGTAAATCCAAAGGTCGCCCCATACCTGAATTTGTATCCTTTACCCAATGTGCCTCTCACCGCTACGATTGGACAATACCGGTTTTCAAGTCAAAACATTACGGAGGAGAATTTCTTCACCTCCCGTATCGACCATCGCTTCTCCGATAAGGACGAGCTCCACGGAACCTTCCTCCTGGACAACTCGAATCTGAATGGACCCGACAGTTTCGGCGACACGCTGCTCGGAACGGTCTCCCAGCGCCGCAGCGCGAATCTGGAGGAGAGCCACATCTTCGCGCCAACCCTGATCAATTTCGCGCGGATCGGCTTTAATCGGGCCATTTCGGAAGCGGTGAAGACCATCCGGGCACTCAATCCAGCGGTCGCCGACCCAAGCTTGGCCTTCATTCCGGGCCGTTCGGCCGGGCAGATCAACGTCACAGGTCTTTCAACCTTTCAGGGAGGGCTCGGCGCCATCGGCGAGTACGATTTTCACTATAATTCCTACCAAGCCTACGACGATCTTTTCTGGACCAAGAATGCCCACGCGATCAAGTTCGGAATCGCCGCGGAGCGTATTCAATCGAATGGCGTCGCGGGCAGCACCAACGGCATGGTCATCTTCGGTTCGCTGGCGAACTTCCTGAACAACGTCCCCACATCTTTCACCGCGAATCTTCCCAATACTTCGAACCCAATCGGACTCCGCCAAACCGTCTTTGGCATCTATATGCAGGACGACTGGCGCGTCAAACGAAATCTCACGCTGAACCTGGGATTGCGTTACGAGATGGCCACCGTTCCCACCGAGGAACACAACCGGCTGGCAACGTTGCCCAGCCTCGGGGCGCCGCAACTAAAAATCGGGTCGCCGTTTTTTCACAATCCGACGCTACGCGATTTCTCTCCGCGCGTGGGATTTTCGTGGGACCCTTTCAAAACCGGCAAGACTGCCGTCCGCGGCGGCTTCGGCCAGTATGACGTGCTGCCGCTCACGTACGAATTCCTGTTGCCCACGGTATTGAGCGCTCCTTATTATCAGCAAGGCTCCATCAGTAAGCTCCCGGCGGGATCTTTTCCGGATGCTCTCTACAGCAACTTGCCTTCGAACGCGTTAAGGGTTTCCGCGATCGAACAGAATCCCAAGCGCAATTACGTGCTCGAGTGGAATCTCAACGTGCAGCATCAGATGTTGAATGATCTTGTGCTGGAGCTGGGTTACTCCGGTTCGCACGGGGTTCACTTGCCTTTTACAACCTCAGACGCAAACACCGTCCAGCCGACGCTGACACCGCAGGGTTATGTTTGGCCCACCCCGATCGGCAGCGGGATAAAACTGAATCCCAACGCCGGTATTATCACGCCAGTGCTTTGGCAGGTATCGTCCTCATATAACGCTCTGCAGGCGCGTATCTTGAAGCGGTTGAGCCACGGGTTCCAGATCCAGGGTTCCTACACATTTTCAAAGAGCTTGGATACAAACTCCGAGTCCGGCACCACGGCGTTTGCTAACTCCTTGACGAATCTTCCACTCTTCGATCCACGTGTCCGGCGAGGGTTATCGGACTTTGACATTCGTCATAACTTCGTCGCCAATGCTCTTTGGGAAATTCCATCGGCTCGGACGCAAAGGAAGGCGGTAAATTGGGCCGCCGGCGGATGGCAGTTGGGAACCATTCTACAGGTCTCGTCCGGTCAGCCCTTCACTCCCCTGATCGGCGGAGACCCTCTGGGCTCGCTCATCGCGAGTTTCGCTTACGATTACCCGGACCGGCTATCCCTGCCGGGATGCAACCGCCCGGTCAACCCCGGCAATCCGGCTCATTACATCAACATCGCCTGCTTCGCGGCGCCCACTCCCGGGAATAGGCTGGGCAATGCCGGACGAAACGGGGCCATCGGGCCTGGTCTGCTGAATGTCGATACGTCGCTGTTCAAGAACAATCGCATACCGCGCATTTCCGAAACGTTCAACGTGCAGTTCCGCGCGGAGTTTTTCAACGTGCTGAACCACACCAACTTTGCGCCTCCGAATTCAACGAATATCCTGATCTTCAATCAGAACCTCACTCCCGTTACGAGTGCCGGTGCGCTCACCACCACCTCGACCACAGCGCGGCAGATTCAATTCGCGATCAAAATGGTTTGGTAAGAGGAACTTCAATGAAGAAAGCGCTTATCCTCCTCGCAACCGCAACATTCCTTCTCTTCGCTCAAGATCAAATGGTGGAATGGCTCACGCCGGCTCGTCCCCCGAACCATCCACAAACACCCACTGACGAAGAAAAGGGTCGAACAGCAGGTCGCGCCGAGCCTACGCCTGAAATCCTCCAGCCAACCCTCGATCCCGCGCTGCCCGCCTATCAGCCGCGTAAAGACATTAAGATCTCGGGCAACTTCAAGTCGGCCTCGTCAGATGTGCTGCCCAAACTCGTCAAGCTTTGGGTGGATGCATTCAGAAAATACTATCCCGACGTAACCATCACCAATGCACCACCCTACGCGGGCAGCTTAGGCGCGGTAGAACTCGTAAAAGGAAATCTGGACTTTGTGTTCGTGTCGCGCGAATTGAAGCCGGATGACATCACGGGATTCAAGGCGAAATTCGGCTACAACCCGCTGAGTGTTCCGATCTGCGGCGGTTCTTACCGGCACTTTGGTTTTCTGGATGCTGTCGGGCTTTTTGTAAACAAAGACAACCCGCTTGAGAAGATTGGGTTCGATCAACTCGACGCGATTCTTTCCCGCACTCGTCATCGCGGAGGTGAGCCGATCACCAAATGGGGTCAACTGGGATTGTCAGGCGAATGGGCGGATAAGCCCATTCACGTTTACGGCATTAAGCCTTGGAATGGATTCGAAGAGTTCGTCCGCCAGCGAGTCCTGAGCGCCAATGGACAACGCGGTGAGTGGCGCGACGACATCAACTTCGAGAAAGTCGTGTTTCCGCTCGCCGGGCGTGTGGCGGCGGACCGCTACGGTATTGGTTACTCCGGTGTCGCCTACATCGACGCGGGCGTGAAGATGCTCCCACTCGGGCAGACTAAGGCCGGTCCGTTCTATGCACCCACTTATGAGAATGTCGCGCGAGCCACTTACCCGCTGAGCCGCGTCCTGTATCTGAACACGAACAAGGCCCCAGGCAAGCCACTCAATCCGGCACTGGAAGAGTTCCTTCGTTTTATCCTGAGCCGTGAAGGGCAACAACAAGTCCTAAACCAGGGCCTATACCTACCGCTGCGAGCAACCCAGGCGAAACTAACGTGGGACATGCTTTAGCGGGAGCGATGGTGGTCGTGGATAGTGGGGTGGGCTTCAGCCCGCCCTCGGAAGGCGACCTTCGGTCGCCCGGCAGGCGAAACCGCCTGCTCCACTCACCAGAATCAAGCATTTGGTAATGGGTTTCTGGAGGGCTTATCCCCTACTCCTAGCCATCACCATCGTCGGTTACAACGACATGGGCGGAATCGTCGCCAACCTAAACGCCCTTTACCTCCAAACCCATCCCAGCACCAAATTCAAAACACAACTAAAAGGCACGGCCACCGCTGCCCCGGCGCTAACCCTGGGCGTCTCGGCCCTCGCTCCCATGGGCGCGGAATTCTCAGCAATGGAACTGGAAGCGTACCGAGCCTTCGTCGGCGCCGATCCTGTACCGATTCGGGTAGCCCACTGCTCGCTCAATCCACGGGCGTTATCGGCCCCCGTCGGCATTTACGTGAACGACGCAAATCCAATTCAAAATCTCACGCCCGCGCAGGTCGCGCGTGTCTTCAGCACCGGCAGTCCGGAAGGCGATATCACGCACTGGGGCCAGCTTGGTCTCAAAGCCGATTGGGCCGCGCGTCCAGTTCATCCCTGCGGCATTGCCGAAGAAGCCGCCGCCGGTTTAGCCTCTTTCATGCTGAAAAAGATGCCGGGGCGGCGCTTCACTCGAGGCTACGATGCATTTGCCCAGTCAACCCAGGTCGTGCAACGCGTTCGTGAAGATCCCGGCGCGATTGGATTCGCGTCCGGTAACATCGCCGTCCCAGGGACCAGGCTAGTTACGATCGGAGATATCGATTTGACAGAGACAAACGTCATCAGCGGCAAATACCCATACGATCGCTACCTCCTCATCTATATACGCCGCCTTCCAGGCGAACCGATCGATCCGTTTGTAAGAGAGTATCTGCATCTGGCGCTGTCCAAAGCAGGCCAACAGGCGATTGCGTCCGCGCCGCCCTACTATCTGCCCCTCAATGCGCGCGAGTTGACGGAGGAGCGAGCGAAACTCGAGCTTCCATCGGTCGCTCGGAGCCACGCGACCGGGAAGCAAACCGCGAAGATCGCTCTTTACCGCCTGATCACCGGCATGTCACCTTATGCGCTGATCGATCGAGAGATCTGGCCGCTCGAGGTAAGGCCTTTCCGCCAAGTCTATGGATACGAGCCGGCTGGCATCCGCATCGCTCACTCGACTCAGCGGGGCGTCTATATCAACGCGAAGAACCCTCTGACGGATCTCACGATTGATCAAGTAGCCCGCATCTTTACGACCGGCGGATCCAATGGCGACATTACTCGATGGGCTCAACTGGGATGGACGGATCGCGACATCCACCTCTATGGGCCGCGCGACGATGGAACGTTCGTTTCCGCCCTGCGCCATGCCAAAATGGGCGGTTTTCCACTCGCGCGTAGTTATGAGCCGCTGTCTTCCGGCACGGATATCATGCAGGCAGTAGCCAATGATCCATACGGCATCGCGATTGCCGAATCCCATGCGGCAAAGCGACTCTCATCCGCGGTGAAGATGCTCCCGCTCGCCGATCTCTCCTCTTACCTCACTCTGTACGTGAACCGCGCTCCAGGCAAGCCGCTCGATTCCGCCATGGAACAATACGCGCGGAAGTTGCTTTCGCCGGGCGGCCAAGCGAAGCTGGCGGGCGAAGGCTACCTGCCGCTCAGCGCAAACGAAGTTGCCGATGAGCTAAAGAAATTATGAAGAAGCCGGCAGTTTCACGGTAAAGGTGCTGCCGCGTCCCGGCTCACTCCACAGATCCACGCTTCCACGGTGCGCCTCGGCTGCAAATTTGACGATCGAAAGCCCCAGCCCGCTGCCTCCATCCGGGCTCTTGCACGAGTTCTCGATTCGATAGAAGCGATCAAACACGCGCGAGGCACAATCGGGTGGAATTCCGATTCCCGTATCGGAAACGCTCAACCGCACCTGGGCCTCCTTCCTTACGAGCTTGGCCGACACCAAACCGCCAGCCGGCGTGTAGTGGATCGCATTGTCAAGCAGGTTCAGGGTCATCCGCCGCAGCAGCTCTTCGTCACCCTGAAACGATATGTCTTTTTCGGCTTCGAGCGTCAAACGAACATCGGCCGCGCTCGCCAGCGTCTGGGCGGCATCGCAACACTCCGCCAGCAGGTCGTCGAGATAGATCTCTTCCAGCCGCAGCGGCTGCTGCCCTGAATCCGCGCGGGCCAGTACCAACATGTCGTTAACGATGCGCCCCAGCCGGTTCGATTGCCGGTTGACGATCCCCAAAGACTCGCGATAATCCTCGGGAGTCCGGTTCCGCGAAAGAGTAACGTCGGCCTCCCCATGAATGATCGCGATCGGGGTTCGCAGTTCATGCGACGCGTCGGCCATGAATTCGCGCATTACACGGAACGACAGTTCGAGACGCGAAAGCAGCGCGTTGATCACTCCTGCCAATTTGCCCAGTTCATCGCGCGGATTCGGGATGTTCAAGCGCTCGTGCAAATTCTTGGCGCTGATCCGCTCCGCCTGCATCGAGATCCTGACCACCGGCTCCAGGCTTTTTCTCGCCAGCAGGAATCCACCGGCCGCGGCTAACAGCAGCGCCGCCGGAATTCCGATAAAGAAGATCCTGCGAATTCGCGCCAACTGCATGCCCAATTCCTGTAGAGGTTCCATTGCGACGATGGCGTAATGCACGCCCCCTTGTTCAATCGGAACCACCGCCAGCCGCTCTCGCCCGCGCGCGTCCGTCGCGAAAAACGGATGGGAGGCGGCTTCCAGCATAGGCGCGATACCCGTCGATTGCATCCTGTCGATAACATCCGGCCCACTGGCCGCCAGCAGCTTTCCTTCACGGAGAATGGCGGTTCGCAGCTCCCCGAACTGCAATTCCTTTACGGTCTCCCGCGCGCCGCCGAGCTCATTCTTGCGCTCGACGAACTCGGTGAAGTAGTTCGCCGTTGCCATCGCCGTTCTATGCAGGGAAGTATCGAACTGTTTCTGGAGATCGCTGGCCAGCAGCGAATAGACGTATACGCTGAAGGCGATCAGCAGGCTACCGAAGATCGCCAGATACCAGATCGTCAGCCGGACTCTGATACTACTAAACATATGTATCCGCCGGGCTGGCCGCGAGTACATAGCCTTCGCTTCGCCGGGTGTGGATCAGGTGCGTTCGGAACCCATGGTCGACCTTCTTGCGCAACCGGTTCACGTAGACATCGATCACATTCGAAAACGGGTCAAAATGCTCGTCCCACACATGTTCCGCGATTACTTCCCGCCCCAGCACCTGGCCCGCGCGAAGCATAAACAGCTCGAGCAGCGCGTACTCCTTGGCGGTGAGGCGTATGTTGCGCCCACCCCGCTCGGCGGTGTGGTCCCAGGTGTTCAACGTCAGGTCCGCCACCTGCATGTTGCTCGGCCGCAAGACTTCAGCGCGCCGCAGCAACGCCGCGATGCGGGCTCGCAGCACCCGGAAATCAAATGGTTTGGTGAGGTAGTCGTCGGCGCCGCAATTCAATCCGCAGACCAGATCCTCTACGTCATCGAGCGCCGTTAGCATCAGAATCGGCGCGCGGAACGACCGGCGGCGCAGCTCCCGGCACACCGAAAAGCCGTCTGTCGCCGGGAGCCGCACATCCAGAATGGCGAAATCATAGGTGTTGACCTCCGCCAGGTAGAGCGCCTGTTCGCCATCGCCGGCCACGTCCACGGCGTAGCTCTGTTCGCGCAAGCCGCGGGCGATGAACCCCGCCATCTCGAACTCGTCTTCAACTAGCAAGACCCGCATACCCGACAGCATGTATATCACAGGAGAAAGTGGAATGGAAGCATATGCGCCAAGCTGCCAAGCTGAGCCGCGACCGTAGGGAGCGGTCATCCTTGATTAACGATTAATTCCCACTGCCTCGAAAACCGCCATGGGTTCGCCCTGCTCATGGACGACGTAGTGAATGGCTGCGGAGACCTGCTCCGGTTTCCATAGCCATCGTGTGCTCCCGTGCCTTGCCCATCGCTTGCGAGCGGGTTCATCCCATTCCATCCGGTTGAGGCAACGGCTCGCGTACGACTTTACATCGTTCATGATCCGCTCGGGCCGAACTTCGCCGGCGATTACGATATGGATGTGATTCGTGCGCACGTGGGCGGCCAGCAGGCGCCATTGCTGGCGTTGGCATCGCTCGCGCAAAGCCGCCAGTACCACGTCGCGACGACTTGCATCCATCTCATACGGCGGCTGGTCCATCCGCTTTAACTCCTCGGAAATCCGCTGGGGATCGGCTTCGATGAGGCGGCTGCCTGGCAGGTTATGCCGTTGATCGACGGAGCCCGATGCATGGCCACGCTGCGTGCGTTCCGCATCCAAGTGGCAGCCGTAGCACGAAAAGGTAATTAGATAGGCACAGCGTCGTAATCGATTTATAATGTGACCGCTCCCTATGGTCGCGGCTCAGTTTGAGTAACCCATACACTTAGATTCCAGCATCTCTGGCCGCAGCTTCGACTAAGACACAAAGATGGTAGATTCGTGGAAGATGTCGGCCAAGCCCACCCGCCTGCCCGCGACTTTCAAGGAAAAGCCTTGGGGATCGACAGACCTGGCGCCCTGGTACCCGTCCTCAAACAAGAAGATCGGCGAGGTCTGGTTTGAAGCGGACCTGCCTCTACTGGTCAAGTTTCTGTTCACGTCGAGCCGCCTTTCGGTGCAGGTGCATCCGGATGACAAGTTCGCCGCCATACATGAAAACTCGCGCGGCAAGACGGAAATGTGGCACATCCTACGGGCCGAGCCGGGCGCGCAGATCGCACTGGGGCTTCGGGACTCGATCACGCCGCGGCGTCTGAGGCAGGCAGCGCTCTCCGGAGAGATCGTGGATCTGCTGAATTGGATCGACGTACGCGCGGGCGAGACGTTCTTCACGCCCGCCGGCACGGTTCACGCGATCGGCGCTGGGCTGGCACTGTGCGAAATCCAGCAGCATTCCGACGTCACCTACCGCATCTACGACTACGGGAGCGAGCGCGAGCTGCATCTGGACAAAGCATTGCAGGTTTGCCAGACCACCGGATTTGAAGCAAAACCGGTTACGCTGCCGGTGGAGTGCCCGCACTTTCGAACGGAAGCTTTGCGCCTGGACCAGGCAGCGGATTTCAAGCCGCGCGCCGATGGCTTCGAACTGCTGATTTTCCATGAAGGCGAGGGCGCCATCGGCGGTGAGCGCTACCGGCAAGGTGAAACATGGCTGGTCCCAGCGGGCGCAAGTGCGTTCCAGATCAATCCATCGAGCGGGACCAGGTTGTTGGTGGCACAGGCCTTCAGCCTGTGTGGGCCTGAGATGACGAAAGGACAATGACCAAAGGGACCTAGGCTAGCGGCCCGTGGTAAAAACCGCTCCCTCACGGTCGCGTCTCGGCAACGCGGTGATTCTGCTGAACCGCGCGCAGCCTGCCCGCAAACGGGTCAGCAAGGGTTCTTCCTGAACTTCTGTCCTGGGTTGCCGACCCCCCCTGACCCCGCCCAACCGTCCATTTAATGAAATTGGACGCTTTTCCCTGTAAGTTATTGACTTTAGCTGTACACCATGGTTAAATATTCAACTGGGCTGTTTTTTCGGCCTGGATAGCAATCGGATCGGAAGTATCACTTTCCGCTTGACTTACATGGCGGGTAGTGTTATCAATGATTTGATTGTGTCGATACAGGGGTTTAGCGGCATTCATAGACGATTTTTGAATCCCGCAAGCACAGAGACCCAACCGCGTGGCTCCATCTGCGCGGTATTTGCGGTATTTAAGGTAAGAGAAGTCCAAAACGATCGAGCTATAAAGAGATGATGAGGCCAGGTCAAGTAAACGGGTGGGGAAGGGCGGCAACGCTCCGGAACGGGGCGGCGCTCTGACTCTTATTTGTGTGCTGAAGCCGATGCGGTCTTCTTCAAATTGAACAGTTAGAGGCTCAGGTTGAAAAAGAGAACTTCCATCAATTCAAATTCAAGACTTCACAAGGAGAAGGAAATGGCAGATTTTCGCAAATGGATATTTGCGTTCTCAGTAGTTGCCTTTCTGCTGGTCGCCAGCGTCCCGGCTCACGCACAATTCTTTAACCCGAATGCCTTTACGTGCGTCGCCAACGCGGGTGTCCCCCCGATCGTTCGGGCAGAAGGTATCACAGAACTGGTTGGCGATCTGGTGCTCAATTGCACTGGTGGAAGCCCGACCCCCGCTGGCCAGGCGATTCCGCTGACCAACGTAACCGTTTTTCTGAACACCAACATCACCAGCAGGATCGTCGGACCCGGCAACGGCTCCGAGGCTTTGCTACTAATTGACGAGCCATATCCGGCAGTCGGAAGTCAGGTTCCGTTGACTGCTCCCAATCCACCGTCCAACCAAACTCCCGCATTGCAGGCATTCTGCCAGGTTAGCACCTCTACTGGATTCCTGACCGGCACAGGTTGCGTAGCCAATGGTCAATTGGGCAACGGCGGTGGCGTGGGTAACACGGGTCCCTACCGGTCCGGATTCCCGAACATCTACCAGGGCCAGCAAGTCGGTGCCAGTTCCGTCGCTTGGCTTGGTGTGCCGATTGATGCGCCCGGCACAAACTTGGTTCGCACCATCCGAATCACCAACGTTCGTGCGAATGCTTGCCAGCTCGGCACGTCATCCACGCTGGTTCCGACTCAGATCGTGATGTACGTCGCGATTAACGGTTCGCAACAGGTGACGATCAACAACCCGCAGCAGACCATTGCCTTCATTCAGCCTGGTCTGGTTGTTGGCGGAACTAGCACTACCTTCCTGCAGTGTCTAAACGCCAACGGAAACTTAGTTACCTCTGGTGCCTCAGTGGGTCAGACCAATAATTTCACCCTTCGAGCTCAAGAAGGCTTCGCCTCTTCGTTTAAAGCTCGCGGTTATCTCGCGACTACGGTTGCCGTTGGCACACCCCCAACCAATGTTACCGTTATCGGCCAGTTGGCTTCTACACTCCAAAATGTTCCAGGCTTCCCTTATAACACGGAATCCGGCTTCGTTTCTGCGGCGACGAACGGATCTGGAAACGGTGGCATCGGCGTCGCGGACTTCGGTACGCGCATTGGCTTCACCTTCACTAACATCGGTGCTGGCGTGAGTCTCTTTGCGCCCACAACGATTCCGTTGGTTCTCGCCGGAACGAGCATTCCGAGCGGCGGCACAGCTACTCTGGTTTCGGGTAGCATGACGGTTGTCGGGGGCGCTACAGCCGCCGTATATGAGATCGTCAACGCGAACCCGAACGCCGTTGAATCCCTCAACGTGCCCATCAGCGTCGCGTTCGTCTCCAATACGACGAACAACCTGCCGGGACTTGGCGTGTCAACCGGTACCGTTGCTTTCTCGCCCCAATCCACGGTAAACACCGCTACCACGAGCGATCCCATTCCGCGCTTCTGCCCGGGTCCCACTCGTACCCTGTTCACCATCAACGCTTGCACGTGCAACCTGCTTTTCCCGTTCGTAACGAACCAGGCAGGCTTCGACACCGGCATGGCGATTGCAAATACTTCGCTTGATCCATTTGGCACACCTACCCAGGCGGGTACTGTGACCTTGAACTACTATGGCGGCACAACTGGCGGTGGGGCGGCCCCAGCAGCGGCAACCTCCCAAACGATTCCTGCGGGCGCGGAGCTCGTAGGTACGTTGTCCAATGGTATGAACTTTGGTATCGCGGCTACTCCGGGATTCCAAGGCTATATCATCGCCACGACCAAATTCCAGTACTGTCATGGGTTCGCTTTCATCAGCGATCTCGGTGCACAAAAACTGGCGGAAGGTTATCTCGCTATCCAGCTTGACTCCCCGGGTCTCCCGAGGACAGGTCAGGTGGGCGAGAACGACGGCCACTAAACCGGACTGCGTAGCAGTCTGCTAGAAAGGGGGAGCTTCGGCTCCCCCTTTTTTATTGTGGATAGATAATCTAAACAGGTGGGGATGCTAACCATCCCGTTTTTTGAGATCACGCTCCCACTGCTGGTGGCAATCCTAATCAGCGTGCGGGCCGCAGTTTCGACGAACAATCGCCATCTGGACGATATGAAATCCGATATGGACCGCCGTTCGAGGAAATGCTGGAGCGCATCGAAAGCGGTTTGCAGGATCACGGTACGCGGCTCACCAAGCTGGAGGAGCGTCGCCTAGCGGTAGAGATATGGACATGCTAACCTTACCGGACCTATCGGCTTCTCGCTCCGATGACGATGCTCTCTTTTTCGGCATACAAGAGGTAAAGTGAAGAAGTGAATCCAGGTATTTTCGATAAGCCATTTTTCGAGGTTACGCTGCCCCTCGTGGTAACCATCGTTTCCATGGTTTGGCTCGCGGTCTGGAGCAACAATAAACGTCTTGACGATATTAACGGTGATATTAACCGGCGCTCAGAGGAAGCGATGAGGCGGTTCGACAAGATCGACGCACGGCTCGATAAGATGGATGCGCGCCTGGAGCGGATCGAATTCGACCACGGGACGCGGCTCACCAAGCTGGAGGAGCGCGCTTGGCGGTAGTTAGGGAGATGCTAACCATTAGCGGACACGCCAGCTAGAGTCTCACTCCGGGCCATGAGCAATGACGAGTTCTTCGAGTTCTGTTAGCGCAACGACGATCTGCGAATCGAAAGAGGAGAGCTGAAGAAGTGAATCCAGCTATTTTCGACAAACCGTTTTTCGAGGTCACGCTGCCTCTCATGGTAACCATCCTAATCAGCGTATGGGCCGCGGTTTCGACGAACAACCGCCGTTTGGACGATATGAACCGCCGTCTCGACGATATGAACCGCCGTCTGGACGAGATGAAATCCGACACGAACCGGCGTTTCGAGGAAATGCTCAAGCGCCTCGAAAAGATCGACGCGCGGCTCGATAGGATGGACGCGCGGCTGGAACGGATCGAACTCGATCACGGCACGCGGCTCACCAAGCTAGAGGAGCGCGCCTGGCGCTAATTGATCGTGGATACGCTAACTATTACCGGATCGGTCAAGCGTCTCACTCGGGGCCATGAGCCAGTGATGATGCTTGTTTTCGGCATACGGAGGTAAAGTTGGGGATTCCGGGGCAAGGCGAACGGGATTCCTGGGTGAACGCGAAGAGCGTTCCGGGGTGAAGACGAACAGGATTCCGGGCTGAACGCGAACAGTAATTCCGGCGGGAAGGCGAACAGTTTTCGC
>JBPCOQ010000219.1:0-6297 GCA_051000095.1 Bryobacteraceae bacterium | reverse complement strand
GATAAGCGCCAGAACGGCATTATCGCCGTATATGACTTCGGCGGCGGAACCTTCGACATCTCCATTTTGAAGCTGCATGACGGGATCTTCGAGGTCCTCGCCACCAATGGCGACACCCACCTGGGCGGCGACGACATCGACAACCTGCTGTTGCGAATCGCGCTCGAAGACGTACAGAGCGAGTGGGGCGCGGACCTTTCGACCGGCAGTGAAGGAGTCCAACGGCTCCGCCGCGCGGTCATCGAAGCCAAGGAGCAGCTCTCTTTCATTCCTTCCACGACCATCGATCTGGATTATCACGGCAAGAGTTATCGGCGTGAAATCGGTCGCGAGCTGTTCGACAAACTGATCATGCCAGTAATCGACCGCACGCTCGGTTCCTGCCGCGACTGCATCCGGGACGCCGGAGTCACAGTCGAGCAGATCGATGAAGTAGTGATGGTCGGCGGCTCGACGCGCATTCCGCTGGTGCGGTCCGCGGTGGAGGCGCTGTTCCGATCCAAGCCGCACACCGAGCTCAATCCGGACGAGGTAGTTGCGCTCGGAGCAGCCGTGCAGGCGGGGATTCTTTCGGGACAGGTGGAAGACAAGCTGCTTCTGGACGTCACGCCGCTTTCGCTCGGGATCGAGATTATGGGTGGTGTCGTCTCGAAACTGATTCACCGCAATTCAACGATTCCCGCAAGCGCGATTGAAAGCTTCACTACCGGTGTCGAAGGCCAGACCAACGTCTTGATCCATGTCGTACAAGGCGAGCGCGAGTTAGTCAAGGATTGCCGCAGCCTGGCCCGTTTCGACTTGAAGGACATCGACCCGATGCCCGCAGGGATGGCTCGGATCGAAGTGCGTTTTCTCATCGACGCGAACGGGATCCTGAATGTCACGGCTCGCGATCTAAGGACCGGCAAAGAGCACAGCGTGGACGTGAAGCCGTCCTACGGGTTAACGGACGATCAGGTGGAGCGAATGATCCTGGAGTCGTTTGAAAAAGCGGAACAGGATTTCAAAGACCGCCAGGTGCGCGAAGCTCGCGTGGAGGCGGACACGATCCTGGCAGCGACGGAAAAGGCCCGTCGCGGCGATGTCTATTTCGACCTGAGCGACGAGGAGCGCGCCGCCATCGACAAGGCCGTGAACGAGTTGCTGCTGGCCTATCATTCCGAGACCCATGGGTTGATTCTCGACAAGATCGAGCAGTTGAACCAAGCGACCATGAAGTTGGCCGAAAACATGCTGAAGGGAATCAACATCTAATGCCCGCACTCACCTGGGACCGCACCGACGACATCGCGCTCGCGCTGGCTGAGAAGTTCCCGGATATCGACCCAACCCATATCCGCTACACCGACATGCACCAATGGATCACCGAGCTAGAAGAGTTCAAGGACGACCCGATGTCATCCACCGAAGGCAAGCTGGAAGCGATCCAGATGGCGTGGCTCGAAGAGTACCAAGAGAGCCATTCAGGCTAACCGGCTTCCCAGCAGGTGGCGAATGAGGGGCATCTCCTCGGGTCGCCTCCCCGGCAGTATTGGCCACTGAGCTAGGGATTGCGGATTTTTCTCGAACTATTTTTGAGATTCTTCTATTCCTCAAGCACTATTACGTTGTAGCTCCATGCGGAGTACTCACCATCTCGACTTAGGCCACCAGAAGAGGGGTAAACCTATGCAGCGTTGTTTCCGAGTGTTCGTGTTCACTATTTTTACATTGATCGGTTCCGGTCTGGTAAGAGCCCAATGTACCACCAGCGATCCCGGCTGGGAATGGTGGGGTGATACCCAATTCGGCCTTAATCCCGTACGGATCAGCGTTTACCGTGTTGCCGGGCCGGGCACTGCCGGCGAGTTCGACGGATCCGGGTTTCTGCAAAATTGGTCCACATATGTCGCCAATGATGTGCTCTCCTCGGTTGCCTGGATGGAGTTGAGTGTATCTACCGTAGGCAACCGGTCGGGAACGCTTCAAGTGTATGTGAATGGCCGTCCACAAACACCTGTGGACGTCACAGCGTCGCAGACGGACACTTACACGACAGTGTGCCTGCCAATCAGCACGCAGGACCTGAAATTTCCACTCCGCGGCACGAACGGAGCTTTCCCCACGGGAGCGATAACCGAATTTACGATCACGTATCCGGATGAAAAGCATCCGGACGGAGATCCCCAAGCCCTCGGCTATATGCGTAGCTTGAATTTTCGCGTGATGTACCCGGTGATGCTCATCCATGGATGGAATGCCGGTCCGTGGGTGTGGGGGCCGAAGCCAGCCGTATCATCGATCTGCACGCCCAATCGCGACGATTCATCCGATGGAGGCCAGAACTTTGTCGGCTTGCTAATGAATATGAAGATTCCGTTCGATTGCCAGACCAGAATCGATCCTCAGGTGAGCATTGAAAAAGGATCTGCCGTCCTAAGTGACAATATCTATCGGGTCGGGGGTGAATTTGGATCGCCCTACGCGCACGTGCATTTAGTCGCGCACAGCAAGGGGGGCCTCTTCGTCCGGCGCTTCCTCCAGATGAACCGCGATCAGCCCAAGGGAAACCAGACCCCCGTAGTGCTCTCGCTAACCACGCTCGACACCCCGCACCACGGCTCGTCGTTGGCGGATTCTGTCTACGCCTGGAACACCACACGTACCGGTCTGAACTTCCCGTCTTGCGTGGCATTCTACTTGGGGAGATTGAATCCTTGGACCAGGCGCAAGATCCTGCAGGCGTTCGGGCCAGGCGCAAACGACTTGACCGTCGATGCGGTTGCGAAAGTTCAATGCGATGTATCCAGCGCCGCCGAGCGAAGTCTTCCCCCTGTCCTTCCCAGGACACATCATTCTCGGAATCGATCTCTTATTACTACGCATCGGCCGACGCGGATCGGGATAGCAACGGGAGGCTCAGTGGAGTCGAGGCCGCTCCCTATAACATCCTTGTCGCGAACACCCAATATCGATTGCTCGGGAGGATTCAAGCCATTCATATTGTGCAACAACCGGATGGCCGTTTCGTGAATACCGGCACGGATCCAACTACATCCTTTGCGCTTAACGATACAGCCGTCACCATGGCGAGCGCCGCATATGACGGTTTTACTGTAATTGGTCCATACATCGGTCTCAGCGATCCAACGATGGGACGCAATCATTCCACGATCCGAGACCAAGGCGTAGCGGCTGCCGTGGTCATGAACATCCGCCAGATTGAGCGGACTCGGAAAGATTTCTTCCCTCCCGAGTGAAGCTATGCAACTTATGACTCGGCTGGGCAAATACCTGGTTTCACCCGGATGGTTGCTGTGCGCAGGTATCGCGTTCGCCCGCGACCCGCTCGAATTCCGGTTGACACCTGCGGTTCGGCAGTACTGCCAGCTCGTACGGTTTGCCCAGGGTTGGCGAAGTCCGATCTCCGGGGAACTCGGCGTGAACTGGGAATTCAACTATGCGAAAGACTACGAGTTCCGTTCGGTCGCGGGCCGCGCGACGCAGGTGCTGGTGGCCGGGCTCATTGAAGTCGGCTACAAGGCGCCGAACGTTTATACGCTCAATAAGTACGCCTTGGACTTAGCCCATCCAACTACCTCGGTGCGAGCGGCAACCGATGCAGAATGGCAAGCCGGCGCCGTGATACCGCCCGGGCGCAAGTTCACGTTTTATTTCGCCGAGGTTTAGATGACGCCAAAATGGCCGTCGTTTCGCCAAGACCGGGCAGCACTGGTTGCAGGGACCTCATGATGCCGACCGGCTGTCTCCCGACAGCTCCTGGCTGGTGCTGCAGAGCTACACCGGCCGCGTTGACACCCGGCCCGATTTCGAGACCATCTTTCCCTTTCCGCAGCCCTGGCGCTACCGCGGCAGGATTTTCCTAGATGTGTTCTCAACCATAACCGGTAGCAAACTCTTAACAATCGAAGGCGGCTACGCAGGGGCCGATGGCAGGGAACGCATGCGCAATACAGCCTGGATTGATCGTTATTTCCTTATACCTCTTGGTGAACAGATGGAGCGTTGCCTAGTCTGTGACTTCGACAACGGACAGAAAGGAAAAAAGCAATGAAACGAAATGAAGCCCGGTTTCTGCTGGCGATGCTGTTGGGAACAACGTTCGCGGCGGCGCAGACTGTTCCGATTTCGGCCGCAACAGTCCAGTTGAGCGGATACGATACGCGGGGAGCCGCCGTTCCGGCAAACTCTCCAGCCACTCTTCTGCCGTTCACAGTGGAAGGCGACACGACCGGCGACAACACGTTCGACATCGCGACGAGCGATCCGGGAGTGGTGGTTTCTTTGATTCTGCCTTCCGGTGTCGAGGTAACAAGCGCTAACGCTGTCTCGCTCGGATTCACCTTTACTCTCCAGACGGATCAAGATATGGCCATTGAGGACAACTCCGCTATATTCTCGTTACCGGGCACTCACACCATCATCCAAGTGCCCGCTGGATCGCCCTCTGGCACCTACGTGGTTCGGGCCAATGCGACTCCTGTTAATGCGGCTTCTGCTGTTGTAGCGACGTATTTCGCATCCTCCACAGTCCGAGCTGGCGCCCTCACCGACGCGAGCAGCTACAAAGTGGGCGATCAGGTCATTCTTTCAGACTCGTGTTCGACGGCAACCGGCCTGTGTCCGGAGCTATTATCACAGCCACCATCAGGGCTCCGATGTCCTTGTCGAGTCAAACCAGTATCGGCAATTATCAACTTGTTAGCCAGCAGGTCGTGGATGCAACGCACACGGATTACGAATACGCTGTGCAATTGAGCAATACAGGCGGCCCGCTGCACGAAGTCCAGGCCGATCTAGCCTTGCCGCCGGTGGGCGCTACGGTACTGGATCCCGTGCTGCTGTTCGGGGACGTGGCTGCCGCCAGTTCGGGGCCTGGCATCAACACGATCACGATTCAACGAGATCCGTCGCAAAGCTTCGATCCCGCCACCCTGCAATGGAATGTCACGCAGCCGGGTGTAGCCGTGACTGTGCCGCTGATCGATAACGGCCCGTTCGATGCAGCGACGGGCGACGGACTCTATACCGGTGCCTTTGTACCTTCGGGACCAGGCACCTACGCGGCGCTATTATCCATCACGGGCACTTCTCTGGCGGGTACGAATTTTTCGCGCACGGCTGCGACTCGATTCCGCGTCACAGCCCAAACCTTGGCGAAATTTGTGTCGTTCTCCGATGCGGCTCAAGGCAGCGACTTGGCGGAAACGGCCAATATCAACGTTACGACAGCCGGCACCTACCGCTTCTCACTGCAACTGCAGGGAGCTAACCAGAGCATCATCGCGCAGGAATCGGCCGCGGCGGATCTCCCAGTCGGCTCCCAGCAGATTAGCTTGGTGTTTTCCAGCGCTGAACTGAGCCGACTCGGCGCCGGCCCGTATCAGCGAATCAATGCTTGGCTCTACCTCGTGGATAACAGCGGAGACTTAACGGCGGATTGGAAGGCGAATGCCGGGACAACGGGTGCGTTTACTCCGTTCGCCCCTAGCTTGGCGAAACCCGCGCTATCCTTCACCGGGCAAAATTCGACTGCCGGGATCATCACCGGAATTGGCCCCAAATTCGACCTACTTCGCTCACGAATCGGGATCTCTAGCGCTTCGCTAGCCTCCTGTAGTTGGAGCGCCCAATTGACAGATGCAGCGGGTAAGCGCGTCGACTATGCTACGGGGAACGGCTCGGTTCCGGCCGGCGCGAGTGCAGTGACGCTGAATTTCAATGGAATCAAAATCGCGCGTTCTGCAGGTGGACCGTATACAGTGGACGCTGTGACTTTGCTCTGCGGCTCAAAACGAGCAACGGCCCGTACTCTTTATACGATTCCAGGGTTCCCTCCCTCGCAGTTCACGTTTATCCCCGCTGATTTTGTAGTAAATGCGACGGGACCAGCAGCGCCGGCTGGCCCCGGTTCCCCGATCCGGTTCTCAGTGCGAGTGTCCTCAGTGGGAGCATTCGATGGCCGTCTAGGGTTTACACTGAGTGGGTTACCTACGGGAGCGACAGCAACCTTCTCGCCAACCAGCATTGCGGGATCTGGGACTGTAACGCTCACCATTTCACAGGGTACTGCGGCGGCCGGCAGATACGCTTTGTCGATCACAGCAACGAGCGGGCCCATATCGCGGAGCACTACCGCCACTCTCATAATCACAGCCAAAGCCCCATAAGCTGAAGGAAGCGAGTCCGTGCTGCAGCTCCAGCTCGGCGGACGGACCTTCACACCGCCCGAAATCTCGGCGTACGTGCTCCGTCAGTTAAAGCAAAACGCGGAGGCAACCCTGGGCGCGCCTGTCC
>JBPCOQ010000242.1:0-38012 GCA_051000095.1 Bryobacteraceae bacterium | reverse complement strand
GCGCGATCACGATGAGGCGAAGCGGACGCTGCTTGGCTCCTCGCTGCCAGTACACGCTGCCGACCTCTTTATACCGGATCTTACGACGTTTCCCGCCGTAAAAGATCTTGGTGGTTTTCCAGGCACGATCATCGTCTTTGCGCACTTGTTCAGGCGTAAACTTCTCGACCGCATAAAACCGGCGCGAATCGGCGGGTGCCCGGAAGCAGAGCTTGGCATCTTTGCGGGCGCGGACCAGCAAGATTGAGCGTTCTGGAATCCCCGTTTGCGGGTCCTTGGGATCGCCAAAGCAGGTGCGATTGCAGAAGCTACCGTCGCCGGCCAACACTAATATCTTGTTGCGACCGCCGAGTTGATCCAGTTCCTGCCGTAGTTGCTTGCCCATCTCGACAAAGCTGCGAGACAGATTGTGCTTCTTGGCCGCCTCGCGATACTGTTTCTTCAACTCTTCAGTGGCTTTCTTGCCGGGACGTTTGATGCGCGAGACTTCTTCAAATCGAATCGGCAAGGCGCGTGCGCCGACCGGAGCATTTCGATGTAACGGTACCAGCAGCGAAGCCTGCAGAAAGCGCAAGCCCAGAACCAGATTGACGTGAAACGGTGGCGACAAAGGATCGCGTTGATAGAACGCCTGTGGAATCGAGCGGCCCGTCTTTCGCAGCCGGGTATCGTCGAGGGCCACACCGACCAAGCGTTGCGGGCAGAAAGTCAGAGCGTGCTTCAGGATCGGCTGGAATAGCTGCTGCGGTTCCCACTGGCAGCGCGAATGGAGAAAATACTCGGCGCTCCAGCTGCGGTCCTGCCCGCCATTGGTCCAGATAATACGAGAGAGGCAGCGTCGGCCAAGGCAGACCAGCGAGCCGAGTGATTGCCGTACTGCTCGCTGATAAGTGCGCTGTTGCGGGAACACGCCACGCCAGTCCTCGACGATGGCCAGAAATGCGGAAAGCAGGCTCACTGGACCTCCGGCCGCAGTGAGAAGGTATTCTTTTCCGGGCGGAGGAAACGGTCGCCGCGGGCCACCTTCTTGGTGAGAGACGAAACCAGGCTTTCCCGATCGACGGTGAGGCCGAACTGTTTACCGATTCGCTCCAAGATCTGGGAGACATGCAAGGGGGAGCGGGCCTTCTTAAGTATGTCGAAAGCCATATCCACTTGTGACAGACTTTCGCGATGCCGGGGCGTTGGCGACGGCGGCTCACCTTGACGGAGGCGGCGGACGGCGCGCAGTTGTGCTTCGAGAGAAGCTTCAAATACACCTAAAATGAGATCTTTGGTTTCATCGTTCATGGCGGGCTCCTGAGCATGGGCTCAGGAACAGCATGACCCATTAACGTCGGTCTGTCAATTAAAATCTATACAGACCGACGTTTGTGTGTTATGCCTGGGCAAGGCTCGCCCATTTCTTGGTAAAAACAAATCTGATGGGAAATGTAGAAACTCCAGACACAGGCAAGAATGCCTGTGTGGCACTTTGAGAGATAACGCCAGCCCAAGGTCAAGGAACCGGAGACACAGGACGAGCGAGATGCGCCTCGTTCATTTCTGGGGGGCCAGGCCATCGGCCGCACCGAACCCCAAATCCAAACTCCGCCTTGCCAACTCCTCAACCGGTAACCCGAACACCTGCTCCGCTACCTCATATTCCCGGCACAGATCCGTCCGGAACAGCGCGGGATCATCGGTATTCAACACCACCGGGACCCCAGCCTCATAAATCCGCCGAACGGGATGCTGCTCAAGACTGGCCACAACGCCCGTGGACACATTGCTCGAAATACAAATTTCTAGAGGAATGTTTCGATCCCGTAGATGCGCCAGCAGTGCCGGATCCCGCGCCGCGGTGATTCCATGACCGATCCGTTCGGTCCCGATCTCCAGCGCCGCCCAGATCGACTCCGGCCCCACCGTTTCTCCCGCATGGCAGACCAGGTGCAGCCCGCCGTGGCGCGCGAACGCGAAAACTTCGCGGAACCATTCGGCTGGTCCACGTCGTTCATCGCCGCCCAGCCCGAACGCGACGACACCCTCATGGCGGCGCGAAACCGCGAACTCCGCCACCCGCATAGCCGGTTCCGCGCCGAAGTGGCGTACTGCATCCAGTATCCAAAACGCTGGAACGGAAGATGTTTGTGTTTCGCGCCAGATTGCATCGTAGATCGGGGCGATGTCGAGCTCCCGCCATAAAATCACGCCCGCGGACAAAGTGATTTCCGCGTATTTCACATTCTGCGCGGCTAAGGCGGCGAGCAAGCGCCGCGTGGCTATGGCGTAGTCCTCGGGCCGCGTCAACCGCCGGGCTGCCCATTTGTAGCTCTCGATGAACGCGTCGAAGGTGTTCCCGGCCGGCATGTTCGCCGCGATCTCCGCGATCGTGAGCGATGGGTCAATCTCGATCAACGTCGCGGGCTGCATCGATCCTTCCAGATGAACATGCAACTCCGCTTTCGGAAAGCGCCGGATTCGATCCATTCCCTGCCATAATAACTGCGATGACTCCCAATGAAGTGGAAGCCATAGTTGGCGGCTATTACAGCGATCCTTTCCGCATTCTCGGGCCGCACCGCGTGGAAGCGGGTTGGGAGGTTCGCGCCTACTTGCCCCAGGCTGCCGGCGTTTCCGTCAACGTTGCGGGCACTCTTCATCCGATGGAGAAAACGCACCCTCAGGGCTTTTATGTCTCCAGGCTCGAGCACGATCCGGGCACCTACCGCTTGCACGCGAAACTCTGGAATGGCGCGGAGCAAGAGATGGAAGATGCCTACCGTTTCCCGCCTCTTCTCACCAGTTTCGATCTGCATCTGCATGGCGAGGGCACCTTCCACGAAAGCTTTAAAACCATGGGCGCGCACCTGGTCACTTGCGAGGAGGTGCCGGGAGTTCGTTTCGCTGTATGGGCTCCGAATGCGGAACTGGTCGGCGTGGTAGGCGACTTCAACGATTGGGACGCGCATCGTCACCCCATGCGGCTGCGTACCGGCGGTATCTGGGAGCTTTTTATCCCGGAGATCGGGATTGGCTCCTGTTACAAGTATTCGGTGCGTTCGCGTTTTCTGGGTCACCACCAGCAAAAGGCCGATCCATACGGGTTTCAAATGGAAGTCCCGCCGAAGACCGCGTCCGTGGTCTGTGACATCTCGCTCTACACCTGGGAAGACGACAAGTGGATGCAAGCTCGCGCCCGGAAGAACTATCTCCGGGAGCCAATGTCGATCTATGAGCTGCACCTCGGCTCCTGGATGCGCGGACCCCACAATTCGTACCTGAGCTATCGCGAGCTGGCAAGCACCCTGGTTGAGTATGTCAAGCGGCTGGGTTACACGCATATTGAGCTGATGCCGCCGATGGAGCATCCTTTCTCGGGCTCCTGGGGTTATCAAGTCAGTGGCTACTATGCGCCGTCTGCCCGCTTCGGCACTCCCCAGGATTTCATGTACTTTATCGACTGCTGCCATCAATCGGGGATCGGCGTCATCATGGATTGGGTGCCGGCGCACTTTCCGAAAGACGCGCACGGCCTCGCGTTTTTCGATGGCACCGCGTTGTACGAACACGCGGATCCCCGTAAAGGCGAGCACCGCGATTGGGGAACACTCGTCTTCAACTACGGGAGGAACGAAGTCCGCACATTCCTGATCTCAAACGCTCTGTTCTGGCTGGAAAAGTATCACATTGACGGATTGCGCGTGGACGCTGTCGCATCCATGCTGTATCTGGATTACTCGCGCAAGCCGGGCGAGTGGGTTCCCAACATACACGGCGGGAACGAGAACCTGGAAGCAATTGACTTCCTAAAGCGCTTCAATGAACTGGCGCATCAGTTTCCTGGCGTGGTCACCATGGCTGAAGAATCCACGTCGTTTTCCGGTGTTTCTCGCCCTGTCTATCTCAATGGACTCGGCTTCACGATGAAGTGGAACATGGGCTGGATGCACGACATGTTGAATTACTTCTCGCAGGACCCAGTGTACCGGAAGTATCACCACAACAGCATCACGTTCAGCATGCTTTACGCGTTTACGGAAAATTTCCTGCTGCCTATTTCTCACGATGAAGTCGTGCACGGCAAGAAATCACTGTTGAGTAAGATGCCAGGCGACGTTTGGCGGAAATTCGCGAATGTACGCGCATTTCTGGCCTACATGTATGCCCATCCCGGCAAAAAGCTACTCTTCATGGGTTCGGAAATCGGACAATGGAACGAGTGGAATCACGATGCCAGCGTGGAATGGGAACTGCTTCAATTTGACCACCATCGCAAGTTACAGCACCTGATTCGAGAATTAAATCGCGTCTACAAATCGCATCCGGCGTTCTATGGTAACGATTTCCATTACTCCGGGTTCGAATGGGTGGATTTCCGGGATAGCGAAGATTCCGTGATCTCGTTCCTCAGGCACTCGGCAGACGGAAAATCAACTCTGCTCGTCTGCTGTAACTTTACGCCGGTCCCACGCTGGAATTATAGAGTTGGCGCACCACAGCCGGGCACCTACCGGGAGATTATCAACACCGACTCAGAGCATTTCGGCGGTAGCAATCTCGGCAATCAGGGCTCCGTGTCTACCAGCCCCATTCCTGCTCATGGCCGCAATCAGAGCGTCAGCCTCACATTGCCACCGCTCGCGGTCATCGTCTTTGAACCTCAGATCTGAGCTAATTCGAAGGATCCCGCTGCTTGGTCCTGGTCACACCCGTCAGGATTCCCAAGCCAATCAAGACCACGACGCCGACGCCAATCCACTGAGCCGGGACATGCATCATATTGGCTCCAATAGCCAATCCGATAATCAAAATAATAAACCCGGCAATGTACAAGCCGAACGACATTTTTCACCCTCCACGCGCCCGCAGTAGCGGGTTGGCAGGATCAGTGCATGTGAATAGCCATCTAACCAAGTGACTGAGCCTTCAAGGAACCAGCCGCGGTTGGCTATCCAGAGTTACAATGCAAGTTGAAAAAATTCGATATAGTCCTGGTTGGCGGAGGGCATAACGGTTTAGTCGCCGCCGCATACCTGGCGGGGGCGGGCCGGCGCGTGCTCGTGCTCGAAAAGCGCGAACTGGTGGGCGGCTGCTGCGTGACCGAGGAGGTTTGGCCGGGGTACCGCGTCTCGACTGCCGCCTATCTCACCAGCCTTCTGCAGGAACGCATTATTCACGATCTGGATCTGCCGCGCTTTGGGTACCAGGTGGATGCGAAGGATCCTGCGTTCTTCTCGCCGTTTCCGGATAACCGGCACCTGTTCATGTGGCAGGATGCCAGGCGGACGCTCGCCGAAATCGCCAAGTTCTCAAAGAAGGATGCCGAAGTCTTTCCCGCCTACGAGCGCCACCTGGAGCGCCTCTCGGGAGTAATCGAGAGCCTGCTCTTGACTACGCCACCTGAGTTTCCCCCGCGGCGCATGGGCGGCTTCATCGACTATCTCAAGCTGGCCGGACGCTTTCGCCGTCTCGGTCCAAAGCAGATGAGCGGCTTGGTTAAAATCTTCACCGAAAGCGCCGCCGATTTTCTCGATGAATGGTTTGAAGCCGAAGAGGTGAAGGTCACGCTTGCTACTGACGGAGTGATCGGCGCGAATGGCGGCCCTCGATCCCAGGGCACCGCTTACATCCTGCTGCACCATGTCATGGGCAGCGTAGAAGGCAAGCGCGGGCTGTGGGGTTTTGTGCGCGGCGGCATGGGCAGCGTGTCGGAAGCGATCGCCGCTTCGGCCCGGAGCCGTGGCGCTGAGATCCGAACGGGCGCCGCCGTATCCCGCATCCGCATTGAGAACGGCCGGGTGCGCGGCGTGGTGCTGGAAAGCGGCGAGGAGATCGAAGCCGGCGTGGTGGCTAGCAATCTCACCCCGCATCAGACGTTTCTGCACCTGATCGAAGAGCGCGAGTTGCCGGCCGATTTGTTGAATGAGATTCGCTCCTATCGAACCGAGGGTACTTCGTGCAAGATCAATCTGGCGCTGGATGGACTGCCCGACTTCCGTGCGCTTCCGGGCGCCTCCGGCCCGCAGCATCGCGCGACCATGCATATCTGTCCGTCGATCGATTACATCGAGCGCGCTTGGGACGACGCCAAGTATGGCAAGCCCTCGCAATCGCCGCTGCTCGAACTAACCGTGCCGACCATGTACGATCCCTCGCTCGCGCCGCCGGGTAAGCACATCATGGGCATCTTTCTGCAGTACGCGCCCTACACATTACGGGATGCGAATTGGGACCAGCTTCGCGAACCGTTCGCGGATCGCGTTCTCGATCTGATCGACGAGTATGCTCCAGGTTTCCGGTCACACGTGATTGAGCGCCAGGTGTTGACTCCGCTGGATCTGGAGCGGCGGTTCGGCTTGACAGGCGGCAACATCTTCCACGGCGAGATGAGCCTCGATCAGATGTTCGTGATGCGCCCGGTACCCGCCTGTTCGCGCTACAAAACCCCGATCCACGGCCTGTATTTGTGCGGCTCGGGCACGCACCCGGGCGGGGGAGTGATGGGCGCTCCAGGATACAATGCCGCGCGCGAGATGTTGAAGCATTAACTCACTGCAGATCACTGGGGTGCTGGCCTTTCCAAGCCTTCAGATAGGCTGCTGCCTTGCTGTTCGCCGGATCCCAATGCGGCACTTCGCGGCTATCGGCGAGCATGATCAGCCCCAGCGCGACCATCTGGTCCACTTTGGCCATATTTGCATAATCGATCTTCCGCCATTCATCGCCCACGCCATGATAATCCGAGTACTGAAAGGCCACGCACAAGGTATGCGAAGGCACTCCCATCTCCGCGAATGCCTGGTTATCGCTTCTCCCAAAATAGGAATCGCTGTTGTGCTCGTCCTTATACACTTTGACCCCGGTGATCTCGCCCGCGGTCTTGAGGAAATCCGCCACGTTGGAATAATCGAATCCGGTCAAGGTTGCGTTCGCAATCTGCGGCCCTTGCGTCGAATCCGTCCGGCCCACCTGCTCGAGGTTCACATCCGCCACCGTCTTCGCAATCGGGAACACGGGATGGTTGGCGTAGTAGCGAGCACCGAACCCACCCTTTTCCTCGCCGAAGAAGGTGACGAACACGATACTACGTTTCGGGCGCTGCTTCAGCTTGGAGAGCGCCGTGGCGAGTTCAATCACAGAAACGGTCCCGCTTCCGTCGTCATTCGCGCCATTGAAAATGCGATCGCCTTCGCCCGCGGGCCTGACACCCAGATGATCGTAGTGGGCCGTTACCAGCACGCAGGTCTCTTTCAGCGCCGGATCGGAGCCTCGCAAAATGGCAACCACATTCCGTAATGTCACAGGTTGCTGTTTTGGCGCAGCCGCGTGAATGGACGCAGTTGCTGTCGTCAGCCCCGCTGGCATCGCATCGAAGAGTTGGGCCGCAGCCTCGCCTGAAATCGAGATGCGCGGTGGCTGCTCACGGCCATGATTCTCCGGATCGTAGAGTTGGCCTCCTCTCGCCGCCCGGTTAATGCCCGTTCGATCGAGCACCAGGAGCAGCGCCGGTTTCATCGTCCGCAACTTGCTCATCGCGGCTTGCCCGCTGCGCATGGCACCGCGCGAGAACTCAGTGAAGACCACTTTCCCGTCGATTTGTTCCGCTGTCAACACCTGGATCATTGCGGCGTCGGAAAAGTTCAGCTTGAAAACCGGAACGCCGGACAGGTCCATTGCCTTGTTCAGCGCGATGGACGCGTCGCCGGCATGAAAAGTGGCGTTCTTGCCGCCGTCCGAAATCTTCAACTCGAAGCCTTCGGTGTTGGGCTCCTGAACAAACATCTTCGCGGTCTGAAAATATTCGTCGTCTCCGCCCGGTTCGAGTCCAGCACGGCGAAGTTGCGCGGCTATGTATTCAGCCGCGAGGTCCAGTCCCGGCGACGGCGTATTCCGTCCTTCCAGCAGATCGGACGCGATGAACGAAAGATTGCCCTTCAGCGAGTCCGGCGAAACCTGCTCAATCGCCGCCTGCATGCCGGGAGTGACCGCGAACTTGGGCGGCTCAGAGGAGTAAAGAAGCGAAACGAACAGTACGAGCGCCGCAAGAGATCGCATGAGTAAATATTAACGCAGCGCCGCAGATTGTTCGTTCAGGCGGTGAGCTTCCAGCGGGTAGCAGCTTTGCGTTCATATTGTTCAATGGCGGGAGCCTGTTTCAAAATAAAGCCGAGCTCATCTACGCCCTCCAACATGCAGTGCTTTGCGAAACTGTCCACTGGAAATTCCACCGCGCGTCCGTCCGGCAGCGTCAGGGTCTGGCTGGCGAGATCGACCTTGACGGATTGCTCGGGATGACGGAACAACTCCTGGTGTACGTCCGGCGGTACGACGATCGGCAGCAACGAATTTTTGACGGAGTTCTGTTTGAAAATGTCGGCGAAAGAAGTACTGATCACCGCGCGGAACCCATATTGAGTGAGCGCCCAAGGGGCATGCTCACGCGAGCTGCCGCAGCCGAAGTTGTCACCAGTCAGCAGTATCCGCGCGGCCTTCGATTCCGGCCGATTTATGATGAAGTCCGGCTTGGGCTTGCCTTCCGCGTCGTAGCGCCAGTCGTTGAAAAGCTGATCGCCCAGGCCTTCTTTCGAGATCGTCTTGAGGAAGCGCGCGGGGATGATCTGGTCGGTGTCGATATTGTCGATCGGCAGAGGAACCAAGCGGCTTTCGAAAGGCGTGAATTTAATCATGACAGAGGTGGCCTGTGTTGGTTTGAGTGGAAAGAGGGTCTAAGTGCAACACAGACAAGAATGCGCTTGCGCACGATGCGTGTCTGTGCCACGTTCATGACAACAATGTCCTCACATCGGTGACTACGCCGGTGAGCGCACTGGCGGCCGCGGTCTGGGGACTCGCGAGAAACGTCCGGCCGCCTTTACCTTGGCGTCCTTCGAAGTTACGATTGCTGGTGGAGACGCTGTACTCGCCGGGTTGAAGCTGATCGCCATTCATCGCGATGCACATGGAGCAACCGGCTTCGCGCCAATCCGCGCCCGCGTCTTTGAAGACCTGATCCAGCCCTTCGGCCTGGGCTTGCGCCTTCACCTGCTGTGAGCCGGGCACCACCATCACGCGAACATTGGGGCTCACCTTGCGCCCTCGCAGAATCGCGGCGGCATTCCGCAAATCGGAGATGCGTGAATTGGTGCAACTTCCAATAAATACGACATTCACGGCATGCCCAAGTAGGGGCTTGCCTGGTTGCAGATCCATATAGCGCAGCGCTTTCGCAAGCGAATCGCGCTCCTGAGGATCGGCGATATCGGAAGGGTTGGGCACCAAAGCCGTGATCGGAATCCCCATGCCTGGGTTGGTACCGAAAGTGATCATCGGCTCGAGCGCCGCTGCATCGAGCGAAATTTGTTTGTCGTAAGTAGCGCCGTCGTCGGTCGGAAGCTGCTTCCAGCGTGCTACCGCGGCATCCCACTCGGCGCCTTTTGGCGCGTACGGCCGCCCCTGAATGTATTGATAGGTTGTGTCGTCGGGAGCGATCATGCCAGCGCGGGCACCCGCTTCGATTGACATATTGCAAACGGTCATGCGCTCCTCCATCGAGAGCGGCCGGATGGCTGAACCGCCGTATTCAAACACGCAGCCGGTACCGCCGGCGATGCCAATGCGTGCAATGAGCGAGAGGATGATGTCCTTGGCGCCAACGCCAGGCTTCAAAACTCCGTCCACCCGCACCTGGTAGGTCTGCGATTTTCGCTGCAGCAAGCACTGCGTCGCGAGGACATGCTCCACTTCGCTGGTTCCGATGCCGAAAGCGAGCGCGCCGAAGGCTCCGTGCGTTGCGGTATGGCTGTCGCCGCAGACCACCGTCATTCCGGGTTGGGTGAGGCCCTGCTCCGGCCCGATCACGTGCACGATCCCTTGCTTATCGCTATGGAAACCGAAGCATGGAATTCCGAAATCCTGGCAGTTGGTCTCAAGCTGCGCCACCTGAATGGCAGCGACTTTGTCCAGGATCGGCAGAGAGCGGGGAGTGGTGGGCGTGCTGTGGTCCGTGGTCGCGACGGTCAGGTCCGGGCGGCGCACCTTGAGCCCGCGTTGCCGCAGGCCCGCGAAGGCTTGCGGGGAGGTGACCTCATGAACCAGGTGCAGGTCGACGTACAGCAGGGCGGGCGCCCCGGGTTGCTCGGAGACGATGTGGTTGTCCCAAACCTTCTCGATAATTGTGCGCGGCGTCATATTTCTCCGGCGACAGCGTCGCCTGTTTCCGAGGTGCTGGCAGGCGTGCCGGCCGGTTTCAAGTCGGCCGTAACTTTGCCGGATAACAATACTTTTTCGATCGCGGTATTCACGGCGCCGGCTTCGTCCTTGAGTCCAAAACTATATTCGAGCATTGCGGCTACCGACCCGATCGCCCCCAGCGGATTCGCTTTGTTCTGGCCCGCGATGTCGGGCGCCGAGCCATGCACCGGCTCGTAAAGTCCGACTCGCGCGCCGGACGGACTTCGGTCTCCGATAGACGCCGATGGAAGCATACCGATGGAACCAGCGAGCACAGCTCCCTCATCACTCAGGATATCGCCGAACATGTTCTCCGTAACGACGACATCGAAGCGGCGCGGATTGAGGACAAGTTGCATGGCGCAGTTGTCGACCAGAACATGGTCGAGCGAGATATCGGGAAACTCGGCGGCGACCTCGATCACCACCCTGCGCCAGAGCTGCGACGTTTCGAGCACGTTCGATTTGTCCACGCTGGTGACTTTGCGGCGGCGATTGGCGGCGAGTTGAAACGCGACGCGGGTGACGCGCTCGATCTCCGGACGCGTGTAGCTCATGGTGTTGAAGCCGCGCTCGCTCGCGCCTTGGCCTTCGATGCCGCGCGGAGTGCCGTAGTAGAGGCCGCCGGTCAGCTCACGGACAATGATCATGTCGGTGCCTTCGACCAGGTGATTTTTTAACGGCGAGGAATCGAGTAAGGATGCATAGGCGCGCACCGGCCGGAGGTTCGCGTAAACTTTTAGAACCTGGCGAAGACCCAGGAGGCCGCGCTCGGGGCGCTGCGCTGGCGGGGCGTTGTCAAATTCGGGAAGCCCGACCGCACCCATCAGAGTTGCGTCGGCTTTCAGGGCGAGCTCGGTGGTTTGTTGTGGCAGAGGCAGGCCTGTTTTGTGGATAGCGGCTCCGCCGAGGAGGCCTTCGGTGAGCGATAAGGTGTGGTGGAATTTGGCGGCGACTGTTTGGAGGACTTTGAGGGCTTCCGTGGTGACTTCGGCGCCAATACCGTCACCGGGCAAAATTAGGATGCGGAGGTGCATGTTACTTGGGACGAGTCTTCAGAAGCCACTTTGTAAGCGGTTCAGCCAGCGCTTCAGAGGGCGGGCTGAAGCCCACCCCACTCATGGGACGAGTCTTCAGAAGCCACTTTGTAAGGGGTTGATTTCTGGGGTGGCGCGGGCTGAAGCCCACTCCACTCAGGATTAGGATGCGGAGGTGCATGTCATTTGGGACAAGCTAAAGCAGGTCCCACGTACCAGAGCGATGATTTCGTCGTTGCGCAGGCCTTTTTTGCGATCGGCCAGGGCCGTGAACCTATGATAGACGAGATCCAGCTCTTCGCGGGTGAGTGAGAAGCCGAGATGCTCGCAGCGGTCGTTCAGCGCGTGCCGTCCGCTGTGCTTGCCCAGGATCAGCTTGGCTTCCGGAACGCCCACGCTGTGCGGATCGATGATCTCGTAGGTGGATTTGTCTTTTAAATAGCCGTCCTGATGAATACCGGCCTCGTGCGCAAAAGCATTTTCTCCGACGATGGCTTTGTTCGGCTGCGGCCCAAACGTGATCGTTTGACTGAGCAACTGGCTAGTGGAGTAGAGGTGCTCCGCCACGATCTTGGTCTCGTAAGGAAGCCGATCCGGGCGAGTCTTAAAAGCCATCACGATCTCTTCGAGCGCTGCGTTGCCCGCGCGCTCGCCAATGCCGTTCACAGTGCACTCGATCTGGCGCGCGCCGGCCTGTACAGCCGCAAGGGAGTTCGCCACCGCGAGACCGAGATCGTCATGGCAATGCACGCTCACCACCGCGCTATCCCCGAGCGCTTTGACCATGCGCCCGATTAGCACCGCATATTCTTCCGGAACCGAAAAGCCGACGGTGTCAGGCAGATTGACTGTCCGGGCGCCGGCTGCGACCACTGCCCGGCTGATCTGCTCCAGATAGTCCGGGTCGGTGCGGGTAGCGTCTTCGGCTGAGAACTCAACGTCGTCAGTGTAGTTTCGAGCCAAGGTCACGGCAGCAACTGCTTCTTCCAGGACCTGCTGTTGCGATTTTTTCAGCTTGAATTTGAGATGAATGTGACTGGTTGCAATGAATGTGTGGATACGGGGACGGCGAGCGTGCCGTAGGGAATGGGCGGCACGTTCAATGTCGGTGGTGTTGGCGCGGGCTAACGCGGCAACGGAGATCCACGGAAACTCGCGGCTGACGGCATCGACCGCTTCAAAATCGCCATCCGAGGCGATCGGAAAGCCGGCTTCCATAATATCGACGCCAAGTTCCACCAGTTTCCTAGCCATACGGAGCTTCTCGGGCACAGTCATGCTGCAACCCGGGGACTGCTCTCCGTCACGCAGCGTGGTGTCGAAAATGTAAACGCGATTCGGCATGAAATCCTCCTGCCTTGTTCCATTGTCCTGGTGAACTAAGAATTTAGCAAATTTATAAGTTAGAATGATCTCATAAACAACGCTTATGGAACTGTACCCTCTGAAGGTGTTCCTGACGGTCGCATCGGAGAAGAGTTTTTCGCGGGCAGCAGAGAAGTTGCTTCGAACCCAGCCGGCCGTTTCGCTTGCGATCCAAAAGCTGGAATCGGATTTGCAGGAGCGGCTCATCGACCGGGCCGGCAAGGAGTTGCTGCTGACCGACGCGGGCCGGATTGTGCTCGAGTATGCCCGGCGGTTCGGAAATTTGGAAGGCGAGCTGGCGAATGCCTTGACGGAGTTGCGCGACAACTCGGCGGGGCGGCTCACGGTGGGAGCGAACGAATCGAGCGCGCTGTATCTGCTGAATCATCTGCAGCAGTACCGGAAGCTGTATCCGAAGGTGAAGGTGCAGGTACGGCGCAGCTTGTCGAGCAAGATTCCATCGCAGTTGATCGACGGCGATCTGGAACTCGGGGTAACGAGCTTCGACCCGGAAGACGACCGGCTAGTTTCGCATGTGATCTATACGGATCATCTGGCGTTCGTGGTCTCGCCCCAGCATCGTTTTGCGAAGCACACCGCGATCTCAATCACCGAACTCGGCATGGAAACATTCATTGCCCACAATGTTCTGTCGCCGTATCGCGCCGTAGTGCTGCGGGAGTTCCAGCGTCACAAGGTACCTCTCAACATGGATGTAGAGGTGCCGACTGTGGAGACCATTCGCAAGCTGGTGCAGCGGAACGAGGGGGTCGCGTTCTTGCCGCGGATGTGCGTGGAGCAGGAGGTCCAGCAGGGAACCTTGCGGGAGATCCAGGTCACTGAGATGCAGGTGGACCGGAAGATCCGTCTACTATACCCAGCGCGAAGAGGACTGAGCCACGCCGCAAAAGCCTTCCTGGAGTTAATCGTGGGACATGCTTCCGCTTGTCCCGATTCACCGTAAGAGACGGGATCGGGCGCACGCACGGGGGACGCTGACGGCATTCGGCGTATTTCTTGTTCGGCTGTCGCATTGAGGGAAGAGTGTTTGGAGTGAGTGAGTTGAGGGAAGCGCGAGGCCCTCGCTGACGGCATTGCGCAGGGCAAGCCGTCAGCCGATTGTGTATGTATTCGGATTTCAAAGATCGTGGAAACGGAGCCCATCGCGGGGTCGCTTCGTGTTGCCGATGTTGCGTCGATTGGGAACGGGAAGGCGAGGTAGTTGTTCTTTAGTGTAGATCGTGGGAGTGCGGGATCGATGGACGAATTGGCTGGAGGTTGTTGAGGCTTAGGGAGAAAATAAAAAGCTCCCGGTTGTGACGGGCTCCTGGAGGATAGCGGACCGGAGCTTCATCGGCAGCTCCAAGTGGGCAGGCGCCAATAGAATGCATGATCGCCGTCCTTGACTCCTATGCTCAGTCGCTCGATATCTTATCTTCCATGGCCGGTATCAGAGCCGAGCAAGGCCGGGGCGGGTTGGAGTGGCGATCGGCGGCCCGCTTTCGGATACGGTTCAAGTACCTGTGAGCCTGCGAGAATGACCTGACCAATGCCAGAACATGATCGCTTCAAAAGACGAGAACCCGAGTGGGAATTCATGGTACTGGGCGAGTAACCGACAAGACCAATTGCTGCATTGCGCAACGGTTGGGGTTCTCATCCTAGAGGATCAGCATGCGCTTCCAGCGCGCGGCAGAAGGCGTGTTGTACGACGTCTTCCGCCAGCGCGAGGTTGGGGACTCCAAAGATACGCGTCAACGTGGCGACCCTGCGCCCGGATTCGCGCCTGAACAGGTGCTCCTCGACTTCGATCACATGTTCATTTTCATTACGGGGCGGGCCTCCCCCAGCCCTCCGGCCTCGAAGATCGGGCACCCTTTTTGAGATCTCCACGGCATGGTCAATATCCTTGGCTTCAATCACCATATAATCACCGGCGATGTCCTTGGTCTCCGCGTAGGGCCCATCCGTGATGCTCTTGGTTCGCTAAAGATGCTTGCTGGGATTGGGGACGTCTCTAAGAAACAATGACGTTGTTCCGCGCGCCCTGACTTAAGTTGTACCGATCTCTCGAAACAGGCACGAAGCACGAGGCCGCCTATCTTGATGCATTTCTGCCGGCGTATCCGGCTGTTCCGCTCGCGGATCAGATCGGCGGACGGGCGTATTTCGAGATGATTGACGCTCTTCGCATTTGAGTTCCCAAACTACCAATTCATAGGCCTTTCGAGCCAGGTTGCCTTACATTGGATGTGTGGCCGCGATTTCGATTCAGGGGATTACAAAGCAGTACAGAACGCTCACGGCCGTAAGCAATCTCAACCTGGAAGTCGCGCAAGGGGAGATACTCGGCTTTCTGGGACTGAACGGGGCAGGCAAGACCACGGCGATTCGCATTCTGCTCGATCTGTTACGGCCCACTAGCGGAAGAGCTTCCATCTTTGGACATGATTGCCAAGCCGATGGGCTCCTGGCGCGATCGCAAATCGGATACCTGCCCAGCGAAATGGGAATCTACTCCGATCTCACCGGCCGTGAGGTGCTCGATCTGCTGGCGGGACTTAACCGGCAGGCCATTGACAAGAGGCGCCGGCGCGAGATTCAAGAACGGTTGGAGCTGCCCGGCAGCGACCTCCAGCGCCGGCTACGCGAGTACAGCACGGGCATGAAGCGCAAACTCGGGATCGTGCAAGCGTTTCAAGCCGACCCGCTCTTGCTCATTCTTGACGAACCGACCGAGGGCCTCGACCCACTGATGCAAGAATCCTTTTATGGACTGCTGGCGGACGCGAAGCAACGAGGCAGAACCGTCTTCATGTCATCGCATGTGCTCTCGGAGGTAGAGCGGGTATGCGACCGGATCGCGTTACTGCGCAAAGGCGAGCTGGTTCTGCTTTCAGCAGTGGAAGAAAGCCGAAGACTGGCTTCTCGCCGCGTGCGTGTCTTCTTTTCCGAAGAGGTGAACGTAATTCCCGATCTTCCTCACGGCAACGAAGTGGTTGAGAGCAGTCCGCGTGCATGGAGTCTGAAGGTGGAGGGGTTGCTTGGGCCGCTTCTCCAGGCGCTTGCAGCGCTTCCCGTCAAGGATCTGGAAATTGAAGAACCAAGACTCGAAGATGTGATCATGAAATACTATCGCGAAGACGGGTAATGCGCGGCCCTTTTCTCTTGCTGGCCCATTCGCTCAAGCGGGTGCGAACGCTAGTGCTCACGACGGGGATCCTGCTGGCCGCCTTTCAATTGGGTAATAATATAGTTGACAAAACGAAGTAAAACGGCTATTCTTAATCATGGCCGCCGAACCGAAGACCCTGCAAGAAGCCATCCTGTACTTTGCTGATCCTACCAACTGCCGTGAGTATCTGGTAGCGCGGCGCTGGCCGAATGGTGTTACCTGTCCGGCCTGTGGCAGCAAAGACGTTCGGTTCCTGGAAAACTACAACCGCTGGTATTGCCGCGCCAAACATAGCGCTCCTCAGTTCACGCTAAAGACCGGAACCATCATGGAAGACTCTCCAATCGGTCTGGACAAATGGATGACGGCCATGTGGCAGATCGTTAATTGCAAAAACGGCATCAGCAGTTATGAGGTTCACCGCGCTATCGGGATCACCCAAAAGTCTGCGTGGTTCATGGATCACAGAATCAGACGAGCACTCGGAATGGAACCGTCCAGCAAGCTTTCAGGTGAATGTGAAGCCGATGAAACGTTCATCGGCGGCAAGGCCCGGAACATGCACATTGCTACGCGGCAACGTCGGATTACCGGCACTGGCACGAAGGACAAAACAGCCGTGATGGGAATTTTGGAGCGCGGCGATAAGGCTACGGGCAAAACGAGCAAAATCCGCACCACGGTGGTTTCCAGCCGTAAGAAAAAAGAACTTCAAGCCGAAGTAAAAAAACACGTCGAGGCCGGTTCCGCCCTGTACACGGATGCGCTGCTTTCCTACGACGGGCTTGCCGGTGAATTCGCGCATCAGGTTGTAGACCATGCCGAAAAGTACGTTGATGGCAAGATCCACACTAACGGACTAGAGAACTTTTGGTCACTTCTCAAGCGGTCGATCAACGGGACCTACGTTAGTGTCGAGCCGTTCCACCTTTTCCGGTATCTCGATGAACAGGCGTACCGCTACAACAACCGTAGACTCACCGATTCAGAACGGTTCGATATGGCGGTAAAAGGGATCGTGGGCAAGCGGCTTACGTTCGATGAATTAATAGGCAAGACACAGGAGTTGGCGTCGCAATTTAACTGAGAAGGAAAGCAAGCGTCAGCGTCGAGGTAAACCGAAAGTGGTATAATTCGCCCGGACCTCTAAGGTGGAAAAAAAGGAACCCAAAAAGCAGCCGGAGAGAAACCTGAACGACCTTCTGGTCATTCAGGTCACCGCTAGGCGGGATTTTGTGCCCATTGAATCCTTTCTGAAGGTCGTGTCAAACACAGTCAGGATGCTTAATAACATTGACTTGGATACATCGCCTAGCCATAGGAGGACAACAAGATGGAAGATCGTTGGTGCAAGCCTGAAAAGTCCTCTAACCCTATCCCTAAATGGACAAGCGAAGCATCACGAGCGCGTTGCCGAAGTAGCCAAGGTGTATCTAGACGGAATGGGGACGATGGAGCGAGACCCCAACAGCATCCCTGCACATTTTAGCCTTGACACTCTTCAAAAGGCAAAAAAACTTGTATCGGTCTTAGATGACGGAATCTCACGTGTCGTTTTTTCTGGATACGAGCGGTCTGTTTCTCCCACCCAAAAAGTTGCTGCGAGCGTAGATGCATTAACTGCCGCGTCTTATTCTTCATATGGAAGCGTTGACGGGATTCTTGAGACATTGACTGCTCATGGCGGGCTTCAGTTTGTCATCTACGACAGACTTAGCGGCGATGAAATAGATTGCCGTTTCAATAGCGTCTATATTGAAGACGCGCGTGCTGCTTGGACTCATCGCGTGAGAGTTTACGGAGCTATCACTTACAGCAGAGCCGGAATTCCGAAATCAATAAATGTGGATGGCGCTCCGCAACGACTCAAAGATCGATCCGTTCTTCCACAAGCAAAAGACCTAGAGGGAATCGATGTGACTGCGGGCGTCGAGTCCGCAGAATATGTGAGACGGTTGCGTGACACAGAACGATAGTCTGGCATATTGGGACAGCTGCGTATTTATCGACAGGATAGAAGCTAAGAATCTATCGAGGATCGATGTCTTGAGGGCGATGACTGATGCGGCGGAACGTGGCGAATTAAAGATAGTGTCATCTACGTTATCGATGGCCGAAGTTGTCAAACTATCCAATCTCACTGACATAGACAATGAGTCCAAAGAACAGTTGATCGTTGATTTTTTTGATAACGACTACATTCACGTCCGCAATATAGACCCGAGGATCTCATGGTTGGCTAGAAAGATAATACGTGACCACAATCTAAAACCTCCAGACGCAATTCATGTTGCCACGGCTATTCTGAATCACGTTGAAGTGCTGCATACCTATGACGATGTCCACCTTACGCCCCTTAGCAACAAAATTCATTACAAGGATGTTTGGGACAAGTCTCTAAGAATAGAAAATCCTAAGTGGTCTTGGCAGCCAATCCTTCCAGAGGTGCCAGAGGTCCTCGCTAAGGCGGAAGAGGTACCTTCTTCAAGTAAAGAGGACATACCCATTGACAGCCAGACCGCTATTACAGCCCCACTAATTCCGTCTGCTGATCCGACCGAAGCATCCAGCGATTCTACTTCTACAAAGCTACCAATGGAAGAAATTCCAAAATGATCCTTTCAAGGAGAACGCATTGAAACCAGCACCAGCCCCCAACGTTCCCGGAAATACCGAAGCCGAACGATTTGACAACGCTGTCCGAAAAATGTTCACGATCTCCAAAACAGACGTGCTCAATGCAGAGCAAAAGTGGAAGCAGGACAGGGCGAAAAAGAAGCGGGCGAAAAAGCCTTGATGGTTTGCCAACAATGGATAACCTGCTATCGGTTTCGCGCCGTTGCTTCGTGTGCTTACTGCTTTTCCATGCAAGTCTCTTAGCGGCTGATCCAAAACCACCGTCGTTTCGACTTCTTCCAGCATGGAAGTTGTACGGACGCGAGTGGCGAGTTATTGTGGTTCCACCCAACCCAACGGTTGAACAAGTTGTGAAAACGGCTCGATTCATACACAAACAATATCCGAAGTTGGCGTTTTATGTAGTCGATACAGATCAGGCGTTAGCGCCTTTTAGTGCTTGGACAAAAAACGACAACAGGCCATTCCCAACGCGATGGGCAATGAAGCACTACTTTGGAATCGTGAATGAGTTCATTCAAATCGGTGGTCGCGTGCAATGGAAGATCTCGCCCGCTGGGGCTTCGTCTTTTAAGTCAACTCCGCTAGAGTAGCGGCCTGTCACGTCGTAACTCATCCTACATGTCTTACACTATTTTGTCAACTATATTATTACCTTCAATTGATTATGATCGTAGTCGCCAAGTCGATTCAAAGCTCAGGGGGATTCGCGCAGCTTGGCGCCATGCTTCCGTCCTTTGCGCGCGACCTGCTGGGGCCTTCGCTGACCAGCTTTATGTCCTTTTCCGGATTCGTTTGCCTCGGATATTTCGACTTGGCCGTACTGGCTTCGCTAGTGGCGCTCGCTATTGCTCTGGCTACGCTGCCGGCCTCGGAAATAGAGACTGGATTCATCGATCTGGTATTGTCGCGCCCGCTGGCGCGCCATTGGATCATGACGCGTACGATTGTCTTAGTCGCTCTGTCGATCGCGGTGGTGCTCGGCATGATGATGCTGGGGACATGGATCGGGCTGGAAACTCTGGTTCCCAAAGGGGCCGGATGGCCTTCGGCCAGGCTGATCGGTTCGCTGGCGGTCAACCTTGGTCTGTTACTGCTGTGCTGGAGCGGAGTGGCGATGGCAATCGGCTCGGTCTCGCGCCGGCGTAGCGTGGCAGGCGCCTGTGCGGGGCTGCTCGCGCTGACGGCCTTTCTCCTCGACTATGTCGGCCGCCTGTGGCAGCCCGCCGAATCGGTTGCATGGTTGTCGCCGTTTCGTTATTACAACCCATTCGAGTTGGTGATGGGAAATCCGCTGCCGTCGAAAAACCTCGTGGTGCTTGGGGGGATTGCGGCGGCTGGTTTCGTAGCGGCTTACGTGTTGTTCTCGCGACGAGATATCTCGCATTGAACGGTGTTTCTCTTGCGCGGGAGCTGGGCAAGAACCCGGATTTGAAACCATCAGGGCCTTCGTCTAAGTGCAACACACTCTCGAAAACCCTTCTGTGGTGTGAGGTAGAGTGGAGCTGGCCGTTGGCCTGCCGAGCAGGCGAAACCGCCTACTCCACTCACTGCTTTTCATCGGCTAGAAAGCCCAATGCCGCTTACTTAAGAGGAACCAAACATTTTCAATAACTTACGTCTTTGCAAGAATGTGGAGCAGGTCTCCGACCGGCTCGCGTTCCAGTGGCGAATCCCTAAAACACCGCCTTCGGCGAGCAGGTAGGGGACCTGCTCCACGCTGGCAAACCGAACTGAAGCCGCTGATAAATCGTGCCTTACGTTTCTTTGCGCGACGGGACGATTTCGCAACTGTAGCGCAGAGAGCCTTGCTGTCTACGTCCAGCCGCGGTTGCAGGCGACACAGTTTGCGGCAAAGCCGCGCTGTGGCTACCGCTTTTTACAAAGAAGGCGCGGTCCACAGGGAACCGCGCCTGCCAGAGGAGGAGAAGGGTAGATTCTGTCTTGCACTTCTCTGACTCATATGACGTTTGCTTCATCTCGAAGGTTGCAGAAATGTTAGTGTTTCACCCACGCAACTAGTTCGCCAATAAATCGCGCTCTTTTTCCAAAGGTGCTACCAGAGTAATAACTCTTTAGTTTTCAATAACATAAGAGACATTACGGGTTGCCGCTGCTTCACTTTTTGCATATTGAGTGCGATACTAGGAACAGAGAAAAGGCAATAATGACTCAGTTGGGCGAGGCAGTAGCCCGTTATCACAAGATTTTAGAGTCCGACGACTATAAGGACCTGGAGTGGGCACACGCTCTCCACGAGCGCATGAAAGCGCAACAGCTCACCGTTGCGGGCAAGCCCATCTCGCCAGTTCTTCGTCCTCATTTTATCACCCGCCGGCAGTACACCGGCTTGACCAAGGCTGCCGAGTCGCTGATCACCGCCATCAATCGTGTTGAGACCATCGCGATCGGCAGTCCCGCGCTGTTGTCACGCATGGATTTATTGCCGGCTGAGAAAATGCTGGCCACCGTAGATCCGGGGTATCCGTTCCTGCCCGTGACATCGCTGCTCAATACTCAATTACACAACGGGACGCTGCGGTTTGCGCAGTTCAACCCGGACACGCCGACAGGCGTTGCTTACGGCGAGGCGCTCGCTAACATGTTCTACGATGCGCCGCCGGTGAAGGAATTCCGCAAGCGGTATATTCTGGAAAAATTGCCCGGGATTAAGTATTTGCTCGGTGCAATTCTCAAGGGTTACAAAGAATTTGGCGGAAAAAATAAGAAGCCGCACATTGCAATTCTGGAGTTCAAGCAGCCGTTTCAGACCGCTGAATCCGGCGAAAGTTTGCTGATCGCCGAGTTTTTCCGTAAAGAAGGCTTTTTGACGGAAATCGTTCCACCGGACCAGTTGGAGTACAAGAGCAATGTGCTACGGCGCGGCGATTTCAAGATCGATATCGTGTTCCGCCGGATGAAGGTTCACGAGTTCCTGGTGCGCTTTGATTTATCGCATCCTCTGCTCCGCGCTTATCGGGATCGGACGGTGTGCGTGGTGAATAATTTCCGCTCGGAGCTGGCTCAGAAGAAAGCGATTTTCGATCTGCTAACGGATGAGGCAGTCACTTCCGGTTTTCCAGCCGCGGAGAAGAGAGCAATTCGCGAATTCGTTCCGTGGACGCGCGTCGTGAACAGCACCAAGACGACCTATCAGGACGAACAAGTGGATCTGCCCGAGTTTATCCTGAAGAACCGCGAACGGCTAGTGCTGCGGCCGAATGACGATTCGACGGATGAGAATTCCTTCCGCGGGTCGGAAAGCGACGACTCGCGCTGGGAAAAGGCTCTGAAGACGGCCATGCGAACGCCGTACGTTGTGCAAGAAGCGGTGGAGCCGGTGCATGACGTGTTTCCGCTGCTCCAGTACGGGCATATGGAGATGCGTAAGATGCGCATTGATCTGCATCCGCATACTTACCTGGGTAAGGTGCAGGGCTGCTCGAGCTGGCTGACGGCGGTGACGTCTTCGGGGTTCTCGACGCTAGCGGGTGTGGCGCCGACGTTCATATTGGAAAGCAAGTAACACGGCATTTCCGCGTCTAAGGGCCAATACCCGCTTGCGGGCAGGTAGGCAACAATGCCTGTACTACTAAATTTTTTTGTTTGCGCGACGCGACGATTTCGCAACTGTAGCGCAGAGAGTCTTGCTGTCTACGTCCCGCCGCGGTTGCAGGCGACCAAACACCAGGTCGCCCGGCAGGCGGCAAAGCCCGACCGCCTGCCCCACAGTGTGTTACTCGGGCATGGTTGTGTCGTCCAGGTCGTTGGCGCGGTTCTCGAATTTGGTGAATTCCTTGAGGAACACCAGGTTGATCCGGCCGGTGGGTCCGTTGCGCTGTTTGCTGAGCAGCAATTCCGCCATGCCGCGCAGGTCTTCGCGATCGGGCTTGTAGACTTCTTCGCGAAAGATGAACGCCACCAGATCGGCATCCTGCTCGATCGATCCCGACTCGCGTAGATCGCTCAACTGAGGACGATGATCGCCAGGCCGCGTTTCCGGAGCGCGGTTGAGCTGCGAGAGCACCAGCATGGGAACACGCAGCTCTTTGGCCAGCAGCTTGAATCCCCGCGAAAGGGCGCTGATTTCCTGATTGCGGTTTTCAAAACGCCCGCGTCCGCTCATCAACTGCAGGTAATCGATAATCACCAATCCCAACCCGTGCTCCGCTTTCAGGCGGCGCAGTTTGGCGTGCACATCCATGAGATGCGTCCCGGCGGTGTCGTCGATAAACAGCGGCGCTTTCACCAGGTCCGCCGCGGCCTTTTGAAGCCGACGGCGCTCGTCCTGGTTCAGATATCCCGCGCGAAATTTCTGCTGGTCGACGCGCGCCGTCGCGCAGATCATTCGGGTGAGCAGCGATTCACGCGACATTTCGAGCGAGAAGACGGCCACGGTGCGGGGATTGGCGGGGTTGCAGGCGACGTGCTGGGCAATGTTTAACGCCAGGGCGGTTTTGCCCATGGACGGCCGCGCAGCGAGAATGAGCAGCTCGCCCTCATGAAGGCCGCCGGTCATTTCATCGAATTTGAGATAGCCCGAGCCGAGACCCTTGATGCGCTTGCTCGGATCGAGAAAGGTATTGAGCCCGCCTTCGAACTCATCCAGAATGCGTTGCGGGCTCGCCAGCGCATCCTTAGCGCGCGCCTCGCCCAGTTTGAGCAGGCTCTCTTCCGCTCCGGCCAGGATCATGTCGGGCTCGTCTTCCCCGATGATGCAGCGGTCGATCAGCTTCTGCGATGTGAAGATAATACGCCGCAGAACGGACTTGTCCTTGACGATTCGAATGTAACCATCGATGTTCGAAAGCGTTGGGAGGCCATCATCGAGCGAAACCAGGTAGGTGAGGCCATCACAGGATTCGAGCTGGTTCTGTTTCATCAGCTCATTGGCCAGCGTCACTCGATCGATGCTCTCGCCGCGATTGTACAATTCGGCCATGCGCATGAAAATGCGGCGATGCTTTTCGAGACTGAAATCCTCGGGTTCTAGAGCGCCCGCGACCTGGATGTAAGCGGTGTCGTCCGTCAGAATGGAACCGAGAACGAAGCGTTCCGCGTCCAGATTGACGGGAAGCCCTTTTTCGAGGGCGATATCGGAACTAGTCATAAGCCAACCGTTTTACAGTACTGGGATTGAAGGGATGAAACAACCGTTGTTTTGCGCGTGTACCGTGTTGGAGTTACGCTTCGGATAACCCCTGTGGAAAAGGGCGCTTCCGGCAGCACAGATCCTGCCCTTAAAATCAGCAACTTGCATATAAGCACACACGTCAGTGCCGCAACAAATCTTCTTCCACCTGTTTTTATAACAGATTCGACGGCTGCCGGGTGGGGCGGCTGGCTTATTATGGGCAGAACACCAGGTGCGCAAATCAACGCAGCAGCTCGCGGACGATTCCCCACTCCAGCGCCGCTTGAATCTTTTCGACACCACGCTGCTCGTGATCGGTGGCATTATCGGCACCGGCGTCTTCTTCAACACCGCTAACGTAGCGCAACGCGTACACACGCCGGGCTTGATTCTGGCCGCTTGGATTGCCGGGGGCGCCATCGCGGCCGCCGGAGCTTTAAGCTTCGCGGAACTGGGCGCTATGATGCCGCTGGTAGGAGGACCTTATGCTTTCCTACGCGAGGGATGGTCGCCGCTCGCCGGCTTTCTCTACGGCTGGACGCTGCTGCTGGTGATCTCACCTGGCGGCATGGCGGCGGTGGCCATGAAATTTGCACAGACACTGGCAACGGTCGTGCCTGACGCGGGAATGGCAGCCGCGCTCGGCTCGCCCTGGGGTCTGCAGTTGACGGGGCTGGCGGCGATCTGGTCGCTGACGATCGTGAACTATTTCGGCGTGAAGCCGGGCGCAATCGTGCAAAATATCTTTACTTCGGGAAAGCTGCTCGCGCTGGCCGCGCTGATCCTATGCGGCATGCTGCTTCCGGCCCCCGCCATGCCTGTGGTGGATACTCACGAAAGTCAACCCGAGGGTAATTTATTCATCGCTTTCGGAGCGGCTCTGGCACCGGTACTGTTCTCGTACGGAGGCTGGCAAAGCTCCACGTGGGCGGCGGGCGAAGTCGAGAATCCGCAGCGGAATTTTCCGCGCGCTCTGGCGCTGGGCATCGCGGTGGTGATCGCCGTGTATGTCTCCGCGAGCCTGGTGTACCTGCGTACGCTTCCGGTGGAATCGATTCGGAAGAGCAGCACGCTCGCAACCGATGTGGCCCGCGTGCTGATGGGCGAGGCAGGAGCCCGGTTCATTTCCACGGCAATCGTCGTGTCGGCATTCGGGTTTATTGACATGACCATCCTGACGGCCCCGCGCGTCTTTTATGCAATGGGGCGGGACGGATACCTGTTTCGCGCGGCGGCTTTTGTGCATCCCAAATACAAGACGCCTACGGTGATGCTAGTCTTCTTCTCGTTCTGGAGCAGCGTGGTGTTGCTGGCTGGATCCTATGACGCGCTTTTGAGCTACACGACGTTCGGCGATTGGATTTTCTTCGGCCTTACGGTGGCGACCGTGTTCACGTTACGAAGGAAGTGCCCCGATCTACCGCGGCCATACAGGGTCTGGGGGTACCCCGTATTGCCAGCGCTTTTTGTGATCGCGGCGTTTGCTTTTGTCATCGTAAATTTCTTCGCGAACCAGCCTCAAACCAGCTATGGATTGCTGATCGTGCTCTCGGGAATTCCCGCGTTTTACCTGTTTCGCAAGCTGCTGAATGCGTAAAATCGCCTACATGGAATGGGTGAAGCTGCGCCGGCCGGCGAAGTATGAGATCGGCGGGAGCGGCGTGGTCCGGGTCCACCTGGACGAGCTGCCGGAGGCGATCGATGCGCTGGAGCTCAACGATTTTAATCTGTACGGCTATCGCCCGCTCCTGAAGCAGATCGCCGCTCGCTACGAGGTGAAGACCGAACAGGTTGTGACCACGCAGGGCTGCTCGATGGCCAACTATCTGGCCTGCGCCGCGCTGGTTCGCGGTGGTGATGAAGTGCTCGTCGAGAGACCGGCTTACGAGCCCTTGCTCGCGATCCCACGGCTGCTGGGCGCTAAGGTGGTTCGATTCGATCGTCCATTCCGGAAAGGCTACGTAGTCGATATACAAGGACTGGCCGCCAAACTGACCGGCCGCACCCGGCTGATCGTTCTGACGAATATGCACAATCCATCCGGCGTGTTGCTGCAGCAAGATGAGTTGAAGGAGATTGGACGCCTGGCCCGCAAGGTCAACGCGTATGTGCTGGTGGACGAGGTGTATCTGGATTTTCTGTTTGAACAGCGTCCACGATCGGCTGTACACCTGGGATCGAATTTTATCGTCACTTCGAGCTTGACCAAGGCTTACGGTCTGGATGGGCTGCGTTGTGGATGGATCCTCGCGCGGGCAGAGCTGGCACAGACAATCTGGCGGCTGCAGGACTTCTTCGGAGTGAATGGCGCAATCCCGGCAGAGAAAGTTTCGGTTGCCGCATTTGAGAATATCGAACGATTCGTGAAAAGGACCCGCAGCATCATCGAGGCGAACCGGCCTGTGGTGGAGCGGTTCATGAGGAGCCATTCGGATCAGTTGGCTTGGGTGCCTCCGGATGGGGGTCCTGTGTGCTTCCCAAAGGTCGTTACGGGAGACGGGACGGAACTCGCGGAACTCCTGCGCCAGGAGTTTGATACCGGTATCATTCCTGGACATTTCTTCGAAATGCCACGCCATTTCCGGCTAGGATTCGGTGGGCCGGAGGGGGTTCTGAGGCAAGGGTTGGCTCGGCTCGGCAAAGCACTTCCGGCAAAAGGGCGGTTGAGGACAAGCTCTCCGGAAACCCAGGGCTAAGTGTTGATTCTGAGTGGCGCGGTGCTTGAGACCGCGCTTCAGAAGGCGGGCTGAAGCCCACCCCACTCACAAGTTCTATTTTTTGAATTCGATGCGCAAGAGATGTGCGGGTGTTGTGCCGGCATTCTCAAGTACGTTTGCCGATCCTGCGGGAGTCCAGCGCACCTGACCTGTTGAGAAAACAATTTGCAGTGCGGGATTTGGGCGAGGTGGCCGGATCGAGTTTGTCGCGCGCGCCGCATATTGTCCGCAGGATCCTCAGGTTTGCATCCTCAAATTCAATCTTCGTGCCGCTCTGGTCCAGATTGGCGGGAGGTGCAAAGCGGCCTCCAAGACTGGTCGTGCCAAGGGGCACGGCTTTGAGTTCCACTCGTAAGAAATCGCTCGGAGTATCGCCCGTGTTTTCGACTTCATGAGTTTCGACACGTCCAGGGCTCAGCCGGAATCCACCCGTTTGTACGGCGCACCGTTCCAGTTCAAAAGACTCGGACCCTGTGTGATTGAAGCGGACCGGTCCGGAATCGGACAGATAAACATAAATTGTTGGAGTTTTGGAATGGTCGTGCAGGGGCAACTTTTCGCGCGCTCCGTAGTGCTCGCGGAGAACCCGTACGACGTCATTCTCGAAGGCAAGTTGGTAATTTTTCGGCAACACCCGGAGTGGGTCTTGGCCGTATGCCGCCAGCGTCAAGGCCGCCATGACGATCCACTGAAAAAGGGCCTTCACCAGTCAATTGCCTCCGCAGCAGCCCGGCGCGCAGCACGCGCCCGCCGGTTTCGTAGCGCGTACGAACGCGCTCATGAACTTCCCATCGACCTGCGGACCGATCGCGTCGACATCGATTCCCTGGCCGCTGAGGAAGGCCCGGGCATCCTCGATCCGGTAGATGCGCGTCGGCTCCAGCTCGACCTCCTCGAATCCGGCGGCGGCGAGCCTGGAGCGGTAATCGTTCTCCTCGAGGGCGCCAGCGATACAACCAACCCAGAGCAGCACGCGCTCCCGAATCTCAGTGGGCATGTCACCACGGGTTACCACGTCCGAGAAGGCGAAGCGGCCGCCGGGCTTCAGCACCCGGAACGCCTCGCGGAGCACGCGATCCTTATCCACCGAGAGATTGATCACACAGTTGGAAATGACGACATCCACGGAGTTATCGGGAAGCGGAATGTGCTCGATTTCCCCTTTCAGGAACTCCACATTTTCGATGCCCGATTTGCTTTGGTTTTCACGCGCGAGCGCCAGCATTTCGTCTGTCATGTCCAGGCCGTAAGCCTTGCCTGCCGGGCCAACACGCTGAGCGGATAAGAGCACATCGATGCCGCCGCCAGAGCCCAGGTCCAGCACCGTTTCGCCGGGGTTCAGTTGAGCGAGCGCCGCCGGATTCCCACAGCCTAACGAGGCGAGGATCGCTTCTTGGGGCAGGCCTTGCTTTTGTTTTTCGTCGTAGAGGTTCGAAGTGATGGGGTCTACATCGGCGCCGCATGCGGAATCCGCTCCGCAGCAGGAACTTCCGCCGGTCGTGACACGAAGCGCAGCCTGCCCGTATCTCTCCTTAACTACATTCTTAATGTCCGTTGCGCTCATGGTTCTCTCCTATTTGCAGTAAACAATCTTCCGCGGCTCGATGGCTTTGTTCCGGGTGCAGCACTCGGCGTAGAGGAACCCGAGGAGCTCCCGCAGAGCGTCCGCGTTAGCCGAGTACCAAAGAAACGTGCCCTCGCGGCGCGCGCTCACGAGATCTTCGTTCTTCAATTTTTCCAGGTGATGGGACAACGTGGAACCGGGGATTTCGAGCTCGCTCCCGATGTCACCGGCGACAAATCCCTCCGGATGGGCCGAGAGAAGGAGTTGCATGATACGCAGCCGCGGCTCCGTCCCCATGGCGGAAAGCATGCCGGCGTAGCGCGTGATTTGAGCGGGGTCCTGTTTCGGTTCCGGCGCGGCCATTAGTCTTCCTCGTCTTCCAGGCTCCCGAGAGCGCAGTAGAGACAACCGGGGCGGGCATCCCGTAGAAGCTCCTGAATGCAGTCTTCACGAGCGAGGCAGGATGTTTCCAGGAACTCGTCTGTAAAGAATTCGTCCGTGCCAGTCTCCATATTTCTATAGTAGTAGAAATATCGCAATTGTCAAGAGGCGGATGGAAGTGAGTTGATGGGAAGATACCCAGTAGGTGTGTTTCTCTGCCCGGCAGCCGGGTAAAGACCGGATTGAAAACATCAGGGTCTTTTTCTAAGTGCAACACAGGCAAGAATGCCTGTGCCACTTGGTGCGAGGGTGCGGACGCTGTGGAGCCTGGCTCGTTATACTGGACTCGATAACCCGCCTCATTTTCACGCTCGTTACGGGGCGCGGCGCGGGACCAGCAGTTGTTGAAGCCTATTGATCCATTGGAATAATATGTTCGCCGAAATAACATCCGCTGAACCGTTGGAAGGCCATCAATTGCGGTTGCGCTTTGATGATGGATCCGAAGGCGTTGTAGATGTTGGAGCGTTGATTCGTTTTGAAGGTGTGGCCGACCTTGATCCAGTGGTTCTTTGGTCTGTGGCAACGGGGCAGTCGATCAATTTTGAGTGGCCCATTCCGGCATAAGGGCAGGCTTACGGCTGGGCGAATGCGCCGGTCAGTTTTCGCCAAGTCGCTTTTAAGTCCTCGGGCATTACACGGGTTTCGCCAATCGTGGACACGAAATTCGCGTCGCCTTTCCAGCGCGGCAATACATGCATGTGAATGTGGCCCGCTACGCCGGCGCCCGCCGATTCCCCGATGTTCATTCCGATGTTGAAGCCGTCCGGATGGTAGATGGATCGCAGATGCTTTTCCGCATCTCGAGCCAGCAGAATCATTTCCTGTAACGAGGCTTGGGAGGCGTCTCCAAGCGTAGCGACGTGTTCAAACGGCGCAATCATCAGGTGCCCTGTCGTGTAGGGGTATAGATTCAAAATCAGGAAATTGTACTCGGCGCGATGGACGATCAGATTTTCCTCGTCCTGGCGCGCCGCGGCTTTATCGCAGAAAATACAGCCGCTGGCCGGTTGGGCCGCTTGGATGTACTGATAGCGCCAAGGGCTCCAGAGATGGTCCACTTTTACGTATTATCGCTAGCAGGCACGTCGGGGGTAGCCGCGTGCGCTTCGCCCGCTGAGTTGTTGACCAGATCTTTCAGTTCCTTGCTCGGTTTGAAATAGGGAATGCGCTTGGAAGGCACCTCGACGCGAGTGCCGGTTTTTGGATTGCGCCCCACGCGGGGTTGTCTCTGTCTAGTACGAAAGCTACCGAAACCGCGAATTTCAATCTTGTCGCCGGCGCGAAGGGAACGGACAATGCTGTCGAAGATCGCGTCCACGATCACTTCCGAATCCTTGCGGGTCATATCGACAACGCGCGACACTTCATCGATCAATTCGGCCTTGGTCATTGAGCTATGGTCTCCTGGTTGAGCGCCGCGGCTAACGGCCTTCCGCTTTGCCTCTGGGATTCATTACTTCTTCCATGGTCATCGTGGCGGCCGCGGCATTCCGATGATAGTCCTGGAGCCGGGTCCGTTCTTCGTCATCGGAAAGAGCGCGCAGGCTGAGGCCGATCTTCTTCTCAGGCTCGCTCACTTTGATGACCTTAAAATCCATCTCTTCGCCGATTGGCAGAGCCGGCTCTTCGTTGTTCCTGCGGTCGGATCCGCCCGGGATCTCGGAGCGATGACAGAGCCCCTCCACACCGGGGGCGAGCTCCACGAACACGCCAAAAGTGACGGCCCGGCACACGCGGCCTCGTACCAGATCGCCCGGCTGATGGGTTCGGAAGAACGACTCCCAGGCGTCGGGCTGAAGCTGCTTCACGCCCAAGGAGAGCCGCCGGTTGGGGGCGTCGATCTGCAAGATCACGGCTTGCACCAACTGGCCCTTCTTCATTACTTCCGAAGGATGTTTGACGCGCTTGGTCCAGGACAGATCGGAAATGTGGACCAGGCCGTCAATGCCTTCTTCGATTTCGATGAACACGCCGAAGTCGGTCAGCTTGCGGACCCGCCCTTCGACGACGGACCCGATGCTGTAGCGATCCGCCACCGTAGTCCACGGATCGGCTTCGAGTTGTTTGATCCCGAGCGAAACACGGCGATCTTTCGACTTGACCTCGAGCACTACGGCCTCCACCTGATCGCCCACTTTGACGACCTTGCTCGGGTGTTTCATGCGCCTGCTCCAGGTCATCTCGGAGATGTGGATCAACCCTTCGACGCCGGGCTCGAGCTCGACAAAGGCTCCGTAATCGGTGACGCTGACCACGCGCCCGATCACGCGCTGGCCGATCGGGTAACTGTCCTGAATGGTTTCCCACGGATCGGGGATCAGTTGTTTTAACCCAAGAGAGATCCGCTCTTTGGCGCGATCGAACTTAAGCACCTTGATGGTGATTTCGTCGCCGGCGGAAACTATTTCCGAAGGATGATTGATGCGGCCAAACGACATGTCGCTCACATGCAACAATCCGTCGATGCCACCCAGGTCGACGAAAGCTCCGTATTCGGTGAGATTCTTGACGATGCCGGTGACAATCGCGCCCTCGGAGAGCTCCTGCAGCGAGGCGGACCGGCGCGCGTGGAGATCTTCCTCGAGAGCGAGCTTGCGCGAAACCACGACATTGCCCCGGCGGCGATTCAACTTCACAATTTTCACCGGGATATCTTTGCCCGTGAAGGCATCCAGATTCTGGCCGGGACGGACGTCAATTTGCGATCCGGGCATGAATGCAATCACGCCTACATCCACGGAAAGGCCGCCCTTTATGCGTCCCACCACGCGGCCTGAAACTACCAGGCCTTCGCGAAAAGCTTGCTCGAGATTGTCCCAATTCCGAAGGCGGCTGGCCTTTTCGTGAGAGAGCAGGATGTAGCCTTCGGGCTGCACACCCTGCCGGTCGATCATGACATCGATCTGATCGTTGGGATGAACGGTGAGCGTGCCATCCGGAAGCGTGAACTGCTCGATCGGAACGAGGCCTTCGGATTTATAGCCGAAATCGACGATTACTTCTTTATCGGTGACTTTGAGGACATGGCCCTGGAGCAGTTCGCCTTCGTGCGGAGGCGCTAGATGACTGTAGTCGTCGAGGAGTTGCTCGTAATCCGATTCTTCGGTGGAAGACGGCATATCGAGCTTGCTCTCATCCTGTTGACTGGCCATAGCCAAGGCTCCCGAGTTCATGCTACTACAACGGTATCGAGGCGCCCCTTGCAGAAAGCTGCAGGCGCGGGAGTACATGAATCGAAGATGCTCGAGGCAGACACAAATGTAGCGATAAGCCGTTGATAGATCAGTACTTCAGAACTATACCGGAGCAGGCGGCGGAAGTCAATAAGGGGAACCGGGCAAAACCGGTTCCTCAGGCAACGCGTACCTCAATATCCTCGGCGTGAGCGGTCGCTTCGGGAACTGGGTAGCCATGTAATCGAAGTCCCTCGATATGGAACTCGATTGCTTCCCGCATATTCTCGCGAGTCTCTTCGAGAGTCCTACCCGTCGAGATGCAACCCGGCAAGTCGGGTACATGAGCGCCATACCCGGTGCTTGTGCGGTCGAACACAACTGCATATTGGCTCATTGGAGGGATGCCTGTCTCAGTATACTGCTCTTCATCTTTGGCGAAAGTTCGTCGGATGGATGCCCCGGAATAGTGACTACGCCAGATTTTGTTGGGTGCGCATATTGACGATGGCTCCCTCGTATTCAGTCAATCTTCCATCCATTCCGCTCTATCATTTTCATGATATCTCCACTTTCATTCCCGCTCACCCTGGCAGCGCGGTTCAAAAAAGCTCAGCGCGTTGTCGCCCTGGCGCACTTCCCGCACTTTCGTCAACGCTCCGTAGTCGCTCTTTAGCTCTGCCTTGCGGGCATGCTGCGCGATCACCAGACTCGCTTCAGACGAGCCCAGCGCGGTCAGCGTTGACTCGTATTCCTTCTCGAGCTCATACGGCGGGTCCAGGAAGACGATGCCGGCGGCGACTCGCTCGATCACTTGTGTCGCTTTGCCGCAGAAAACTTCCGCGCGACCAGAAATTCCCAGGGCCTCCAGGTTCTCTCGGATCACACCCGCCGCCGCCCTGGCACGGTCCACGAATATAGCTCGACGCGCGCCGCGGCTCAGCGCCTCGATGCCCACGGCTCCCGTCCCTGCGTACGCATCCAGAAAAACCGTGCCCGGGATTCGCGGCGCCAGTATGTTGAACAGCGTCTCCCGAAGCCGGTCTGGCGTGGGCCGCGTCTCGACACCCGGGAGGCTCTTCAGCTTGCGGCTGCGAAACTCCCCCGCGATCACGCGCATCAGCCCACCTGTACCAGCCCATAGCGGCGTTGCCAGTGATCGCGAATGTAAGCCACCGCCGCTCGCAATTCTTCAGGGCTGGGGGGATGCTCAATGTACGATTGCGCTTCATTGCGGGCGATTTCGAGGAGCTCCTGATCGCGCAAAATATTCGCGATGCGGAGGCCCGGCAGACCGGATTGCCTGGTCCCAAAAAATTCGCCCGGGCCGCGCAGCTTCAAGTCCATTTCCGCGATATAGAAGCCGTCGGTGGACTCTACCATGGTCCGGATGCGCTCTTTCGCTGTGTCGTTCAGACGGCCGGTTACTAACAAACAGTAGCTCTGCTCGGCTCCGCGGCCCACGCGCCCGCGGAGCTGGTGTAGCTGCGCTAAGCCGAAGCGCTCCGCCTGTTCGACAATCATGACAGTAGCATTCGAGACATCCACGCCAACTTCGATCACGGTGGTCGAGACCAGTATGTCGATCTCGCCGCGCTTGAAGCGATCCATCACGGATTCCTTCTCGCCGGATTTTAATTTTCCATGCAGCAGCCCAACCTTTAGAGTTGGAAAGACGATTTCAGACAAATGCGTGTGCATCTGCTGCGCGGCTTTAATGGCCTGTGTCTCGGTCTCTTCAATCACCGGGTAGACGACGTAAGCCTGCCGCCCAGCGTCCACCTGTTTCTTCAGGAAGCTGTAAACTCGCTCGATCTGATCTTCGGTCACGTGCTTTGTGACGATGGGCTTGCGGCCGGGCGGCATCTCGTCGATCACGGAAACATCCAGGTCGCCGTACAGCGTGAGCGCGAGCGTGCGCGGGATGGGAGTCGCCGTCATCACGAGGACATCCGGGTGTTGCCCTTTTTCGGCCCGGTGTTGCCCTTTTTCAGAAAGCTGTAGCCTTTGCATGACGCCGAAGCGATGCTGTTCGTCCACGATCGCGAGCCCGAGTCGCTTGAACTCGACATCCTTTTCGAGCAACGCATGCGTGCCGATTCCGATATGGGCCAGCCCGGCGGCGAGCAACTTCTTGAGTTGCTCCTTTTCGCGAGCCGAATTCGAGCCGGTCAGAAGTAGAACGACATAGCCGAGCTTTTGGAACAGGCTCTTGAACGAGAGATAATGCTGGCTGGCCAGGATTTCTGTAGGAGCCAGCAACACCGCCTGATAGCCATTCTCGATTGCGATGATCGCGGCTTCGGCGGCCACCAGTGTCTTTCCACTTCCGACATCGCCCTGGAGCAGGCGGCTCATGGGATGGGGCGCCTGCATGTCCCGCGCGATTTCGGCCAGCACTCGCTTCTGAGCGCCGGTAGGTTTGAAGGGCAGCATTGCCTTGATCTTTTCGCGCACGCGATCGTTCAGCTCGAAGGAGATTCCCGGCTGAACGCGCGCCTTTGCCTTCTTCAGGGAAAGCCCGCATTCGAGCCAGAAGAACTCTTCGAAGATCAGGCGGAATTGCGAAGGGGACCGAAACGCGTTCAGCAGCCTTAGGTCCTCGTCCTGCGAGGGAAAGTGAATATTCCGAATGGCCGCGAAGCGATCCGGAAACTTCAATCGATGGCGAATTGTCTGGGGTAAAGGATCGTCGACCGGATCAAGCGATTCCAGTATGCCGTGCAGCAACCCACGGAAGATGCGCGTCGTGATCTTGCCCGCGGCCTCGTAGATCGGAACCACGCGTCCGGTATGCAAACCCGCATCGGCTTCACCATCCTCGCTCGACAGGACCTCGAACTCCGGATGCATGATTTGCAGGTCGCCGGTGTAGCTGTCGAGTTCTACTTTGCCGAATAACGCGACTTTCAAGCCGGGAGTGAATCGGTCCGCCAGGTAGCCGCCGTGAAACCATTTGGACACCAGCTTGCCGCCGGAGCCATCCGTAAACACCGCTTGGAACAGGCCCAGATTCTTGCGCCGAAAGCCCGCGAGTTGTGCCGATTGCACTTCGGCCATCACCGTGGCCATTTCACCGGGCGCCAACTGCGCGATGGTTTTGACGTTGCCGCGGTCTTCGTAGCGGAAGGGAGCGTACGACAGCAGATCCTCAACCGTGACCAGCCCCTTCGCTTCGAGAATCGCCGCCCGCGCCGGACCAACTCCCTTCACATACTTGAGTGGAGTGGAAAGGTCCAACGACAAATCACAGTGTACAATGGCGCGTAATGAAGACATTGCTGCTGTGCTGTGGGACCTGCTTTAGCGTTTCCCTGTCCTCCGCCGAGCTGCGCCTGGGAATCGTTGGCACTGACACCTCGCATGTCATCGCGTTTACCAGGACACTGAACGATCCCTCCGCGCCAGACCATATTCCGGGCGCCAGAGTTGTTGCCGCATACAAAGGCGGCAGTCCGGATATTGAATCCAGCCGATCACGAATCGACAAGTTCACGCAGGACTTGCAGGATAAGTGGCACATTCGCATCGTGGAGAGCGTCCCGGAGCTGTGCCAGCAAGTGGATGCCGTCCTGCTCGAAAGCGTCGACGGGCGAGTTCATCTTGCGCAAGCGCGCCAGATAATCGCCGCTCACAAACCGTTGTTCATCGACAAGCCGCTGGCCGCAAAACTCGAGGATGCCCGTGAGATTGCTCGTCTTGCCAAAGAAGCAGGCGTGCCGTGGTTCAGTACATCGAGCTTGCGCTACAACGGAGTGGCAACCCTTCGCACGCCGGATCTGGAAGGGGCAACGACGTGGGGGCCGGGTCCGTTCGAACAGCATCATTATCTCGATCTTGCGTGGTATGCGATTCACCCGATCGAGATGCTCTACACATTGATGGGGACGGGCTGCCAGGAGGTCACGCGAATTTCCGGCGCGGACGCCGATGTGATTACCGGCCGCTGGAAAGACGGCCGCATCGGCACGGTTCGCGCGCTTCGTCCCTATGGAACGTACGGAGCGGTCGCGTTCCGCCGAGGGCAGGGAAAAGGGCAGTCCTTCGAGATCTCTGGTTCGCCGCACGATGGCTACGCGCCGCTGGTGCGGGAGATAGTCAAGTTCTTTGAGACCGGTGTTCCGCCCGTCTCTAACGAAGAGACGCTCGAGATCTTCGCGTTCATGGATGCCGCGCAACACAGCAAAGAGTCGGGCGGCAAACCCGTGGCCTTGCGATAGAGAAGCGCACATGTGGCATCAGGTGTATGCGCCCATTGCGGGCAGTCTGGCGCTGTCGGCACTGGTAGCCGCAATTCCCGTGTTTGCGTTATTGCTCGCGTTGGGGGCGTTACATTATCCAGCCTGGAAAGCTTCCGTGCTTGGACTGGCGGCCGCGATGGTGGTTGCGCTCTTCGCCTATGGAATGCCCGCGGCTCTGCTGGTCAGCTCGGTTGCGTACGGCGCCGCATTCGGCCTGTTCCCGATCGGCTGGATTGTGTTTGCGGCCATTGTTCTTTACCGGGTCACAGTCGAAACGGGCAAGTTCGAGATCATCAAGGATTCAGTCGGGGGCTTGACCGGCGACAAGCGCCTGCAGGCTTTATTGATTGCATTCGCGTTCGGTGCATTCATTGAAGGCGCATCGGGTTTTGGCACGCCAGTGGCTGTCGCCGCGGCCATGCTGACCGGCCTCGGCTTTTCTCCGTTTTATGCGGCCGGTATCTGCCTGCTGGCCAACACGGCGCCGGTTGCCTTTGGAGCGATTGGCATTCCAGTCATCACACTCGCCGGGTTGACCAATTTGCCGTTACGCGATTTGAGCGCCAACGTGGGCCGAATCTGCGCGCCCGTATCGTTGTTCATCCCGGCTTACCTGGTGAATGTGATTGGCGGATGGAAGGCGGTCCGCGCCGTATTTCCGGGTGTAGCCGTGTGTGGCATCGCCTTTGCGGGCATTCAGTTTGTGGTGTCGAATTACTTCGGGCCATACCTTACGGACATTCTGGCCTCGTTAGCGGCGATGGTCTCTCTGGTAGTTGTGTTGTCGGTTTGGAAACCGCGAGATCACCAGGAGCAAACCGCCGCCGCAGCCCCGGCCAGACACGCAATAAACGAGGTCTTGTGGGCCTGGATGCCGTATGCCCTGCTGGTTGTTTTCGTTTCACTGTGGGGGCTGGGTGCGGTAAAGCAGTGGCTGGACATCGCCAGCCGAAACCTGCCGTGGCCCGCTCTCCACAACCAAATCGTGCGCATGCCGCCGGCTGTCGCCAAGCCGTTGCCGTACGGAGCGATGTACAACGTGAACCTGCTCTCCGCCGCGGGCACATCGTGCTTTTTCGCTGCCATTTGCTCGGCCGTACTGCTCAAGATGAGTCTGCGCCAGTTCGCTCGATTGCTCGTGAGCACGGCGCGCCAACTGTTTTTGCCGCTGCTGACGATCGCGGTGGTGCTTGGCTTGGCTTACGTGATGAACTACTCGGGCGCAACGGCGACCCTCGGGTTGGCGTTCGCGGCAACCGGAGCGCTGTTTCCATTCTTCAGCGCGTTGCTGGGCTGGCTGGGTGTGTTTCTGACAGGCAGCGATACGTCGGCCAATGCGCTCTTCGGAAATTTGCAGGTGGTGACCGCGACCAGTCTTCACCTGAACCCGGCGCTGATGGCCGCGGCGAATTCGAGCGGGGGCGTGATGGGAAAGATGATCAGTTTGCAAAGCATCGCAGTAGCCGCAGCGGCAACGGGCATGCCGGCTTCGGATGAGGCGAAGCTTTTCCGGTTCACGCTGCGGCATAGTATGTTGCTGGCGACGGTGATTGGTCTGGTGGTGGTGTTTTACGCGTACGTGATGCCTGGTTGGGTGCGCTGAGAGGCGATACATCGGATCGGCGATTGCGGCCTTGGATACTCTCTGCTGAGCAGGAGTCACGCGCGATCGGTCGAAACAGCCCAGATATTTCATTGACCAGGACTTCTTTGAGGCGCTCACATCCGGCATCTTCTCCGGTCGTGTGACCACTTCATCGTCTAATGCACTTGGCAAACACGGGAAACGTATGCTGAGTCGTCACGGGCGTCACGGGGCGATGGAGAAAAGCATTCGGCTCAATATGCTATCATCACCTACCATGAATTTTCTGATCCGAATCGCCGCAGCCGCCTTAATATCGCTGCTTTTGCCCTACGTAGCGCGGCCCAGCACCATTATTTCGGTTGGTGGAGCTATTGCCGGATACACCGCGGCGGCGGGAATCTCGGAAGGCTGGGCGACGAGTACGTCCCTGACCGGTGTAACTATTACAGCTCACCTGGCTAACGGCAATAGTTTGCCTTCGGCCGGGACCGCGTACCTTACCAATCAGATCGGGCCAGGGACGACGCTCGGGAACCTAATTGCTCAATCAACCGTCAACCTGAGTTGTGCATTCTGTGTTCAAGATGTACTGCTCTTTAACCTGAATTCCGAAGTTGAGCAACCGGTCGCTTTTTAGTCGGTGATAGGGCATTCTGGCGGCATCAGGTGACCGGTGCCGGGGTCAACTTCGGCGTGATTGGGAAAACCCATGTGAGAACGCT
>JBPCOQ010000075.1:0-18359 GCA_051000095.1 Bryobacteraceae bacterium | reverse complement strand
GCAGCAAGTTTGACGACTTTCACCCCGAGCGGAGCCAGCTTAGCTATTTTATCGGCGCGGTGAGGAAGTGCTCAAGGGGACGCCCGGCCGAGGCACCCAACTTACCCACAGATTCCCCGGACGAGCCCAAAAAAAAGGAACGGGCCTATCGCCAATATTCATGTCGCGCACCCTTGCGAACCAGTTCCAACCTGCCGCTGCCGTCACGACATAAGATAGAAGTGATGAGCGACACGGAATTTCCACTGCCACCGGCCAGTTTCGAGTTTTTGACGGCTTCTCTCAAAATGCAGGCGGAGGTTCAACTCGGTCTATTGCATTTCGGTGAGGAGAAGGATCGTCCCACTCCCAACTTTCCGCTGGCCCGGCACTCCATCGACATGTTGGCCATGCTGGTCGAAAAGACCAAGGGTAATCTGAGCACGGAAGAGCAGCGCCAGATCGAGAATTCCGTGACGGAGTTGCGATTCCGTTACATCCAGGCGCTTGAACACCGGAGTACCCAGGCAGCAACTACCACGCCGGCGGAGAGCGCGGAAGCGGAAGAGGCGTCACATACCGAAGAACAGGCCGCTTCCTAAAATGGCGCCGGAATTCCTCAGCATCACGGTGCTGGGGTCGGGTACCAGCGCAGGTGTCCCCACAATCGGCTGCCATTGTGCGGTGTGCACGTCCGACGACCCGCGAGATAAGCGGCTGCGGCCTTCCGTCCTGGTTCGATTCCGGGAGCGCAGCATTTTAATCGACACCACGCCAGATTTCAGGCAGCAGGCCCTGCGGGCCGGCATTCCCCGAATTGACGCCATCCTGTTCACCCATTCGCATGCCGACCACATCATGGGGCTGGACGACATTCGTCCGTTCAATTTCAAGCAAGGCGGGGCGATACCGATCTATGGCTCCGCCGATACTCTCACAAATGTACAGAACTGTTTCCGCTACATCTTTGACAACGGCACAGCGCAGTCCATGGTGCCCAGGCTCACTCCTCACGTGTTTGAATCCGGACCGATCGATCTGTTCGGACTCGAATTTCAGCCGATCCCCCTGCTGCATGGCAGCCAGATCATCTATGGCTTCCGCTTCGGCGCGGCGGCATACCTGACAGACCACAGCGACATACCGCCGGAATCCATGGCGCAGCTTACCCATCTGGATGTGCTGTTCCTCGATGCGCTCCGGTATAAGCCGCACCCGACCCATTCCACCGTGGAGCGCTCTCTGCAATCAGTGGCGGCGCTCTCGCCTCGCAGAGCTTATTTCACACACATCTGCCACGACCTTTCGCATGCCCGGACGGAGGCCACCTTGCCGCATCATGTCCGCCTGGCGTATGACGGCCTCGAGATTCAAGCCGGCGTGAACCCGGCATGAGCCGCCCATGTGCGGTGACCATCGGGAACTTCGACGGGGTGCACGCGGGCCATCGGCACATCATGCGCCGGGTGGTTGCAATTGCGCGCGAACACGGCTGGACACCGGCCGTTCTGACGTTCGATCCCCATCCAGCCAAGGTGGTTGCGCCAGACCGGGCTCCCCGTTTGCTCACCACGCTCGACCAGCGATGCCAGTTGATGCGCCAAGAGGGAATCGAGCGAATTCTCGTTTTGCCCTTCACTCCTGAACTCGCCAAGCTTACCCCGGAGGAGTTTGTGCCGCAAATTCTTGCAGACAAAATGCAGGCCCGGGCAGTTCTGGTCGGCGACAACTTCCGGTTCGGGCATCGCGCCTCCGGCGACACGCGGCTGCTACGCGAGCTAGGAGAAAGATACGGTTTCACGACTGAAATTGTCAACGGTGTAAGACGGCATAATCGCGTGGTTTCGAGTACCGAGATTCGACGTTTGATCGAACAGGGCAGTGTTGGGCTCGCTTGCAGACTGCTCGAGCGGCCGTACGCACTCGAGGGGGAGGTAGTAAGCGGCCACGGTGTCGGGTCGAAGCAGACGGTTCCGACTTTGAATCTCAATACACAGGCTGAAGTGTTGCCTGCGGCTGGCGTATACGTGACCTGTACTCATGCGGACCAGCGGCACTGGCAGTCGATCACCAACGTCGGCTTCCGCCCAACATTTGATGGCGATCACCTGACCATCGAGACGTACCTGCTCTCAGCTTTGGCAGGCGAGTCTCCCGGGCGAATACGGGTCGAGTTTCTGCACCGCGTCCGCGAGGAGCGCAAGTTCCCATCGCCAGAAGCCCTGAAAACGCAGATCCTGAAGGACGTAGCGCGCGCGCGGACCTATTTCCGCCGAACCGGGATTTTGCGCTGGTCGCAAGCACCTGCGCGCCACTCAGTAAACCGGCCGTGAACTCGGTCAACCGTAATCGAGCCGCGACCGTACGGGAGTGGTCTAGTGTTACCCGAGATTGCGCAACCAAGCACTAGTGTTACAACTGAGTTGAGACCCATCGCATGGCAGGGAAGTTACAAAGCGCGAAAGCTCAATCGAAGCGGCGCAAGCTGCATCGAGCATCGCGTTCTACTCTGAAGCAACTGCTGCTCGCTCCCGAACCGCGCTTCGAGTTCATTGTTCCATCACGAGGCCGGTTCAAACGCCGGGCCTCAGTCCGCTTCAAGTAGGCATGTACCTGGTCTCCACGAATGGCCGCATCTCCACATCAACTCATTCGTGAGTAGAAACACATGCGAGTTCGAGCGTTTAGACTGAAGTAAGCAAATGAAGGAGAACGAATGACTTTATCCCCCGGCAAGCTTCGCCGCATGCAGGCGCTGGCCGACAAAAAGGGCGTGATCGCCGCAGCCGCCATGGACCAGCGTGGCAGCTTGCAGAATGCGATCGCCGCCGCCAAAGGCGTGGCGCCGGAAGCGATTACGCCGGACATGTTGCTGGAGTTCAAGATCGCCGTGGTGCGTGCCTTGACGCCGCATGCCAGCGCGATTCTGCTCGATCCCGAATACGGCATTCCAGCGACCAAAGTCCGCGCTCCCAATGCCGGGTTGCTACTCGCATATGAGCTGAGCGGCTACGATAACTCAAAGCCGGGCCGTTTGCCGGATCTGCTCCCGCATGTCTCGGCAAAGCGCATTGTGGACTGGGGCGCCGATGGCGTCAAGATCCTCATCTATTACACCCCGTTTGACGACCCCCAGGTCAATGACATCAAACATGCCTTCATTGAGCGCGTGGGCGCGGAGTGCGAAGCGAATGAGATCCCGTTCTTTCTGGAATTCATCGGGTACGATCCGAAGGGCGGTGATGAGAAAGGCGTGGAGTTCGCGAAGCTCAAGCCGGAGATCGTCACGCGGAGCATGGAGGAATACTCGAAGCCGCAATACAAGGTGGATGTTCTGAAAGTCGAAGTGCCCGTGAATGCCAACTATGTCGAGGGCAGTAGCGTGTACAAAGGCCAGAAGGCCTATACCCGCAAGGAGGCGCTGGATCATTTCCGCGGGGCCGCGAGCGTAGCCAGGAAGCCGTTTATCTATCTCAGCGCGGGTGTCAGCAATGCGCAGTTTCTCGAGTCCCTGCACATGGCAGCCGAATCCGGAACGGACTACTCCGGCGTACTGTGCGGCCGCGCTACGTGGAAGGAAGGCATTCCGGTGTATGCGAAGAGCGGTGTGAAAGCTCTGGAAGACTGGCTGGCGAAGGACGGCATTCAGAATATCAATGCGGTGAACGATGCAATTCAGTCCGCGAAGCCGTGGTTTGAAAAGGCCGGGGTGAGGCAACCGGCGGTAGCGTAGACTGTCATGGGCACGAAGGCTTTAATGAGTGTTGAGGAGTACCTCAACACCCACCGAATTCGACGGCCCCGATTGCGAATACGTCGACGGGGAGATCATCGAGCGCAATATGGGGCAATATCGTCACGGTAATATCCAGCTCTGGGTAGGGATTCTCCTTGGCATGATGGCGAAACGCATTGGTCTGAAGGTATCGGTCGAAGTGCGAATCAAAATCTCGGAGAGCCGGTATCGCATTCCCGATCTTATCGGTCTGGCGCAAAGAGGCCGATCTGTCGGATGCGAGATTCTATCTCCAACCGATCAGCCGATCGAGACTTTTCAGAAAATTCAAGAGTACCTGGCGGCAGGCATTGAGTGGATTTGGGTCATTGATCCATATAAGGGACGAGCCATGGTGTACTCATATGAGAATCCGGCGGGCGAAACCGTGACCGTGTTAAGAACCGAAGCCCCCGCGATCAAAATACCTTTGAGCAAGGCTCTGAACCCAAGGATCTAAATGGGCACCAAGGCTTTAATGAGCGTTGAAGAGTACCTCAACACCGAATTCGAAGAAGCCGATTGCGAATACGTCGACGGGGAGATCATCGAACGCAATATGGGACAAAGCCGCCATAGTTGGATTCAGACCTGGTTGATCTACCTATTCATGACGATGCCGAACCGCGCTGAGATCCAGGCGCGAGTCGAGCTAAGAATTAAAATTGCGGAGCGCCGGTATCGGATTCCAGACGTATCTGTATGGCGCAAGAAAGCGGATCTGTCCGATCCCATCCCAACCACAGCGCCCTTCCTCGCAATTGAGATTCTCTCTCCAACCGATCGGTCGATCGAGACACTTCAGAAGATCCGAGAGTACTTGGGCGCCGGCATCGAGTGGATCTGGGTGATTGATCCCTATGAAGGACGAGCCATGGTGTACTCACACCAGAATCCCCTGGGAGAATCGGTCACCGTTTTGCGAACCGAAGATCCCACGATAGAGTTGCCCCTCGAAAGAATCCTCAACCCGGAAATCTGACTCGCTATCATAGCAGACACATGTCTACTCGAAGATCGTCCCTGGGCGCGGCTGGATCGGCTGGCTTTCAGGCTCGCGGAGCGCCGCTACCGAATCCCCGATTTATCGGTCTGGCGAACCGTACGAAGGACGAGCCATGGTGTACTCACATAACAATCCGGCGGGCGAAACGGTGACCGTGTTAAGAACCGAAGACCCCACGATAAAAATACCTTTGAGCAAGGCTCTGAACCCAAGGATCTAAATGGCCGCAAAGACTTTAATGAGTATTGAAGAGTACTTCAATACTGAATTCGACGGCGCCGATTGCGAATACGTCGACGGGGAGATCATCGAGCGCAATATGGGGCAAACTCGCCACAGTGGGATTCAGAGTTGGTTGTTTTATCTATTCATGACGATGCCGAACCGCGCTGAGATCCAGGCGCGAGTCGAGCTAAGAATCAAAATCGCGGAACGCCGGTACCGCATCCCGGACATATCGGTATGGCGTAAAGGACCGAAAATATCTGAACCTGTCCCAACCATAGCGCCCTTCCTCGCCATTGAGATTCTCTCTCCAACCGATCGGTCGATCGAGACACTTCAGAAGATCCGGGAGTACTTGGGCGCCGGCATCGAGTGGATCTGGGTGATTGATCCCTATGAAGGACGAGCCATGGTGTACTCACACCAGAATCCCCTGGGAGAATCGGTGACCGTTTTGCGAACCGAAAATCCCACGATAGAGTTGCCCCTCGAAAGAATCCTCAACCCGGAAATCTGATTCGCTACCATAGCAGACACATGTCTACCCGAAGATCGTTCCTGGGCGCGGCCGGATCGGCTGGCTTCGCATACGCGCAGGGACGCGGCGCGGTCGCTATTCCGGCGTCATTTGCCGCCGAATCCCCCATCGGCAAGCTGAAGAGCCGCCGCTCGGAAGCAGTCCCCATCACCAACGACGAACGGCAGGCGCGCCTCGACAAAGCGCAGCGGCTGATGCGCGAGAACAAGCTGGATGCGATTGCGGTGGCCGGTGGCTCCACCCTCGAATACTTCACCAGCATCCGGTGGGGCAACAGCGAGCGTCTGTTCATCATGGTGCTGCCCGCGCGCGGCGAGCCCTTCTTTGTCGCGCCCGCTTTTGAAAAGGATCGCGCTCTAGAGCAGATCGCGAAGGGTCCCGCCGCCAAATATCCGCACCTTTTCACCTGGGAAGAGGACGAGAGCCCGTATCAGGTGGTGGCGTTCGGAATGAAAGAGCGCGGCACAGCGACCGGGCATATCGGCATGGAAGAGCGGCTTCCATTTGTCTTTGCGGAAGGCATGGGCAAGGCGCTTCCATCGGCCACTCTCACCAGCGCGACCCCTGTGACCGCAGGTTGCCGGATGATCAAAAGCCCTCAGGAGCTAGACCTGATGCGGCTGGCCTGTAGCGTAACGCTCCAGGCTTACGAGGCCGCGTGGCGGTCGCTGCGAGTCGGAATGACCCAGAACGACTTTGCCGGACTGGTCGCCTCCGCCCACGACAAATTGGGCTTTCGCGGCGGAGCGGGCGTGCAGGTCGGCGAGTACTCGGCGTTGCCGCACGGGTCCATGAAGCCGCAGGTAATACGCGAAGGGACCATCCTGCTGCTGGATGGCGGTTGCGCGGTGGAGGGTTACCAGTCCGATCTGAGCAGAACGTTTGTCCTCGGTAAAGCCACGGATAAGATGAAGCGCGTGTTCGACATCGTGCACCGCGCGCAAAGCGCCGCACTCGCGGCCGCCCGTCCAGGAGTAGCCGCTGACGCCGTCGACGTGGCTGCACGCAAAGTCATCGTGGATGCGGGTTATGGGCCAGGCTTCAAGTACTTCACTCATCGCCTGGGACACGGTATCGGACTCGATGGGCACGAGTGGCCCTATCTCACCAGGAACAACACGCTCCAGGTGAACGGCAACAGCATCGCGCTCGCGCCGAATATGGTCTTCAGCGACGAGCCCGGAATCTATATCCCGGGCGAGTTCGGCGTTCGGCTGGAAGACGACATGCACATCACGGAGAATGGAGCGGAACTGTTCACCCCGCAAAGCTTATCGCTCGAAGATCCATTCGGAAAGGTGACACGCTGAGCAACAAGCTGAACAACACGCTGAGTCCCAGGCCGATTCCGATTACGCACGTCTCGCTCGACGAGGCGGAGATTGCAGAGATAATTGAGACCTTACGGTCAGGGCATCTCCGCGAAGGCCCGATCTGCCGGAATTTCGAGGAGCAGTTCGCAGCTCAGGTGGGCGCGAAGTATGCCGTATCGTGCAGCTCCGGAACAGCGGCGCTGCACATCTGCTACGCGGCGCTGCTCGAGCCGGGCGATGAAGTGCTGGTTCCTTCCTTCACGTTCATCGCGACAGCGAGCATGGCGTCCATGGTTGGTGCTCGTCCGGTGTTCTGTGACGTGCTGCCGCGAACCTACAATCTGAATATCGATGACGCCCGCACGCGGGTTACCGAACGCACGCGGGCCATCGCTCCGGTACATCTGTTTGGGAACCCTTGCGACATTGATGAGGTCCGGGCGCTCGCCGAAGAGTTCAACCTGAAAGTGATTTGGGATGCCGCGCAGGCCCACGGCGCTCATTACCGCAACCAGGATGTCGGCAGCTTTGATGATTGCGTGTGCTACTCCTTCTATCCAACCAAGAACATGACCACGGCGGAAGGCGGCATGATCACAATGAATGACGCCGCGCTGTACGAAAAATGTAAGCTGATCCGAAGCCATGGCCAATCGGGCAGATACTATCACACAGCGCTCGGATTCAACTACCGGCTGACGGACGTGATGGCTTCGCTTGGTATCCAGCAACTCAAGAAGCTGGATGGATGGATTGCGAAACGCCGCTCGAATGCCCGCGTTCTGACGCAAGAACTGGCGGGCGTCCCGGGTCTCCAGACGCCCATTGAAACCCCGAACGCGGAAAGCAGCTTCAATCTCTTTAGCATCACGATCGATCCTGCAGAGTTCGGCTGCGATCGCGATGAAGTGGCTTACCGCTTGGCGGCGGGGAACATCGGTTCAGCCGTGCATTATCCCCGCTGTCTGCATGAGCAACCAGTCTATGCCGGCTTCGCGCAATCGCTGCCCGTAGCCGAGAGTCTCTCCCGCCGCATTCTTTCGGTGCCAGTTGAGCCCTCGCTCGGCGAAGTGGAGATGCGCTGTGTCGCGGCGGGATTGCGGAGTGCTAGGGTGAGTGAAGAATGCGTCAAGACCTGCTCATCCTTCTCCTGAGCGCTTCTCCCGCGCTCCTCTTCGCCGAAAGCCAGACCGCGAGTATCCGCTTCACCGGAGTTCCCATCGATGGCGGACAAACCTGCGTCTCGTGCCACACGCCGCGCGCCGGTGCGAACACGGGATCGGTCTCGATAGACGCCGGTTCGTCATATTTTCCCGGGGTTGCCCAGATGATCCACGTTACGGTGTCGGACCCGGCGAGCTCCCGCTGGGGTTTTCAGCTCACCAGCCGTGTTATTTCCGGCGAGAAGCAAGAGGCGGGTAACTTTGCTCCGACTGAGACCTCGCAGGTGCGCTGCGATGACGGTACACAGTTTGGGACGGCGGGACCTTGCAATGGTACGCGTGAATTCGCCGAGCATATGTCCGCTCCGAGGACCGCAAGCGGAGCCGGGTTCACCTTCGATGTCATGTGGACGCCGCCAGCCAATGAGGTGGGGGACATTCGCTTCTACGCGTCCGCTGTAGCTGCCGACGGGGATGGCACAACGGCGGGCGATCGAACGTACACCACGGGAAGAGTTCTTTCGGCCAGCGGCGCGTGCAATGCAACCAAGCGGCCTACTTTACAAACGGCGATCAATGGGGCGTCGTTCCTTCCGCCGGTTTCGGCCAACGCCATGCTGACCATAAAAGGGCTAGACTTTCAGGTGCCGGGCCGCTCGCGGAGCATCGGCCTGGGCGATTTCGTCAGTGGCGCCTTCCCAAAGGAGTTGGCCTGTGTGGCCGTCGAAATCGCCGGGCAACGCGTGGCAATCACCTACGTGCAACAGGATCAGATTAACGTGCAGGCCCCGGCGCTCCCATCGTCCGGCTCTGTTCCAATCATCGTCATCTTGAATCCGGACCGGCAGAATGAGCTGCGCAGCGACCTCGGCATGATTACAGCACTGCAGAGCTTCGCTCCCGCGTTCTTCATGCTTTCGCCCTCGTCGAGCATCGCGGCGCAGTTTGCGGGCACTGCGAACGTGGTCGCGAATCCGTCTAAGTATGCGGAAGGCAAGCCGGCCAAACCTGGAGATATTCTCACGCTATATGCAACTGGGCTTGGCCTCACCAACCCGGCCGTGAAGCCAGGAGATCTGGCGGTGGGCGCGGCTCCGATTACGACTCCGATCACGGTTATGATCGGTAGCGTGACTCTTTCACCCGCGGACGTTCTCTACGCCGGACTTTCGCCGGGATCGATCAGCGGCCTGTATCAGATCAACATCCGCGTTCCCGCCGGCGTGCCGTCGGGGGATGTTCCCGTGACGATCACGATGGGCGGCTTTACTTCGCAACCTCAGGCGACTATCCCAATCGCACTGCCGTGAACACTCTCCTGTGAACAAGGGCCGGCCGGCAATCGATGCGCTCCAACTCGGGCAGGTGCGTCATCTCTTTTCGAGCAATGACGTGTCGCGGATTGCCCAAGTTAGTCTCCGGCAGTTGCAGTGGTGGGATGAGCGCGGCCTGATTTCACCTCACCATGAAAGCCATCGACGCTTCTACCAACCGCTTGAAGTACTGGAGATTCTGATCATGACGGAGCTTCGGCGGAAGGGACTTTCACTGGGAAAGCTCCGGGGAACGCTGCGATTTTTGAAGCGTGAAATCGAACCGCACATAATTAGAGCCGCGGATGATAAGACGGATCTTTATCTCGCGACCGACTTGAAGTCGTTCCATCTCGAACAGCGGGCCGAGGGCATTCTTCAATTGTTCACCAAGGCGCGGCATCCGATGTTCCTGGTGTGTGTCAGCGATCACTTAAAGCGGCTGGCATCGGAGAAGAGCTCGCATGCGTGGGGCAAACAGATGAGGCTGTTTTGACCCTCGCGACCTTCGGTCGCACGGCAGGTGACGAGATCACCTGCCCCACAGCGCGGCTTTGCCGCAAACTATGGGGCAGGCGGTCGGGGTTTGCCGCCTGCCGGGCGACCCGGTGTTTGGGTCGCCTGCAACCGCGGCTGCACCTAGACAGACTGTTTGCGCTACAGTGGCGAAATCGTCGCGACGCGCAAACAACCGAAGATTTAGTAGTACGGGGCCCGCGACGGTTACTTGAAGGTGAGGGTCACATCCACCGTTTTCGTGCCGGGATTGATTTTGCTGTCGGCGGATGTTGATTTCAGATTGTCGAACAGGCCCTGCTCTTTCACGACATCCAGAAAATGATTCGGGTATTGCGGGTTGAATGGCTTGCCTTCTTTCAATCCCCACATCTTTCGAATCTCCGGCTCGGTTGTGATGTCCAAGCCCACGATCGTTAGTTTGCCGAATGCGAACTGAGGCCCGGGTTCGATGACATAGGTAGCGTCCACCGTCTTTTCGGCGTCGTTCAGTTTGCGCACAACTTTGGAGGACACCTGCATGTACCCCGTGTGCCTGAAACTTTCTTCGATGTGCGCCTGCGCGAGCTTGACTTCATCGAAGTTGGCGAGCTCTCCCGTTTTCAGCTTCACGAGCGGCTGCAGATCGTTCGCTGGAACGCTGGTTCCCGAAAATCCGATCTTGCCAAGCTTGAACACCGGTCCTTGGTCCACTTGAGTGGTGACGATGATGCCTTTCACGTCCTTGGCCGGCTCAGTTGCAATCTTCGGAAACTTCAATTGCAGGTGGCCCTTTGCTTCGTAGAGCGGACGAATGGTTGTGTCAAGCAACTGCCGGAACTGCGGCTCCGTGTAGATCGCGCCAATGGCCACCGGGTTCATCGCGGCCTGCAGGTTCCCGGGCGTAATCTCGCCGGTATCGGTAAAGCGGACCTGGGCCACCGATGGCTTCGGGGCGTCGGGGCGGAACACGACCGCGACTTCGGGTGGAATCTGGGGCGTGAGCTTGACACTGATCGAATCCTTATAGCCGTGCTGCGCCAGGTACTCGCTCACCAGTCGCTTGTAACGAATCAGCGCCGGCTCGGTGGCGGGAATTTTCGGCCCGAACATGGGATCCTTTTGCTTCAACCACGCTCGCAATTGCGCATCGTCAATGGGTAGATCCTCAAACTGCGCGGGAAAAAGCTGGCTTACTTCAGCCACTTCAATCTTCGCGGCATATCCTTTGCCGTTGGGCGCCGGCGCATATTCGCAGCCAATCGTTTCGAAAGCTCCGGTCGCTAACAGACGTTCGCGGGCCGCATCGAAGTCGGATTTTGCGGCACGCTCTCCAACCCGGATTCCCGCAATTGCCAGGATCTGCGGCTTGGAGTATATTTTGTTTCCTTCCACAGTGACGCTCTCGATGGGCCAGGCACTGGGATCGGTCGCGGCCGTTGTGGCGGCCGTTGGCCGGGTGGATTTTGATTTGTGCCGGGTCTGCGCGCTGGCTCCCAATTCCAGAACCAGAACTGCGATCGTCAAGCAGCGCGGCACGTTATTCCAACTCGATTGCCACAAACATCAGGCGGCCAGAACGTTCTATCTGGAAGACGGGGGCGTCGCCGGGTTTGTATTCATCCAGTTTCTTGCGAAACGCGGGTATCGTCGCCACGGGGAATCCGTCCACAGAATAGATGACGTCTCCAGGCTGCAACCCGGTTCCGCTGGTGAGGTCCCGCGCCGAGCCGTCCGCCACCACGATTCCATACGCATTCCGGAGCTCCGGCAACATGCCGGCAAGCTTCTTGTCAATTGCAATGCAGAGCAGCCCCAGCCGCGGAACCATGTTTTCTTCGGGCGATACCATGTCCGCGAAGCGGTCCGGGTCGTCACGCCGGCTCGCTACTGGAATCTCGAACGTCATCTTCTCCGTGCCGCGCAGCACCTCGAGCGAGACCTTCTCGTCCTCCGGGTAGCGGTAAATATTCACCTCGAGCTGTCGCGCATTCTCCATCGGCTTGCCGTTCAAGCCAAGAATGATATCGCCGACCTTCACGCCGGCTTTATCAGCCGCGCCATCCGGCTGCACATCGCCGACCAGGACTCCCCAATCCTGGGGCAGATTGAGGCCTTTCGCGATAGCGGGCGTGATGGTCTGCGCGTACAAACCGATCTGTCCACGGTGCACATGCCCGTCCTTCTTCACCTGGCGGATCACGTTCCTCACAATGTTGCTGGGGATGGCAAAACCGATGCCTTCACTGCCGCCCGATTGCGAAAGGATGAAGGTATTGATGCCGACCAACTGCCCTGCCGCGTCCACCAAAGGGCCGCCGCTGTTTCCCGGATTAATCGGCGCATCGGTCTGAATGTAGATCATCGGATCGTCAGGACGGATCTGCCGGGCCGTTGAGCTGACGATTCCGAGACTGACGGAACTTTCGAGTCCCAAAGGATTTCCAAAGGCCATCACCAGTTGCCCTTGCCGGAGATTGTCGGAATTGCCGAGTGCCAGATGCGCGAGACCGTTCGCCTCAACCTTGACCAAGGCGAGATCGCTCTCACGATCCATGCCGATCACCTTGGCATCCAAGGTCCGGCCTTCGGGCTTGACGACCGAGCGTTTGCCGGCTAAATCCTGGCGTGTGGCCGGAAAGGGTACCTGAATCCGGCGCGCTCCTCGAACCACATGCAAGTTTGTAACAATGTAGCCGTCGGCGGAAATGACGACTCCCGAGGCGGTGCTTCGTTGCCGGTTCAAAACACCATTACCCGATGCTTCACTTTCTTGTGCGGCGTAACCGGTGGAAAAGATCTGGACTACGGACGCGTGCACGCGATTGGAAAGATGCTCCAGCGAAAGACTCAGCTCACGCAAGGAGACGGGCGGCGGAGGCGCGGGCTTTTCCTGAGCCGTAGCAACGAAAACTAGCAGACCCGTCGTGAAAGCTGCTCTGAAGAGGTTCATTTCGAGTACGCGATTTTGCCGCCCACAATCGTATACACCACCTGCGCCGACGAAATCTCGTCCTCCGGAATGCTCATGATGTCTTTGGAAAGCACCGTAATGTCGGCCAGTTTCCCGGGCGTAAGCGAGCCCTTGCTCTTTTCTTCAAAGGCCGCATACGCGTTGTTCCAGGTGTAGGACCGCAGCGCCTCTTCACGCGTCATGCGCTGCTCGGGATAAAAGCGCGTACCGTCCTTGAGCTTTCGGGAAACGGCCGCGTAGAAGGATGCGATCGGACTGACCTCCTCGACAGGCGCGTCGGTTCCATTGGTGACGACCGCGCCCGAATCGATGAGACTGCGCCAGACGTAGGCGCCCTCTTTCGCGCGCTTGGGGCCAAGCCGCGGCAGCACGTACGGGGCGTCCGAGGTGCAGTGAATGGCTTGCATGGACGCAATCACCCCGAGTTTAGCGAACCTCGGAATATCGGCGGGATTGAGATGTTGCGCGTGTTCATCGCGCCAGCGAAGATCTTTTTTATCGGGATGCTCGCGAAATATGGATTCGTACAGATCGAGCACTTCGCGGTTGGCGCGGTCGCCGATGGCGTGAATGCAGAGTTGGAATCCGTTCGCGATGGCGAGCTCAGCGGTCTTGCGAATATCCGCGACCGGCTCGGTGTTGAGACCGGTGCTCGAAGGCAGGTCCGAGTAAGGCTCCAGAAGCCACGCGCCACGCGAGCCCAGAGCTCCATCCATCTGACGCTTAATGGCCCGGACCGTCAAGTGACGATCGCCTGCATTGATGATTCGATACTTCGGGAGCAGCGGAGCAATCTGGTTATTGGGAGCGCGCAGCATCACCCACATCCGGAGCCGCAGGGCGCCTTCGTCCGCTTCCTTGCGGAAGAGGTTGATGGTCTCGAGCGGCGAACCGGCATCTTCAAAAGTCGTGATCCCGTTGGACAGACACTCGTCGGTAGCGAGTTGGATCTGTTTACGCGCTTCGGCTTCCTGTTCAGCAGGAGATCGCTTGGATTCGTAGGCTCGATACGCGGGGCTCAACAGTTGTTGCGCCCGCTCTTGGAGCAAACCGGTTGGCTGGCCATTCGCATCCTTCAAAATTTCACCGCCTTGCGGATCGGGCGTGTGACTCGAGATCTCGGCCTGCTTGAGGGCTTGCGCGTTCACCATGGAAGCATGCCCGCTGGCGTGCGTCAGCCACACCGGATTGTTGGGCGTAACTTTACTCAGAGCTTCGTGTAAGGGAAAACCCTGCAGGTTGGGCGAGGGAGTCTTGTCCCATTTGGACTGGTGCCAGCCGCGGCCCAAGATCCAGGCGCCCGGCGGAGCGTTCCTGGCGGCTTGCGCTACCATGGCGACGATCTCATCCCAGTTGCGCGCATTGCGCAGATTGAGATTCATCTTATACTGTCCGACGCCCATGAAATGACCATGGCCTTCGATAAAGCCGGGGATCGCGAGCTTGCCGCCCAGGTCGATGACTTTGGTGTTCGGACCTGTGAGCGCTTTGGCCTCAGCGTCCGAACCGATGGCGAGAATGATGCCGTTGCGAACGGCGATCGCCTGGGCTGCCGGATGCGCCGGATCCATGGTCACGATCTTGCCGTTTCGGAGAACCAGATCGGCTTGGGCGAAGGTCGAGACAGCGGACAGGAGAACAATCAGAACGGAACGCATAGGAGAAGTTTAGCCGCAAATGCGCTTGCGCACGTACCGTGAACGCGAATGCGCTTGCGCACGTTCCGTGAACGCGAATGTTAGAATTGAGGAAATGGCGGCTGTAGCTCAGTTGGTAGTAGCGCCAGATTGTGGTTCTGGATGTCGTGGGTTCAAATCCCACCAGCCGCCCCAGAATTTCCTCCATGTGTGCCCGGTTTAGAACGCGCCTAGAGGGCGCCCGAGGCGCACATTGTTGATGCCGACCTTCCAGAAAACACCGCTGACTGCGAAATTGATTGCCGAGAAGCAGCGATCCAGCGTGCGCGAGGTCTCCGCCGATTTACTATAACGATTCCGGAGCCAGAGCTCCGCTGCAACGACGGCGCCACGAGTTCCAAGCTTGTATGCGGCGCCTTTGAGAGGATCGAAGCCTCCGTAACTGTTCCGTAGGAAGTCGTTCCGCTCACGGACCAAACCTTTTTTGGCCGAATCGTTCAACGCGATCGAGGTCGCGTAATCGAAAGCGCTGGCAGCGCCGAAGACAGCAGCCGAACTCCAGAAGAGCTTGTGGTGCTGGTATTCATTGTCAATTATTTTTTGGGCGGCGCTGTCCTGCGCGGACGCGCAAAGGCACGCCAACCCGAATACGATCAGAAATCGCACGAGAATCTCCTTCAGATGTGGGAGGAAGGGCTAGTTGGATGGCAGTTTCGCCGGTCCACTTCCCAGTTCAATCTTCCGGGCGGAGGATGTTACTCTTATCGGCGGCGACACTGGTTAGGCCGGAAATGATAGAAAACCAAGGAGAAATAAATCTGGGGCTCGGTGTCACCACTTCAGGAAGCGACTTCCCTGGTACCATGGAATTACCCGAGGTTTCCAAAATAGATGATCTTCCGGCGTTCCTGTCTTTTTTCGGCTCCCCTGGCCATTACTTTACTGGTGTGCCATTGTGCATTAGCCCAATCCGATGAGGATATGCGCTCCAGCGTGAAGAAATTCACGCAGGTTCTTGGCGCGGTGGAAGCTAACTTCGCCGACAAGATCGATTCCGAGCAAACTATGTACAAGGGCGCGATTCCGGGCATGCTTCGCACGCTGGATCCGCACTCGAGCTTCTTCGATCCCAAGGCCAATGAGCTGTTCCGCGAGAACCAGGCCGGCCGCTATTTCGGGGTTGGAATGTATATCTGGGCACCCGAAGGAAAGGTGATGGTCAGTTATCCGTTTCAGGGATCACCAGCCTACCGCGCGGGATTGCGTCCCGGCGATCTGATCTTATCTGTGAACGATAAGAACACCGAACATTTGACAGTACCGGAAATCTCGGCGCTCCTGAAAGGTCCGCGCGGAACACCGGCGCAGATTATCGTGCGGCGCGAAGGCAGCGTGAAACCGCTCGTTTTTAATGTTATTCGCGATGAAGTGCCGCGCGATAGCGTCACGTCCACTTGGATCCGTCCGGGCATCGCCTTCGTGAAGATTGAATCTTTCAACGAGAACACCAGCCGCGAGATGGACCGCGCCTTGACGAAGTTGAACGAGTCGAAGATCGAAGGAATGATACTGGATCTTCGCAACAACCCGGGCGGGCTGGTGAATGAAGCCGCGAATGTGGCCGACAGGTTCCTTCGCAAGGGGCAGGGCATTGTCTCGCATCATGGCCGCTCGTCGGCGGAAGCGAAGTTCGCGGCAAAACATGGCGAACGCGGCCCCGAGTACCCCATCGTAGTGCTGGTGAATCGCGGGACCGCATCCGCGGCGGAGATCCTCTCGGGAGCTTTGCAGGATCATGACCGGGCCTGGGTGCTGGGGGAAAACACTTTCGGCAAGGGCTTGGTGCAGGCCCCGTTCCCGCTGACTGGGAACAGCACGGTGCTGCTCACCATCGCAAAATACTACACACCCAGCGGCCGCCTGATTCAACGGGATTACCAGCATCATTCACTGTACGAATATTACAGCCGCGGCGAGGGCCACAATGACGATCACGATGCCAAGAAAACCGACAGCGGACGCACCGTGTTCGGCGGTGACGGCATCTCTCCCGACGAGCGGTATAAGACTCCCAAACTCACACGGCTGGAGGCGGAGTTGGGACTGAACGGACGCCAGGTCTACTTCTTTTACGTACCGCAATACTTTGCAACCCATACCGCCAAACCTTCTCGGGATTGGAAACCCGAGAGCGATGTGCTGGACGATTTTCGCGCGTTCGCGCTGCGCCGGGGCGTACAGTTCACCCCTGCCGAATTCCAGCGTGATTTGCCATGGATTCGGGAGAAACTGCGGGAAGAAGTGTTCATCACGGCCCTCAGCAAGGAAGATGCCGACCGGATTGCGCTCGACAGCGATCCCGAGGTGCTGAAGGCGCTCGATTCGCTGTCATCGTCGAAGGCGCTTCTACAAAAGGCGATGATAGCCCGGCAGTTGCAGGACCGCTCCAAGAGCGTTATCGCCCGGTAGCGGGTTCTTCTTCACCCGCCCGTTCGGCTTCGTCAGCCGCTGCTGGCCCAGCTCTGCGCGCCTCTTCGAGCAGGGTCTTCGCGCGCTCAACCTGCTCGCGCGCTACGCGCACCTCGAAAGCAAGGTTCGGCAGCACCGAATCGCCCACGATCACCGCGGCGATCCCATTGGATTCAAGTACGTTTTTGATTCCCACCGCCTCCACTTCGGCCATGGCGTTCCCCTCCGAGTGATAGATCGGCTCCAGATCCAGTTCCTCCGAATTATCCACGTCCTCCACTTCATCCGGCAATGGATTACTATCGATCACGTCCTCTGCTTTGGCGGCTTGATTGGCAGGCACGCACACCTCGTACACGCCTTCCGGCACGCCCGGCGCCGTGTCGTCGAGAATGACGGGCGCGAGCCCCTCGGCTGTGAGTAAACTCACGATTGTCTCACAATCTTCTTTTGCCTCCGGTTCCATGGAGCGGTACACCGTCACAAGCTGGGATGCTTCGGTCATGCTTCGAGGATACCGTGACTGGTAGGGCAGGGACCAAGACGCTCCGCATCGTGGCGCCGGATTGGGTTTTAAAGGAACAGCCGGGATTTTTCAAAACGAAGCCAAATTCAGGTTTGTCCCTGCATATGTGGAGCTTGGCGACTTCGGCGGCCTGACGATTTTCCGGAATGCTGCCGCGCGGCGACTAAAGCCGAGTAAGTCTCGAGGAGGAGTGTTTCTGTTGCCCGGCGGCCAGGCGGATTGAAAACATCAGGGTCTTCGTCCTCAACCAGATAGCCTCTGGGAGCTGGAGCAGGTCTCCGACCATAGCTGTCCAAATTAGGCGACAACGGTGATCGGCGATGTTGAGGCTGTTGGACAAACGCCTCCGGCCCGCCGTTCCGGAAAAGCAGGTTGGAGGTGCGGCGTCGGGCGTTTTTTGGTGTTGTTAAAATTCTGCTGTCCGAATTCGCCTCGGAATACCTCTCTTTATAGAGTCATAGCCATTTCCACCGCCTGCCCGCTGTCCCAATTCGAACCCGTGAAACATTTCTTAGAAATCCATCCGCAGTTGGCCATCGTGGATGCCAGCCAGTACCGGAGGCGCTTGGAAGGGGTAGTCCAGCCGCGCAATAACATGCTGCTGTGCCGTGGCGATCGGAGCCGTATGGTCTCATCTTTGCGGACGTTGGAATTCTGAGGGATCTCGCGGTCCTCCACCTTATCCCATTGCAGATCTTTCTTCAAACGCGTTACGAAATACGCCCCATCCGCAGTGATTTGCTGCCACCAGTCGTAATCCACGTAGCCCTTATCCACCTTCGAAAATACTCTACGGGGCTACGGGATGCCGCTAGCAAAGGGTCTAGTGGTGGCTGCCACTGGTTTTTGAATCAGACATGTAATATCAACTCCTTGCGCCGCGAACTGCCGCGTCAAACGCCCGAGCTTGCGGACCAGAGTTTGCAAATTCTGGGGAGCGGGTCCT
>JBPCOQ010000209.1:0-20778 GCA_051000095.1 Bryobacteraceae bacterium | reverse complement strand
TTTTTCGTGCAAAACCTGATCGCGATTCGTTGTGAGAAGCGCTTATGCTTGTGTGTCAAAAGACCAGCATCGTATATCTCAGGTTCGTTTACCAGCTCGCCTTAGAGCTAACGACATTCGCGGCGGGTTTCCTAACTGTTCCTCGCCGCGATAGGACTGGTTGGTTACCAGTCTGTTCCATTCTGCAGGGAGCGGCAAAGCGTATGCGAACGCAGTTATCGCCATGCAGGATTCCTTTGACGGGCGCTAGAGGGCTAAATCTGGCGCCCCGATTTTTCAGAAAGGAGGGTAGGCAAATTCCGAGCTTGGGTGAGCCACCCTGCGGGCCATCTGGTTTGGGCTGGCTGTTTCAAGCGGCATCGGCCTGCCCCTTTACGAGTTCGATGAACTGCTCGACGCGCTTCACGTGCTCATCCGGCACTTTTACCCAGGTGTGATCGGCTCCGATTTTGTAGGCGAATGCATCGGGCAGGCTCTTGCCCGAACCGTAGGCGTCTTCGAGGATCTCCTGAAGCAGGTACACGTCTTCTGTGGGCGCTCCACCCACGTAGTCTTCGTAAAACACTCGTTCCAAGCGTCTGCGAGCGTTGTCGCGGGCCATCTCGCCAACCGTGTTAGGAATCGGCCGCTTGCGCCTGGCGATCGGTTCAGACCACTGTTTGGCGAGCTTGGCGTACCAGCGTCCCTTGAGCGCCAGAATGTGATCTTCCGCCTTCTTATCGCGTTCTGCCGGGTCGCTAGGCCAGCCTGGGAATCGGCGTCTAAAGTTGTGGCCCAGGATGCCCCAGAGCAACTGGTGAACATCGTCTTCGTCGCCACCATTGATGATCAGATCGGCGGCAAGGTCGCAGGCCGTCTGCTGAGTTTCGGTCAATTCGCGGCCGGGTACGGACTGTGGCTTTTTTACCACAGTGATGGTTTTTGGTTTGGCCTTCGGAGCTTTGTCCTGGGCCGGAGTGGAAGGCGCTGCCTTGTGGGGCTGCGCTAGGGTTTTGGTTCGCATGATGTCTTCCTTTTCAAAGTTTGTGCTGAATCGGCTTCAGCATATACAGTATTGCTGAATCCGCTTGAGCATGTCAAGACTCGCGTTGATTTTTTTCTCAATCGGCTTTAGCATTAGAGAGAATGGCACGCAAGAGCGCTGTATCGGAATATCTGTCGCAGATTGGCTCCAAGGGCGGTAAGGCCAGCGGGAAGGCCCGTATGGAAAAAATTACACCTGAAAAGCGCTCTGAGATTGCCAAAGGCGCGGCGGCTGCGCGCTGGAAGAAGGCAAAGAAGAAGCCCGGGAAAGGTGAGTAGTGCCGAACAACCAAGAGTTTCTCGAACAGAATCTCCCGATCATTCCGCATGAGCACGCTGGAGTGGATTGCTGTGGCTGCATTGTAGTCCGGGTCACTGGCAAAGACGCGGAGTTGGTTTGCAACGAATGCAGCTCAGTGGTGGGTGTCATCAATACTGGCATACTGCGAGATCTGGTGGAGATGGCGTACGAGAAGTCAAAGCCGGAGGGGGAGTGACGCGCCCAAGCGAATGCTTACAGGAGAACGCAGGCTCAAGTGCTGATCGAAAGCATTATTAAAACGGGCGGCGAGAGCTAATGGCCGTCTACAAGCGCGGTAACGTCTGGTGGTACGAATTCTTTTTCAATGGGGAGCGTGTGCGGGAGTCTGCAAAAACGAGCCGGAAGACGCTCGTTTTGCAAGCGGAGAAAGATCACCGGCTACGGCTCGAGAAGACGCTCTCTGGCGTGCCGCTGGAGAGCCGGGATCACCGTGTCAAATCCGTTGCGGCGCTCGTTACCGCGTACCTGAAGAGCTACAGGCTGAACCACCGGAGCAAGTCCATCGCGTTCGCTGAAGGCCGTCTGGCGCACGTGACGCGGCTTCTGGGCGGGAATCTCCTACCGGATCTGACTGAGGCGACAATCGTCGGCTATATCGAAAGCCGGATGAAAGAGAAGGTCAGCGGTCGAACGATCAATATGGAACTTGGTGAATTGAGTCGCGCTATCGGCCGGCCGTGGTCCGAGCTATGGCCGAAACTTCGCAAACTGGAAGAACGAAAGGACGTCGGGAAGGCGCTTGCGCCTGAAGAAGAACGGCGGCTGCTCAATGTGATCGCGGCGGACGAATCACCGAACCGCTCTCGATTGTTGGGCATGTTCGTTCGCATCGCTCTGCTTACCGGAATGCGCAGCGGAGAGATTCTCAATTTGACCTGGGGGCAACTGGATTTCGAGCGGCGCGTGCTCGTGGTGGGACGAGCGAAAACTTCAGCAGGAACCGGCCGGCAGATCCCAATGAACGCGGATTTATTCTCGGCAGTGACTACGCACGCCACTTGGTTTGCAAATCGGTTCGAAGCAATCAAGCCCGAGCTTTACCTGTTCCCGTTTGGCAAGCCAACACCGAACGACGCCACGCGGCCAACCACCACCATGAAGACATCCTGGGCAACGATCCGCAAGCGGGCTGGGCTGGATTGCAGGCTGCATGATTTACGTCATACGGCAGCAACGAAGATGGCCGAGGCGGGAGTTCCTGAGTCTACGATGCTCGCCATCATGGGCCACATGAGCCGCGCCATGTTGGAGCGCTACTCACATATCCGCATGGCGGCCAAGCGGCAAGCTGTGGAGTCGCTGAGTGCGCCAAAAGCGGAAAACGCAATTGGGGTACCCACAAATTCCCCCACAGTGACCAAAAAGGCCCCTATCAACTAGTCTATAAGTTATTGAAAATATTGGTGAGCGCGGTAGGAATCGAACCTACAACCTACTGATTAAGAGTCAGTTGCTCTGCCAGTTGAGCTACGCGCCCTAGAAGGTATCCCGCGGGCTGGCTTTCAAAAAGCCAACCATGAGTTTAGCATGGCACGCTAGTTTCCACCCCCGTATTGCTTATACAAGTCCGCGATCTTCGCGGCAGCGGCATCGCCCGGGTGAATCACTACTCTCCAGCGGAACCGTAGCGACTGGCCGGCGTCGATCGTCCAGTGGCTCTGCTCCGCGTTTTTGTCGAACGCCTTTCGACCGAAGGGGTTCAGCGCGAACAGCCCGTAATCGCGCGAATGCCAATAGGTGGGGTAACGCTCATTGCCGGGATGATCGAAGATCGCAACCCCGAGCTTTTCGCCATCCACTTCGCCCGAGTAATCCACCCAGGCCGAGCGCTTCCCCCATACGTTGCTCATGCCGGACTGGCCTTCCGCGTTCACCATCTTGCCGGTCTTCTTCTCGGCAAGGGAATCGGCGAGGCGAATGGCGAATGCGCCTTCCTTGGTGTCGCCAAATGTTACCGGACTGGAGGGGGTCAGCTTGATATCGAAATCGATGATGCGGAGCACCGGGTCTGAATGGAACAGCATGGTCCGATCCTCCACCAGCAGCACCTTGCCTTGAGGATCGCGCCACTCCATCGTGGCGCCCAGCGTACCGGCCCCGCCAGTTGCGCCATCCTTCCACTCCGCCTTGGTGACAACGATGTGGCCGATTTTCGGATTCGTATACGACGGGTCGTTCTCCCAAAACTTGACGCCATTCACGTCGTCATAAGAGAACCACAGACCGCGATGGTGCGGATGATCGCGTGTTTCGCCCTCAATTTTTTCCATCGGATAATGCCGGGTCACAATCTTCCCGGTCGCCGAGCGCAGCGGCGCCAGGTACGGCTTTCCCACATCGGCGCCGAAACAAAATGTCGTGAATGGCGTACCGTCGACGGCTATATCGATCTTGTCCGGCCTGAACTGGACCTGCGCGGAGAGGGCTATCGCCGAGGCGGCACAGAGCAGGATGGGGTGGCCGAACACAACCACCTGGCTCAAGGCAGCCAACCGACCGCCTACGAACCTCGCTCGATTACAAGTACTTGGAGATTGGCAACAAAGCTGCATGAAATCGAGTTTAATGATTCTGACAGGACATGACAAGAAGATGAAACCCTTGATCTTTTGCATACCCATTTTAGCGCTCGGTGCGGCTCTTCCGGCCTTTTCGCAGGACCCCCCACCGCCTGACCCGCCTTCCACCGGCGGATGGCGCCGCTTCGGCGAAGGCCGGCCGGCGGACCAGCGCCCCGATCCTCGCCCCGATCAGCGCATGGACTCCCGCCCCGATCCGCGTCCCGAAGCCCGCGCCTACGACTCGCCGCCAGCACCCGCTCAACTCTCGTTGCCAGCCGGTTCCTGGATAACAGTGCGGATCAGTCAGCCACTTTCGAGCGACCACAACCAGCCCGGTGATGCTTTCACCGCGACTCTCGCGCAGCCGCTGGTTGCCAATGGTATTGTGATCGCCCGGCGCGGACAGACGGTCGCGGGCCGAGTGGCCGAGGCGGAGAAAGCGGGCCGCGTCAAAGGAACATCGCGGCTCGGCTTGCAGCTCACAGAGCTGAGCCTGGTAGATGGACAACAGGTGCCTTTGCGAACACAATTGGTAGACCGCAAGGGTGACACTTCGATTGGCCGTGATGCCGGCGCTGTCGGGGCGACGACGGGAATCGGAGCGGCGGTGGGAGCCGCCGCGGATGGCGGATTCGGAGCCGGCATGGGCGCCATCGCCGGCGCGGGCGCATCCATCATCGGTGTTCTCGCGACGCGCGGACATGCGACTGTGGTGTATCCGGAGACCGAGCTGACATTCCGGTTGGAGGCACCCATCACGATTTCCACGGAGCGCTCCGAACAAGCCTTCCAGCCTGTCACTCAGCGGGATTACGAACAGCACAATCTGGACCGCCGCGGTCCTCCTCGCCTGGCGCGCGGCCCGGCTCCTTACTACGGCGGCTATGGTTATCCATACTATGGCGCAGGTTATCCGCCGTTCTTCTATGGACCGGCTTTCTTCTTCCATTCCGGCCCGCGGTTCTATGGTGGTCGCGGCTTTTATCGCCGCTGGTAATCGGCTGAAAGGCGACCGTGATCGCACGAACACACTCTCGACAACCCTCGCGTGGTGCGAGGTAGAGTGGAGCAGGCCGTTGGCCTGGCGAGCAGGCGAAACCGCCTACTCCACTCACTGCTTTTCATCGACTTTGGTGGGCGATCCCGCGCCCATAAAAACAGGCAAGAATGCGCTTGCACACTCTCGAAAATCCTCGCCTGGTGCGAGGTAGAGTGGAGCAGGCCGTTGGCTTGGCGAGCAGGCGAAACCGCCTACTCCACTCACTGCTTTTCATCGCCTTTGATGGGCGATCCCGCGCCCATAAAAACAGCAAGAATGCGCTTGCGCACTCTCGAAAACCCTCGCCTGGTGCGAGGTAGAGTCGAGCAGGCCGTTGGCCTGCCGAGCAGGCGAAACCGCCTACTCCACTCACTGCTTTTCATCGCCTTTGGTGGGCGATCCCGCGCCCATAAAAACAGGCAAGAATGCGCTTGCGCACGATCGTGCCTGTGCCACTTGGTAACATGGCGGACAAGCATGGTTCCCGCCCTACACGCCTCGACTGACTTACCACCGGACGAGCTCCGCCGCCAGAATTCGGAACTTCGCAGAATCAACGGGCTACTTGCGGGAATCCTCGAAAGCGTAACCGAGTCGTTCATTGCCGTCGATAGTAACTGGCGATTCACATACGCCAATCCTCGCGTCGCTGCCCAATTGGGGCGAACGGAGGAAGCGCTCATCGGCACAAGTTTGTGGGAAGCGGCGCCCGATCTTGCCGGCTCGGATTTCGAGCTGCAATACCGGATGGTCATGCGTGAACGCCGGCCGGTCAACTTTGAGACCTATTACAAACCCCGCGGTAAATGGTACGACGTTCATGCTTTCCCGGCGGAGGGCGGGATCGCGGCATACGTCATCGATACCACCGCCCGCAAGCGCGCCGAGCAACTGGTACTTGCCGATGAGGCTGTTAAGCTCTCAGACCAGATCCTGAATCAACTGCCGGATGCCATTCTGGTGACCGATCTAGACGGCAACATCCACCAGTGGTTGGGTGGGGCCGAGCAAATGTTCGGATACGCCGCGCAAGAGGCACTTGGCCGGCCAGTGGACTTCCTGCATTTGCCGGAGCTGCGCGATGATATTCGCGCGCGCATCCTCGCCGATATCGAGCGGTCCGGCGGGTTTTTCGGCGAGGTGCCATGTGTGCACAAGAACGGCGCTCGCATTCTCGTCGAAACCAAAGCCAAATCCGTTCTCGACGATTCAGGCCAGCCACTTTTTCTGGTCAGCATTAATCGGGATGTCACCAAGCGCAAGCAGACAGAAGAAAGCCTGAAGCAAAGTGAAGCGAAGCTGGCCGAAGCCCAGCAACTCGCACATCTTGGAAGCTGGGAATGGGACGTTCGGGAAAACAAAGTAGCGTGGTCCGCCGGGATGTACCGGATCTACGGGCTTGAGCCTCACGAGTTTCGCCCCAGTTATGAAAGCTTTCTCGAAAGAGTTCATCCGGAAGATCGTGCCGATACGCAACGGATCATTCAATCCGCTTTCGACGAGCGCGGCTCCTTCGATCACGATCACCGCATCATTTGCCCGGATGGATCGGTACGCACGCTTCAGGCGCGCGGGCAAATGAGTTTGGATGAAGCCGGCCACCCAATCCGCATGGTTGGAACGGCTCAGGATATCACCGAGCGCAAGCGCATCGAGGAAGAGATCAGGCGCTTAAACGCCGGCCTCGAAAAACGGGTGGAAGAGCGCACCGCGGATCTCCAGCGCTCGAATGACGATCTGCAGCAGTTTGCCTACGTCTCGTCTCACGATCTGCAGGAGCCGCTTCGTACCATCATCAGCTATACGCAGCTACTCGAAAAACGCTACAGAGACCGCCTGGACGCCCAGGCGGACGAATTTATCGGCTTCGTGGTTGAAGGCGCGCAACGGATGAGCGCTTTGATTGCCGATCTGCTCGCATATTCCCGGGTGACCAACGCCGGGCCGTCCGCTCTGAGTTTTGTCGATGTGGAAGCCGTTGTGGCTTCGGTAACCATGAGTCTTACAACAGCGGCCAAGGAAACTGGAGCGGAAATCCGCCACGATCCGCTGCCTACCGTGTGCGGCGACGAATATCAACTTATCGTCCTCTTCCAGAACCTGATCGCGAACGCAATTAAGTATCGCGGAGCCGACGCTCCGCAAATCCGGATTTCGGCCGAACGCTCCGGACAGGATTGGCTCTTCTCCGTGCATGACAATGGCATTGGTATTGAGACCGAGTATCGCGAGCGCATTTTCGGCCTCTTCAAACGACTGCACGGGCGCGACGTTCCGGGCACCGGTCTCGGTTTGGCCATTTGCAAGAAAGTAGTCGAAAGGCATGGTGGCCGGATTTGGGTAGAGTCGCAGCCGCGCGCAGGCTCGACATTCCGCTTCACGCTGCCTGAGGCGTGACATGTTCCGCCTGCCGATTCGAGAAAGCGCCTATCTCCAAATCATGGAGGAGCGGCACGCCGAAGCAGTGTACTCCGTGGTCGACAAAGATCGCGAGCGCTTGCGGAAGTGGCTGCCTTGGGTGGACCGGACTACCGAAGCCGAATACACCCGCGAGTTCATTCATGGCGCACTTGAACAGTTCGCGCGCAACGAGGGCCTTAGCGCTGCGATCTGGGTGGCCGGACGGGTCGCGGGCGGCATTGGATTCCATCAAATCAGTTGGTTGTCCAAGCATGTCGAAATGGGCTATTGGATATCGAGCGAGTTCGAAGGGCGCGGGATTGTGACCGGCGCCAGCCGCGCCATGATCGATTACGCGTTCACGCAATGGAAGCTGAATCGCGTCGAGATCCGCTGTGCAACCGGCAATGCACGTAGTGTAGCGATTCCGAAGCGGCTGGGCTTCACGCTGGAAGGAACGTTGCGCGAGGCTCAGCTATTAAGCGATGGTTTTCACGATTTATTTGTGTTCGGGATGCTGGCAAAAGACTGGCCGGCGCAGCAGCCATAGTTATGGCAGCAAATCGAGCGCAGCCTGGAGCTCGGATAGGGCCTTCTGGTCTCCCTTCTTGCGGGCTGCCTCAATGCCTTTTTCATACCACTCGCGCGATTGATCGATCAGGCCTTGCTTCTCGAGTGTCTGGCCGCCGTGGAAGTAGGCGTATGAATACTGGGGATCGCTTGCCAGCACCTCGCGAAACTCACTGACTGCCTGCTCCAGCTCGCCGGATTTCACGTATTCCATCGCAAGCCCGTATCTTGTGAAAGCATCCCCGGGGTTCTGCGAGATCAGGCTCTTCAATACGTCGAGGCGGCTGGTTCCCATGGTGTTACTATAGCCGCAATGGCGTGCCCGTACTTTTTCCCAATCGCGCGGTTCGAGGACCGGGCCTGGGCGGTTGCCCCTCGCTTGCCCCTCGGTGATTCGTACACGGGAGAATGCCGGGCGCAATCTTCCGCGATCGCGCCGGAGGAATCGAGGTTGCGCCAGCATTGCAACACTGGTTATGGCCGCGGCGAGTGCGACCGTTTTCCGCCGGAAAGCGAGGCCGATGCGGTGCGCTTCCACGTATCGCTTCAACACGTATCGCTCCAACAAGGCACGCTGCTTCAGATTCAGTACATTTTCGAAAAGAGCTGCTGGCCGGCGCGGCATGGCGTATTGGAGTATCGAGACGGGATCGCTGAGACTGCCGATGCGATCCTCGGTCGTCAGGCCACCGCTTTCGCCGAGAGTTACCTGCGCCGTTGCGTATGAATATCGATTGGGTGCGCGGGTATTGTATGTCGCTGCCGCACTCGACCGAATCGATTCAATGGGGCAACGACCTGGTCTTTAAAATCGGCGGTAAGATGTTCGCAGTGTTGGTTCTGGAGCCGGCCAAGGTTTGGCTCTCACTGAAATGCACGCCCGAGGAGTTCACTGAATTGATCGAGCGCCCCGGCATCATCCCGGCCCCATACTCGGCGCGCTACCACTGGATCGCGCTCGAGGCCGAAGACGCGCTGAGTGCAACGGAGGTGAAACAGCGTCTGCGCCGGTCGTATGACCTTGTGCTGGAGAAGCTACCTAAGAAAGCGCGTGCCGAGCTGTAGACTGAAGGAACATGCCCACCGCTACCGAAGCCGCGGCTGCCTTGCCGCTCACTGCGCTTAACGACGAGGAGCGGATGTTTCAATCCATGGTGCGCAAGTTCGCGCGCGAACGCATCGGACCGCATGTGCGTGAGATGGATGAAGCCGGTGTCTTTCGCGCAGACCTGCTGCGCGAGATGTTCGAGCTCGGTCTGATGAGCATCGAGATTCCGGAAGACCACGGCGGCCAGGGCGGCAACTTCTTCCAGGCCGTCTTAGCGGTGGAAGCGCTGGCGGCGGTAGATCCTTCCGCGGCAGTCATCGCCGATGTTCAGAACACCATTGCCAACAACATCCTGCTACGCTGGGGCAATTCGGACCAGAAGCGCCGTTATTTCCCGATGCTGGCGCGCGGCACAGTCGCCGCGTTCGCTCTTTCAGAAGCCGGATCGGGCTCCGACGCGTTCGCCATGGCCACCCGGGCCGCGCGCGATGGAGATCGATACCGGATCGCCGGGCGCAAGCTGTGGATCACCAACGCAGCCGAAGCCGGTCTGTTCTTCCTGTTTGCGAATGCCGATCCGCAGGCCGGTTATCGAGGCATTACCTGCTTTCTGGTGGAGCGCGATACGCCTGGTTTTCAGGTCGGCAAGAAAGAGGACAAGCTCGGCATCCGGGCCTCCTCCACCTGCGAGCTGATTCTGGACGACTGCCTTGTGCCGGCCGCCAACATTGTCGGCGAGGTAGGCAAAGGCTACAAGATCGCCATCGAGACGCTAAACGAAGGGCGCATCGCGATCGGAGCGCAAATGGCCGGTCTGGCGCAGGGCGCGCTCGATCACGCGATTCGGTACGCGAAGGAGCGCCGGCAGTTTGGGAAACACATCGCCGAATTCCAAGGTGTTCAGTTCGAGATTGCTCAAATGGCGACAGACGTGGAAGCCGCGCGCCTGCTGGTGTACAACGCCGCCCGTTTGCGGGACGCCGGAATGCCGTTTGTGACCGAGGCGGCGATGGCCAAATACTTCGCTTCGCAAATCGCGGAAAGCACGGCTTCGCGAGCGGTCGAGATCTTTGGAGGCGTCGGATTCACCAAGGACTACCCGGTTGAAAAGTTATATCGCGACGCAAAAATCGGCCGGATCTACGAAGGCACCAGCAATATACAAAAGATAACAATTGCAAAGCAGGTTCTGAGTGGGGCAGGCATTTAGCCCAATGTCACTTACTTTGTGAGATCCGACTTACTTTCAGCAACTTGCGAATTTCCAGAGTGGAGCAGGCGGTTTCGCCTGGCCGTGTTTTTTGGAGAACAGGCGAAACCGCCTATTCCACTCTGCCTTTCAGAGGGTGCGACTAAACGCCTCTTCGATCTGAATCAATGACTTCCGGCGATGCAGAAAAGTAAGTGACATTGGGCATTTAGCCTGCCAAGTACCTTTCACTCTCCCCCGGCAAGAGAACCCTTGCTCGGCTATGTTCTAATAAGAGCGGGAATGCAGCGCTTGGCGAAAATCCGGTAGATCGAACGGCAAACCCAACAGGAGCGAGCCAAAGCCGGATTGGGGATGGTTAGCTTACTTGGCGTAGCCCGTCGTAAGCTACCCTGGTAGTTGCCGATCCTCATTGCGTCTTATGTGGCGGCCATCGTGTTCCTTGCAGTCAAGAGCTTTCCGGGGCACCGGCTCTTTCCGGCGATTACTCTAGGGAGCGGTTTGATAGCTTCGCTGAGAGCGGCACATAGGTACCTGCGCAAAACCCCGGAGAAACCGTTTCGGGGAGTGGACCCGGCGCTCTCAATCCTCATCCGGTAAGAGAAGATTCTCATCTGCAACGCCAGCACGCGTTATCTTGTAAGTGGACCTAAAAGTTCTTTTGCTGTTTCACCTTTGCATCGCTAACCGAAGGAGGACGGCGGCAGGAAGGCGAAGGTCTGAGTAACGGTTCCGGCGAGCGGTGGGGGAATGTGTGGCAGGGTTTTTGCCGTCTCCCTTGTTTTGCGGAGATCCGAGGGCGTTAAATGCGCCCGCGAGAACAGCTCGGATCTCCGGCACGGCAATTTCCCTCATCGCTTGACGGGCAGGAGCGATTCGTTTGAGCCAATCATTTATCTGGAAGGGGATGCTGGCGGGCTTGGCGGGCGGCTTTGTCGCGTCCTGGGCAATGGTACAGACGCACGCGGTTCTTCTGAGCCTCGCGCGTAAGCCAGCGCAACAGTCGCAAGGAGAGGATTCGACGGTGAAAGCGGCGCGCTCGATCGCGCGGCCAATCCTGGATCGAGAGCTGACGCCCGCCGAGGCGAAAGCAGCCGGCCCGATTGTGCACTATGCGTTCGGTTCGTCGGTTGCCGCCGCCTATGGGGCCGCCGCCGAGTTGGCGCCTGTCTTGACGCGTGGCGTAGGCCTCCCGTTTGGTACTGCGGTCTGGATGGGCGCACACGTTACCATAGCGCCCGCCTTGGGCTTTTCGCCCCCGGTTACGCAATCGCCCGCGTCCTCTGAAGTTGCCGAATTCGTGGCGCACCTGGTCTATGGCGCGGCGACAGAACTGATCCGGCGCGGCGTTCGGCGCATGCTGGGCCGGTGAAACGGCTCCGATTTATCACTGCTATTCCGCTCAGTGTGGAACGCGGCAGCGGATGCTATGTGGGAATTCGCACGCTGGTGGACGGCGTGCGAGCGCTTGGATCGGATGTTTCGATCATCACGCCCACCGTGCACCTGCCGGTGTACACAGCCGAGCGCATTCTGTTTAACGAGCTGCTGCGGGGCACCGAGTTTCATGGCGACGCGACCGTCGGGTTCGATCTGGATGGCTACCGCATCGCCGGCCGAGGCAAATCGCCGCACGTCGCCGCCATCAAAGGCGTGCTGGGCGACGCGGTCCGATTCGAGAGCGGATTCACGCGCGCGAGCCTGGCGCTCCAGGCCAAGCTGGAAAAACTTCATTCGCGGCGAGCGGACCGGGTGATCACGATTAGCCATTATTGTGCGGACAGGCTGGGTGAACTGTATGGTGTGCGCGATGTGCGGGTAGTTCCGGAGCTGATCGATCTGGCGGCATGGCGGAGGCTGTTCGCTGCGAATCCCGCGCCGCTGAGCGAAGGAAAATTCACCGTCCTGTCCGTCTGCCGCTTTTATCCGCGCAAGCGAGTGGATCTTTTGTTACGCGCCGCTCGATTGCTCGCCGCGCGAATTCCCGAGCTTGCAATACGGATCGTGGGAGACGGGCCAGAGGCCGGCCGGTTGCGCGGACTATCGCGCGAGCTGCGGCTCGGGCCGGGGGTCCATTGGGTGGGCAACGCGACTCCGGACGAGTTGGCGCGCGAGTATAACCGCGCCAACGTGTTCTGCCTGCCGAGTGTCCAGGAGGGTTTCGGTATCGTATTTTTGGAAGCCATGGCGGCCGGGAAGCCGATCGTGGCGGCGCGGGCCGCTGCGGTGCCGGAGGTGGTGGAGCACGGATTGTTGGTAGAGCCTGACAATCCGGAAGCGCTGGCGGAAGCGATCGCCCGATTGTATAGCGACTCGGAGCTCCGGAGCCGCCTGAGTGAAGAGGGGATGGCCGCGGTTGAGAAATACGAGATGATGCCCGTTGCCAGACTCTTCCTGGAGCAGATTCCCTAACGAAATTTGTACTACCTTTTAAGTGAAGGAAGTTTCACTTGCATGGTCTGAAGAATACGGGTGTGCTCGTAACCGGGGCAGGGCGTGGGATCGGCAAACGTCTCGCGATCGGATTCGCGGCTCAGGGCGCGAGGGTCGGCCTTCTGGCCAGGAGCAAGGCAGAGTTGGATTTGGCACAGCTCGAGATTGAACACGCCGGCGGGACTGCGCTGCGGATCCGGACCGATGTCACGGATTTTGAACAGATGTGCGCCGCGGTGGACCGCATGCGAGTGCAATACGGCGGCGTGCAGGTGCTGATCTGCGCGGCGGCAGTGCAGGGGCCGATCGGGCCGTTTTTAGAAACACCGCCCAAAGCCTGGGCGGATGCAATGCACATCAATCTGATCGGCGTAATGAACACCTGCCGTGCCGTGTTGCCGCACATGGTCGACAAGCGGTCCGGGAAAATCATCATTCTCAGTGGCGGCGGCGCCGTTTCCGCGCGACCGAATTTCTCGGCCTATGCAGCATCCAAAGCGGCCATCGTCAGGCTGGCCGAGACACTTGCGGAAGAGGTCCGGGATCACAATATACAGATCAACTGCATGGGTCCGGGCGGCACCTATACGCACATGACCGACGAGATTTTGCGAGCCGGCGAGCGAGCCGGATGGAAAGAACAGGAAGACGCCCTGGAGATTCGGCAGACGGGTGGGACTCTCCCCGAGAAACAGATTCAGCTCGCTTTGTTTTTAGCATCCGAGCAGTCGAATCACATCAGCGGAAAACTGATTCATGTGAAAGACGACTGGAAGAAGCTGAAAAACGAAACCATCCATCCCGACGCATACACGCTACGGCGGATTCAGAAGCTATCGTAGAGGGCGAATGCTCTGAGTGGAGCAGGCGGTTTCGCCTGCCGGTGTTTTCATCGGGGTCACACGGGAGATTGGTTTCAGCCGGGGCACTGGGGTCCGATTCGGCTTTGGGCCGAGCTTTCGATGCCTTGCGTCGTCGTACACCGAGCGGCATTCGTGGCCGAAGCTCCCAACTTCCGGATGGCCGGAATTCGCCCGGTTACGCGTGACGATTCCCAGAACGCGGTTTGTGAGCCGGACTGCTCGTGTTGTAGCCAACTCTGGCGCTGGAGGAGAATAGAGATAATATGGATAGCATCGGGATGGAATCCGAGCCCATGCGCGGTGGCGGTCGTGATCGGATGTAACGGCCTTTGCTTGATGTTTCCCCGCCTTATAGTTATCTATGCATTTCTTTTCTCATCCCTCAGCGCGGCCGATTCTTCATTAACAGCCAGCGTTTCCAGTTCCCCGGTTCCGCCGGGAGGCACAGCCCAGATCTCGATCACGCTCCCTTTCCCCGTGCCTCTAGTCCACGGGACGCTCTCGGTCGACGTGGATGCGGCCGTATTCGGCAGTATCTCAGCCATCAACGTCTTCAGCGCAAGCGGCGATCACGCGGGGATCGCACAGATTCAGGGGCATCATGCGGACCTATTTTTCACTTCAAACTCAGGTGGCGTTGGACGATTGCCGGGCCTCCCGGTAGCCGAGATCACCCTTCCCGTACTCGCGACCGCTACCGCCGGCGCTACGGGCCAGGTTACCCTGCAATCAAAATCGCCTTGGCGCGACATTCCGGGAAACCAATACACAATGTCGTTCCAGTCGCCCGGGGTCGCGATCGGCGATGGGATGTCGATCCAGAGTGTAGTGCCTGGGGGCGGGCCGCTTCCGGCCGGAACGGTAGTACAAATTAATGGTCAGGGTTTCAGAGCCTCAACAGCACTGCAACTCGAAGGAGTGAGCTGGTCGAATCTGCGGCTCGTCAGCCCGGGGCTCCTGACCTTCATTTTGACAGGCCCGGCCGATCTCACAGGCAAACTGCTCGTGCTCACCGATTCGAAAGGCAGTTCCAGCCGTTATTATTCGAGCCTCACCCCATCGACCGTTAACCGGGACGCCGGCGTTCCAGCGGGGATTCAGCCGATCTTCCCGCGAATTGCGTACGTGAACGCCACGTTTAGCAGTCCCTGGTTCGCATTCGAAAACGATACGTTAGGTCCGGTTGAGGTCGTACTGAGCTCCGCCGCCGAACGCTACACGCATGATCCGCCACCGCCGCCGAACAGGACGATCACGATTCCGGCAGGCGGGATCTCGATCGGCGACTACTTCGGCGGCAACAGCAGGTTTCAATTCTCGAATATCTTCGTCCGCTCCTATTCGAGCGGTCCAGTGGTCGAATCCGATCGCAGATCTGGGACCTGCGTTCCCGTTTCCAGCTAGCCTAACGAGGTCCGCCGGTTGCGTTCCCTCGTTCCCATTCCCTCGCCTCAATCATTGGGACGTCCGGGAAGGCGACCCGCCGCCCGAGCCATTCACGTGTGACTTGGGTTTTCTCGCGCCAAAGCCTATCGATTTCACTGTGACTGCAGGTTCGGACGACGGAAATCCGTGGCTCACGGCGGTGCCAATTCCAGGCTCTGCTAACAAGTTCACCGTTTCGATGGATCCCGCCGGGTTGGCTCTGGGCCAGCATAATGGAATTGTTACGGTCACCCGTAACGGTGATCTGGTTCCATTCACTCGCAACAACTTCAGCCTGAATGTCGGTTCTGTGTCGATGATTCAAACGGATACCATAGGGCTGAACCTCGACGCCACATACTTCAAATCGGCGATTATCCATGTCGCGAGCGGCAGCCCGAGTGTCCCCGTCACAGTCAGATCTTCCGATAGCTTGCTTTCCGTGACTCCAGTCAAGGGAACCACTCCCCTCACTCTCACCGCCCAATTGACGGACCCTTCCGCCCTCCCGACTGGCGACCGGACCGCGACCATCACCATCCAAGGACCCGGGAACACTCTCACAATCCAGACCAACTTATTCAATTCACCGATTGGTCTTCCTCCAATCACGATCCCAGACGTGACCTTTTCTTCCCGGGCCGGCAGCGAGGTCGCCGTCAAGCGGGACGTGGCGGTACCGTATTTCTCAGCCGTCGAGGCTGCCACGAGCTCAGGTGGCGATTGGCTAAGTGCCAAGCGAGCCGATTACTCATCGGAGCTTGAGATTTCGGCGAATCCGTCCGGCCTTACCGTGGGGACATATCGTGGCACTGTCACGATTTATTTGGGCAGCCCGGCTTCCGATTCGATCACGGTATCGGTCGTCCTGTTTGTTTGGACAGATCCAACGCCCCCGCCCAGCGCCTCTCCTTCAAGTCTTCAGTTCACGACTCAGGCCGGACAGAGTGTCCAACTGTCTCAGTTGTTGACTATTTCCACAGGCTCTCTGCCGCTCCCGCTGTCCATCGGCTCCGAAGCGGACAATGGACTCCGCATATTCTCGGCCAATTACAGCGGTAATTCCGTAACGCCGCATTCGGAGTACATAACTGCCTCTGCAGACTACCCTGGCGTCTATCACGGCCGGCTGATCTTCACGGCGCCCCCTGGATCCAACAACTCCGTGACGGTTCCCTTGACGCTGACGGTCACCCCGGCGCCTGCTATTGACGGAGTTCCGCCACTCATCTCCTCGATCGTCAGCGCAGCGTCGCTCCTGCCTGGCTCAATCGCACCGGGAGAGATCGTTTCGATTTTCGGCATTACGGAACCGGACGTCACATCCGGCCCACATCTCGGGTGGAATGGCAAAGTGACTACGTCGAGCTACGGAAATCGGATCTTGTTCAATGGCATCCCGGCGCCGCTCACCTATAGCTCTGCTACCCAGATCAACGCAGTGGTCCCCTACGAGATCTCGGGTAGCGCCGTGGCAACGGTCGAACTGGACATGAGCGGCATTCACTCGGCGCCGTGGGGCCTTCCGGTAGCGCCATCGGCTCCAGGATTGTTCACCCAATCCGGAACGGGATTTGGTGCCGCCGCCATTCTCAATCAGGACGATTCTCTGAATGCTCCAGAGAATCCCGCCACCCCTGGCTCTATCATCCAGATCTTCTTGACAGGCGTGGGCCAAACCACTCCGCCTGGTATAACCGGCGAAGTCACGCAGTCGGAGACGAAGAATCCGCTTCTGATGGCTGCCGTGCAGATCGCTGGCACCGGCGCGAAGGTCGTATCCGCGACGGCCGCCCCAAATACGGTCTCTGGGCTGTTTCAAATAAACGCTCAGATCCAGTCGGCCTCGGCATCGGGCACAGTACCGGTCCTCGTTAGGATCGGCTCCACTTCGAGCCAAGCGACAGCAACAGTGTCTGTGAAGTGAGTCGAATCACTTCAGGGGCGTTGGAAATCATGGCATTTCTCGCTCGTGTTGCGTCTCTGGGTGTGGCGCGGACGTGAGGTAAGGTCTGGAAGCCGGGTTGTGAGAAGTTAGCTCGTGGGGACGATTGTGCTCGACAGCCGCGCGTTCGGGGGACGAGGATATTTCTTCGGTGGAGCCGGGCGAGATGAAAACCACCCCACCGCATGGGCCGTCGCATGGCCAACTCCGGCTCAGTTTTCCGCTGCGGAGGTACACCCGATCGGGATTGCCACTGCCGAGGCGTAACTTCCGGATCGGCCGTCAACCCACGATCCGCTGCAATGGCCAAAAGCTACATTTACGGTGCGCCGACTGCGCGGACGTGGATTTCACGGTGCGCAGAACCGCGCCAAGGTAGTCTCTAGCTCTAGCCTGCATTTCTCACCAGGGTTGAAGCACAAGAGTCCACAAGAGTGTGGACTCGGCACGCTAGAGAGCGTGCGCCACAGCGGACACCGCACAGACTGTCTGAGACGAGGTGGCGCACGCACCCTCGAAAATCCACCGCAAGTAGCACAGGCATTCTTGCCTGTGTTGCACTTAGACAAAGAACCTGGTGTTTGAATCCGGTCTTTGCCCGGCCGCAGAGCAGGGAAACACTGCCGCAGTTCCCATCTTCCGGATAGCCCGCTACATCGCCGGAATCCGAGTGAACGACAAAACCATTTCTGACCCGGATCGCCGATTCGCACGAGCTAGCGCCATCTATTCATTCCTGAGCGCGACCATGGGATCGACGGTCGCCGCTCGGCTCGCCGGGAATCCCCCAGCAACCAACGCGGCCACTAGAAAGACCGCTATCGCGGTTCCAATCACGAGCGGATCGGCTGGCTTGATTCCGAACAGCAGCGACCGGAGCAGCATCATCACTGCGAGCGAACCCGCAAGCCCGGCCATCAGGCCTCCGCTCACCATCGCAAACAAGTCCTTTAATACAAGTAGAACGAGTTCATTCCGCTGCGCGCCCAAGGCGGCGCGGATGCCAATTTCCTTGGTCCGGCGCGCCACCGAGTAATTGAGCAGGCCGAACAAGCCGATCGCCGCCAGTACCAGACCGAGAAAGGCGAATACGCCGCCAATGCCTGCCAGCAACTTCTCTTTCAAAATAGTATTTCCCACCAGCGTTTCGAGCGTGGTGATTTCCCGCACACGGGTCCCCGAACCCATCGCTCTGGCTTCCCGTTCCACCAGGTGCGCCACCGAGCCCAAGTCGAGCGGCGAGCGCGCGTACAGGGAAAAATAATTAGTGCCCTGCAGCGGAACATAGACCATGGGCTCCGGGCCTTTTCGAAGCTCGCCATAATGCGCATTGGCCGCGACGCCAACTACCCGGTAGCGTATGAGCTTCTTTCCTTCAGGGGTTTGGAATTCGTTCCCCAGGACATTTTCCCGTTCGAAGTATTTCCGCGCGAAGGCGCGGTTCACGATCGCTGATACGGGTTCACCAGCGGAGTCGCGGTGGTCGAAGTCACGCCCGCTCAAAATGGGAGTATGGAGGGCGGCAAAATACCCAGGGGAGACGCGGTAGAAAATCTCTTCCCTTACGGATGGCGCTTTTCCGGGCAAGATCACCTGATCGGTCCAACTGCTTCCTTCGAAGATGGCCCAAGGCGCGATTGCAGCCGCTTGAATGCCCGGCAGTGCGGCAATCCGGCGTTGCAACTGCTCCATGAGAACGCGTAGCGCTGGCTCCTGCTTGTTATCCAGGGCGCTGCTGACGCTGATCACCGCCACGCCGCGCGGGTCGAATCCGGTATCCACGGCGAAGAGGTTCCGCAAGCTAAAGAGGAACGCCGCGCCAGCCATCACGAGGCAGAACGCGAAGGCCACCTGGACCCCCACAAAGAAGCGTCCCATCCGGAGCTTACCTGCTTGTGCCCTGATGCCGCGTACAGCAGACATCGGTTGCACGCCGGATGCCTGCCAAGCCGGAAGCAGTCCAAAAACCACCGCGGCCAGTGCTGAGACCGCGGCGCAAAAGAGTAGCACGCGTGTATCGATCGCCAGGACGAATCGCACCGGGTCGCCCTCTTTCGAAAGCAGGCTGACCAGCGCTGGAGCGGCGGAGCGCGCTAACATCCAGCCGAGGCCACCGGCAAGCGCGGAAAGCAACACGCTCTCCGTAAGGAGTTGGCGCACTAGCCGCGATCTGCCAGCGCCGAGTGAAACCCGCATCGCCATCTCCGCCGATCGCGCGGTGGAGCGGGCCAGCAGGAGGCTGGCCACATTCGCACAGGCTATAAGCAGAATGCCAGCAGCTACACCCAGCACGATCCATAACGGACGCGCGAAAGTTTTCCGGAAACGGGATGCGCCTGCCGCTCCCGGATGCACCCGAATCGCCAAGTCTTTAAATTGGTTCTTTATGGCGGGTGGCATGGTTGGGTACCGCTTGATGACGTCTTGCAGCATTTCGTGGAAGCGGGGTTGCAAACGTGCCTGCAATTGCTGGCGGGTGGCCCCCGGAGCAAGCCGTCCCACGATGTGGAACCAGCTCCAGCCGGGGTTGGTGAATGCTTCGTTGTTGTACATCATCGCCGGAATCCAGACGTCGATGAACTTTCCAGGTTCGACACCGAAGAACCCTGCGCGGGCCACTCCAATGATGGAAAACATTTTTCCATCCACCTGAATTTCCTTCCCCAAGACGCCCCAGTCCGCGTTGAAGCGCCGGCGCCAGTAATCGTGACTCAAAACCGCGAGCGGATGGCCGCCAGGTGTGCGATCTTCCCCGCTCGAAAACACGCGGCCCAAAGCCGGCGGAACTCTGAGAATGTCAAACGCGTCTCCCGAGACGAATTGCCTGGTAACTTTCTCCACCGGCGCGCTTGCGCCTGGGCCTTGCGCCTCTACCCGGTTCGGGTAGCTGAACAAGGCCAACTGCGCCGACTGCCCGGCATCCCTGCGGAACTGCAGATACAGCGGATAGCTGAACGACTCGCGCTCCCCGGAGGTTTCACTCCCCGGCTGCTCAATATCCGGCGTCCCCAGCGTAAACAAGCGCTCTGGCTGGGGCACCGGAAGCGGGCGTAGCAGGGCCGCATCGACGATGGAATAAATCGCCGTGTTCGCGCCAATTGCCAAGCCGAGGGAAAAAACAGCGGTGGCCGCGAATGCGGGACTCTTGCGCATTCCGCGCCATGCGTATCGCGTGTCTTGAAAAATGCTTTCGAGCGCCACCCACAGCCCGATGTCCCTGCTCTTTTCACGCAGTTGGGTAGTATTGCCAAAGCGTACCAACGCTTCACGTTGCGCTTCAGCATCACTCAAGCCTTTCTCCCGCAAAGCGGCACTGCGGCGCTCGAGATGGTCTCGCATCTCCTCCGCCAAATCTTCGTCCAGCCGTCGCGGATGGACGGCGTTCCTCAATCTTGAAAACCAGGACATGAGTCTCTCCTACGCGTGACGCAGCACGCGCGCCACACCGCTCGAAAAACTGTTCCAGCGCAATGTTTCAGCGGCTAACTGTTTCCTGCCCGCGCTGGTCACTTTATAAATCCGCGCGCGGCGCTTATTCTCCGTTACCATCCATTCGGCGGCGATCCAGCCAGCCTCTTCCATCCGGTGTAGCGCTGGATAGAGCGAGCCCTCTTCTACGCGGAGGGCTTCTTGCGACAGTTCCTGGATGGCATTCGCGATACCGTAGCCGTGCAGCGGGCCGCGGCGCCCGAGGACGGTAAGAACCAGCAAGTCGAGCGCGCTTTGGGCGGAATTCGAGGAGGCCATATACTAAGACGACTAGGGTAGCATTCTAAGTAATAAGCCGTTTTCTTTGCGATGTCAAGCCCAAACCGTGGTTCCCTAATAGTCAAATTCCATCCAAATCCGGCAGGCTTTTCTTAGGCTGCGGAAAGCATCGGCACCACGCGCAGGCTCTTGAGATAGAGACCAGTGGCGATCACCTGCTTTCCAGTAGGC
>JBPCOQ010000153.1:0-76013 GCA_051000095.1 Bryobacteraceae bacterium | reverse complement strand
AGGTAGAGGTGCTACACCCTTTAGGCTGGACCCGGGCGAAAAACGGGTTCCGGTCAGAAGCACTGGTGATCGTCAACTGCAGTATGGCAGTGGTCCCAGAGACTGCCAATAAGACAAAGGAGAAAGTTAAATGAGTTGCTGTAAAGACAAGATGGAACCGGTTGAGACAGATTCATGCTGCACGCCGAGCGAGACAGCCCAGCATGCCGCGCTGGCGATGCGTAAGACGGGATGCGGGTGCGCGCCCGTTGTGGAGGACAAACAGAGCCGTCGCTTGGTGGGCGTCGTGACCGAACGTGACATGTGTCACAGCGTAGCGGCCGATGATCGGAGGGCCTCGGAAGTTCCGGTTAAAGAGATTATGCGTCCTGCGGCGTCCTGCTGCGGCTTGGATGAATCCCTGGACGACGCCCGGCGCAAGCTTGACATACACCAGGCGACGAGCCTGCCCGTTGTAGACAAGGAAGGCTGTTGCCACGGAACAATTAGCTCTCACCACTTGGGAAAAACGTAGCATCAACAATAAGGAGAGCATGGCGAAGGCATGCGCCGGGATTCGATGAACCCGCTACGCTTATAGATGAATCGCAAGAGGTCCATCGGAATGCGACGAATTCCGACACACGAGCATGTGAGGCCACCTCGCGTTCACGCGCTGTGGGTATGTGGATTGGAGGAGGGCTCGGCCAAAAGCATAGAAGCTACGGTAATCGAGGCACAGACAAGTCCGAACACTGAGAAGGTTATCGCGGGGCCGAATAGGGTTCCTGCCCACCCTGCGACTGGATATGTGATCAACCAGCATGCGTGTGTGAGCGCGAAATGGGCCGCGTAAGCTCTGCCTCGCTCAGCTTCTGAAGTGTGTTCGGCGAGCAGCGTCGAAGACGGTATTGCGATCAGCGCTTGGCCGGCTCCATTGCCAATCCACAACAAAATAAAGAGTCCCAGCGGCGGCACAAGAGCTCCAGGAAGAAGAATCGCTGTCAGGATAAGTCCTCCTAGGAAAAGAGCACGGCCAGTCCACTTGTGCCTCGCACCATGCAGTTCCGCATCGCTCCTTGCGCGCATTTCAAAGAGCTTGCTCCAGCGGTTCAACAGGATTGCCGTTAAAGATGATCCAAGACCAACGGCGGCCATGGTAAGAGCGAATGTCATTTCGCTGCCGCCCAGTGAGTTGCGAACATAGACGACCGTTAAGACAATCGCGGCGGCGCCTGCAGTCGCTTCAGCAAAGCTCAGGAGCAGAGCTCGCCGGAGTGCAGATACGCGGAACAGAATTCGTGTGCCTGTAGCGATCTCACTGAGAAAGAGACGTACCGAAATGGAGGCACGAACGCCAGCCAGAGCCGGAATAGCCACGGACGCTACTAGTGCCCCCGATGCCAGGTAGGTCAGTGCATCAAACCAGAACACCCACCTGACTCCTAGCCAGACCACGAGTAGGCCCGCCAAAGCGGGGCTGAGAACAGATTCCACATCCGAGGCTACTCGGGATAGCGACAGCGCTTGCACATAGTGATCTTTCCCGGCTATCGCTGGGATCGTCGCTTCGAACGTAGGAGTGAAGAATGCGGTGAGTGCGTTGATGCTGAAAATCATCGCGTAAACCTGCCAAGTGGCAGTGATGAATGGGAATAGCGAGAGTAGCGCGAACCGCCCCAAATCAGCCGCAATGAGGATGTACTTCCGGTTCATGGCGTCTGCCAGGACTCCGGCGGGTTGTGAAAAAAGCAGGAACGCCAGAATACGAAGCATGAGCGCCTGGCCGATTACAACTGCGGCGGTAGCACCGCCGGCGAGCTGGTACACGAACAGAGTCAGGCCGATGGTCGTGACTCCGCTGCCAAGCAGCGAGATGATCTGAGCGGCGAAGAGCGAAACGAATGTGCGATTTCGCCAGAGCGAAACACCGGTCATGCGGCCTCCACTATTTTGGGGCTGGATATTTTGGGGCTAAACCACGGATAGAGGATCGGAAGAATATAAAGGGTCAGCAGAGTGGACGTGATCAGTCCGCCGATGACGACTGTGGCAAGCGGTCTTTGAATCTCGGCGCCCGTGGCGGTTGAAACCGCCATCGGAATGAAGCCAAGGCTCGCCACAAGGGCTGTAATGAGAACCGGCCGTAGCCTGTCGGCCGATCCCTCGCGAACGGATTCAGCCATTTCCTGCCTTTTCTGCCGCAAAGAATTGATGTGGCTGACGAGCACGATGCCGTTGAGGACGGCGACACCAAAAAGGGCGATGAAGCCGACCGAAGCGGAGAGGTTCAGGTTCAACCCGCGCAGCCAGAGCGCGGCTATGCCGCCGACAAGCGCAAAGGGGACGTTCAGGAGAATGAGCGTCGCCTGCTTGATCGAGTGGAAGGTTGCAAAAAGCAGGGCGAAGATGATGGCAATCGACACCGGCAGGACGAACATTAGCCGCCGATTGGCGCGAGACTGATTCTCAAACTGGCCGCCCCATTCGATTTCATAACCTGCGGGGAGTTTCAGCGAGGTGTTGACCTTGTCCTGCGCGAGCTTGACGAAACTGCCGAGATCGGTACCGCGCACATTGGTCTGGATGGCGATGCGGCGCTGGGCGTTTTCACGGGAGATCGTCTGCGGACCGCGAACAGTCCGGATCTGCGCAACCTGGTTGAGGCGGACGAGCTCGCCGCCGGGCGCGCGGAGGACGAAGTCCTTCAAGGCATCGGGATTGTTTCTCAACCTCTCCGGCAATTTGATCGAGATCGGGAACCGCGCACGGCCTTCGATCATCTCCGACACCGGACGGCCGCCGATGAGCGTTTCGACGACTTCCTGCACATCGGCGACGTTCAGCCCGTAGCGGGCGAGGGCGGGCCGGTCAAGGTCCACCTGCAGCTCGGCGACACCCGAAGTCACTTCCATCTGCGGCTCGGCCGCGCCGGGAATGGAGGAAACGATGGCAAGCGTTCGCCTCCCCAACTCTTCCAGCGTCTTCAGATCGTCGCCGAAGATCTTGATTGCCACATCGCCGCGGATGCCGGTCACGGTCTCATCCATGCGCATTTCCATTGGCTGCGTGATGGTATAGGCGACGCCGGGTATTTTTTGAAGGGCTTCAGACAGCTTCTCGATGAGCTCCTGTTTGTTGCGGCAGCATTTCCAGTGGTCCTTCGGCGCGAGCTGCAAGTATGAATCCGATTCATAGATTCCCATGGCTTCCGTTGCGACATCAGGCCGCCCGAGTTTGGTGACCACACTGGTGATCTCGGGGAAACTGCGCATCGTCGTTGCAATCTCCTTGCTCACGTCTACGGATTGGGTCAGGGCAATGCCGGGAAGCTTGCGCGAGGTGATCAGGATAGAACCCTCATCGAGCTTGGGCATGAACTCGGTGCCGATGTAGTTAAGCGACACGATCGCCGCCCCGACCATCACGATTGCAAGTGCGAGGAGAATGCCACGCCGCGCGGTGGCGGTGTCGAGCGAGCGCGCATAAGCGCGTCGCAGTGCCCCAAACCAGCGGTCGCTGAAATTCTCGCGATGTACTTCTTTTAGTTTCAGGAAATAGGTGGACAGCGTCGGGACCGCTGTGAGCGCGAGGATGAGAGAGCCCAGCAGGGCTGAGCACACGGTGATGGCCATCGGCCGGAACATCCGGCCTTCCATGCCCTGCAGCGTGAAGATGGGCAGGTAAACGGCGATGATGATGGCCACACCGAATAGGATGGGGCGCGCGACTTCCTGCGACGCGGACCGAACCTCTTCCAGCACGCTACGCTTTCCGGACTTGTCGAGCCGGTGTACCGAGTTCTCGATCATGACGACCGAGCCATCCACGATCATGCCGAAGTCAATCGCCCCGAGACTCATCAGGTTGGCGGAAACTCCGAAGAGGGCCATGCCGATGAAACCGAAAAGCATGGATAGCGGAATCATGATTGCCACGATCAGCGCCGCCCGAATGTTGCCCAGGAACAGCAGAAGAACGGTTGTGACGAGCAGTCCGGCTTCGAGAAGATTGCGCCGTACGGTGTGAATGGTGCCGTTGATGACTTCGGACTGGTCATAGAACGCGCGCAGGCGGTAGCCGGCAGGCAGATGCGTTTTGGCGAGCCGCGCTTTGATGCGCTCGATTGCGGACCTGCCGTTCTCGCCTTTGAGGGTGATGACGGTGGCCGAGACGACTTCATGTGTTTCGCTAAGGGTTGCGCCATAGCGGAGGATCGGCGAGGAAGCGATCTTGGCAATGTCGCGCAGCAGTACCGGAACGCCGTCACGCGCCAGCACCACGACATTTTCCAGATCGGAAGGCTTGGCATAGCGGCCCAGTCCGCGAACGGTATATTGTTCCTCGGCGTGTTCGATGTAGCCGCCGCCGAAATTCGAGTTGTTGTCTGCGACACGCTGAACCACATCATGAACGGTGAGCCCGTAGCGACGGAGCGCCAGCGGATCGATCTCTATTCCGTACTGCTTGGACTGGCCGCCCCAGGCATTCACTTCGCTGACGCCGGGAACGCTGCGGAGCGCATAGCGCAGCGTCCAATCCTGATAGGTTTTGACATCCATGAGGGTTTTGCCACCCTCCAGCGTGTACTGATAAACCTCGCCGAAAGCGGTCGCCATAGGTCCCAGCGCCGGCTGCACGTTTTGCGGCAGTCGCGCCCGCACATCCTGCAGGCGTTCGGCAACAAGCTGGCGCGCGAGGTACTGATTAAGGGAATCCTCAAAGACCAGTGTGACCATGGAGAGGCCAAGCGTGGACATGGAGCGGACTGTCTCAATGCGTGGCATCCCAACAAGAGCACTCTCGATCGGGTACGTCACGAGTTCATCGACCTCTGTCGAGGACATTGAGGGGCACTCGGTCACTACGACGACTTGATTATTGGTGAGGTCGGGGAAGGCGTCAATTGGAAGGTTGACGAGGACATAGCCGCCCGCCAGAAGCAGCGCGAAAAGGCTGGACAGCACGATCCAGCGGTTGGTGAGGGCGAAATCAACGATACGTGTGAGCATGTTTGCGGCTTACTCCTCGATGGCGCGGCGCATCAGCTGCGACTTCATCAGGAAGCTGCCTTTGACGACAACGGCCTCGCCGGCGCTGATCCCTTCGGTGATTTCCGTCTCCCCGTTCACGTGCCGCCCGGTCTGACGGTGCGCGCCTCGAACTGGGTTGGCGACTTGCGCACGAAGACGGCCGGGATGCCGTTGATATCCTGAATAGCCTCTTCGGGCAAGAACACAACGGCCCGCTTACCGCCTTCGGGAAGGCTGGCCGTTGCATACATTTCCGGCTTCAGGAGTCCTTGCGGATTGGGCACACCAATGCGGATCTGTAGCGTCCGAGTCGTGGGGTCGAGCTGCTCGCCGAGCTTGAGGATACGGCCCCTAAATTCCCGGTCCGGATAGGCGCGGACCTCGATGCGCACGGGCTGTCCGGAACGCAGCTTCGAGAGGTCCACCTCGTTGGCCGCTGCAATCATCCACAACGTACGGGTGTCGCTGAGCGACACGAGTTCATCGCCGGCATTGACGACGCTGCCGAGGGTGGCTTTCCTTTGCTGGACAACTCCGGAAGCGGGCGCGAAAATCGGCACGCCGTCCTCTGTTTCGGGGCCGGGGCGATCATCGATCGGGATATGGAGAATATCCGTCAGATGCGCGCGTTCTTTAGCAATCTCGCTTTGGGCTTTGTCGATCGCGGCTTGCGCATTACGCAGCTCCGATTCCGCCGTTTCAAGGTCCTGACGGGAACCTGCTTTCAGTTCCAGAAGCCGGGCCGCGCGGTCTCGCCGCTGCCGTGCATAAGCCTCGGCCGCGCGCGCCCGACCTAGTTCCGTCGAAGCCTCCTGATAGGCGGCTCTGGCTTCATGTACGTCATGGCTGTGAAGGCGGCCGATGATCTGGCCGGCTTTTACAAAGTCGCCCACCTTTACTGTGAGAGCGTCAACCTTGCCGCTCACCACCGCACCGACACGCCATGTCTGGTCCTCGCTGAGGGTCAACTGCCCCGGCGCGGTTATGCTCTCCGCGATCTCCTTCGCTGTCACAAGGGCGACGACGATATGGCCTTTCTGTTGCGCGGTCTGATCGAGAGTAATAGTGCCAGTATTCTCCTTTTCCTTTGGCTTTTGTGCGGTCTCCGTGGGAGCTGGTGTGCTCTTCAGGCCGCAGGCGCAGAGGGTGATCGCGGCGGCAATGACAGAAAGGATTTTCATTTCAGATTCCCTTGTGCGCTCGCGACAGCGACAGCGCTTTGCTGAAGTTCGGCCAGCGTCCGGACATAAGCCAACTGCGTTTCGATTCTTGTGCGTTCGGCATCGACAAGGCGGAGGATGTCAGATCCGCTCTCGCGGTAGGCGGCATCGGCGATCTTGTAAACCTCATCCGCCCGGCCGCGCATCGGCTGGAGCGTCTCGGCCAGTAGCTTCTGGCGGGACTGGTACTCAAGCGTTGCGCTCTCCACTTCTGCCCGCACCAGCGCCGTGGCAGCGGCGAGAGAGGATTGTGTCGCCTTTATGTCCGCAACGGCGGCGGCGATCTGGCCTTGATTCCGGTTGCGGATGGCGAGCGGGATCTGGATGGAGCCATAGAGGGTGTTGAACGCCTCGGGGCCAGTGAGGGATAGACCCGCCGTACGCTTGTAGCCGACCTGAACATCGGGATCTGTTCTGGCATTGGCTTGCTGCAGGCGCAGATTAGCTTCGGCCTGCGCGATCGCCTGGCGGGCAAGCTGCATCTCGGGCCTTTGTAGGAGGATCTGGTCGAGCGGGATTGTTTCTACAAGGGAGATCTGTTCCAGTGCATCGCCGAATTCGACGGCGGGGAATTCGGTCTTGCCCATCTCCCGGAACAGGGCAATTCTGGCCCGCTCTGCGTCCTGGCCTGCGTTTCTCGCGGCCGTCAAGAGCCGGTCGCGTTCGAGTTCGATTCTGAGCAAATCGACTTCAGGCGCTGCGCCTTCGCGCACCCTGTCACGATGAAACTGAACGACGCGTTCGAAATCGGTCGCTTCCTGGAGGAGTAAATCGCGGCTGCGGGCAGCACCTGCAGCGGCCCAATAGGCAGTGCTTACGCGACTGAGGATCTGCCGTCGCTGAAGATCACGCTCGATCTCGCTGCGGTGGACATTCGCAGTACCAACCTCGACGCGGCGGCTTCGCTTTCCGCCGGTCTCGAAGGTATGCGTGAGCAGTGCCAGCGTATCTGCGTCTCGCCCGTAAGAGAACGGCGGACTACCCCAGGCGCGCACATTCTCCGATTGCAGCGTCAATCGGGGATTTGGTCCCAACCCAGCTTGCTGGCGGAGTCCTTCCGCGACGCCGATTCGGGCCTCGGCCGTTGCCAATTGGGGATTACTCTTTACTGCTTCGGAAACAGCATCCGCCAGTGTGAGCCGCGTCTGCGCTAACAGCGCGGGCGCAAGGGCCACTGCGGATGCGCACATCCACACGTGTAAACGCATATCTGCCTCGCAAAAATAGGAATAAACAAAACAAGAACGACGCCTGTAAAAGGCGTGGGGGAGCCGAGGCGGGTTAAACGGCGGGAGGTGCGCGCGGACTTGTGGAGGTTGAAGCAGGCGGATCGTGCGCGTTTGGCCGAAATGCGATGTGTCGTCTTGTGACGAGCGCGAGCATCGGCGTCGTGATGTAGAAAGCCGCCAGGATAACGGGTGCTAATCCCGAATCGCTTGGGTTTGCAGGAGTCCAGTTCAGTAACTGGGCATCGTCGTCGGGATCGAAATCCCGCCATTCCGGAACCGATCCTGAATGAGTGCCCGCGTGCGCAAGATGGGTATGAAAGAAGCTGCCGAGATGCCGCGCGGTTGTCTCGTGCGGGTGGACGTGCAGAGATGGTGCCTGTACGAAGGCAAGCAGCAGTGCCAAGTTCGCCAACACGCTTGTCAAGACGCGCACCAAAACAATCCTATGGTAACCTGCCGGAAGTTGGTGCCGTACGTTCCAGTTGAAAACCACGAATGTACTAGCGCAATTCGTCGCGAACTGGGAAAAGCGCGATGCGCTCGACATCCGACTCTTCGAGCGACCGCGCCGGTCTTCGAATCTCGCATTCGCGCGTGAACGTTTCGAGGCACCGAGACTTGCTTGCAACATCAGCGTGTAGTTTGTTGTTTTGTAATATCCTGAATTTGGTAAGGGTGGTTCCGCGCTACCCAAACCGAAGCATGATGGGAAAGTTCAATCAAGGGTAACTCAGGACCGCAAGGCCATTCCCGCTAGATTGGTGCAACCTAATCGTTCAACAGTCGGGGCGGCGCATCATCGAGGGCTCGAAGAGGCAGTTGCCTGGCCCCGAGGGTGAGGACAGCGCGGGAGTGTGTAGGGGATTTTGTGTAAAACGTGGCGGGCTGTCCGGGTAAGTCTCTGGTATTCAGCACCGAAGAGTTCGAGCGAGGTAGAGAAGCACTGAGCCAAGAACGAACTATGGCCGATACTATGGCTACCCCCTGCAGCTACCCATTGCTCCGCGTTGATAAGTTTGGGACCCGCAGGAGGGGCAACCTCATTAAATTGAGTGACGTATGCCAATAGAGAGCAGCCCGTAGTAAAGACGCTAATCCTCGGATTCTTCGTCGTCACCTGGTTCGGGACCAGGAGGTCCGGAGTTCGAATCTCCGGGCCCCGACCATCTGAAGCTTGCGACGTCTTCACCACAAAGCAGGCGAAAGCGGCCGGATTCGCCGAGAATACATCCGTACCACGTGCGGGTTGGCCGGGACCTCACTCTGCGGGCACTGCGGTCACGAAACCATAACGAGAACTTCCATGATTTCTACCGCCGATAGTCCCGCAGCCAAGACATAGGTTTCAAGGCTGCTCGATCAACAGTGGACATCGAAGTGGTCAAAATGGTGCGTTACCTTTTCGAAGCTCGACGCGTCACGGAGCGTGAGACCATGGTTAGACGCAACCTCTGCGAAGAGCATGCCGCAGCGCATCGCCAGTTCGGAGGTCCGGACAGCAACTTCACCAAATGGCCGTTATCGATAAATGAGCGAAACGTGGAAACTGCTTCACGACTGGTTCTTTAGTCTGGGACCGAAGTATGGCGTCAACCCGATTATCTTCGGCGTAATCTATATAGGCGCGATTCCCTTCTTCGGGATGTCGATTGGATGGCTGATCCGCAACCTGCGCGCCCGGCGATCGGTTGTGCTGCCTGTGCTGACGGCGGGCTTCTTCTTCGTGTCGGCTTATCTTTATTTGATCGTCGCCGGAAAGAACATTCCTGTGTGGGTGTATTTCTTTATCGCCGCCCTGGTTATATTTGGAATTGTATCCACTGTAGTCAAGGTACGGAAGGGTGTTTCGAGTTCCTAAGGCTCACCGCGGCTTTTTCATTCGCAGCAGCAGAGCCGGGAACAACACCACGTCGCACAACATCCCGGTGAATGCCGTAATCGCAATGAGCAGCCCGAAATAGGCTGTGGGACGAAAGGGGGCGAACGCGAACATGCCGAAGCCCACGCCGAACGACACGCTCGTCATCACCGCGGGGTTCCCGATCTGGAAGAGCGCCTGCGTCAGGGCGGCGACTGTATCCTTTCCCAGCCGCCTTTGCTGTAACCAACGGAACAGAATGTGGATTGTATCGTCCACCAACAGGCCGAGCGCGATCCCGGCCACTGTCACCGTTGCCGTGTTCAGAGGGATTCGGAAAAAGCCCATCATTCCGAGAGTGATGGCGACGGGGACGATATTGGGCGGGAGCGCGAGAAACGCCAGCGGTAGAGAGCGGAAGGCAAGCAGGATGACCAACGCGATGGCCCCGAACGCGCTCGCGAACGACCAGATCTGCGTCTTCAACAGCAGCACTTGGCCTTCAATCAACAAAGTCGAACTGCCCGTTACGTACGCCGACACCCCGGCCGGGATACGCTTTGCGATTCGCGCGCGTAACCGGTCTACCAGCGCCTGGCATACGTTGGAAGAGTTCGTGGCGGCCAGCAGCGTAGTACGCAACAGGTATCGCCCGTTCTCAACCCGCAAAAACGCTCCGGCCCCTTCGGGCAGACCTTCCGTGGCCAGAGCATCGCGCAACTCGGACGGCTCAACCGCGAATTCCAGTTTTCGCCCCCGCGTGGGCTCGAGCAGAATCGAGACCACCTGCCGGACCAGCGGCTCCTCCGCCAACGTCTGTTCGAGCAGCGAACGGTAGGATTCCAGCGTGGCATTCGTCAACAGCGCCGCTGGATTGCCCTCAACTACCACTTCGATCGGCGTGAGCCCCACCAGGTGGTCTTCAATAGCGTGATAATTCACTGGGATACGGTCGCCCGGCGAAAACAGCTCCAGTACGTGCGACTCGGCCCGTAGCAGGCGTAACCCGCCCAGCGACAGCAAGAACATCACGCCGGCCACGCCGACGATCGCTATCCCTCGACGCTCAAGCCAGCTCACATACGCCTTCGATCGCGCGAAAGTCCACCAGGGGTGGGACGCCGCGCCCCGCGGTAAGACCCGGGAACTCGCGCTTAGCAGCGCCGGAACCAGCGTGTAACAAAGCCCGAACGAGAGCATGACGCCCACCGCGGTGATCAGCCCCATCGCCCGCACAGGGGGAATTTGCGAGGTGCCGAGCGACGCAAACCCCGCAGCCGTGCTGATCGCGCACCAAAAATTCGGCCAGAAAGTACCCTTTACCGCGATCCACCACCAGCCAGCCCGCATGCAGCGATCAGCCGGGCCAACCGGAGCAGCTAAGTCGTGAAAGTAAGCGAGCAGATGCATGGCTTGGGTCATCGTAGTGACTGCCAGGATAGCTGGCATAGTCACTACAACCAGATTGAGCGAACCCCCTGTCCACGACAGAATCCCCACCGACCAGACGCCCGCCAGCAAAATGGCTAATACGCTTAAGGCCACAGCCATCCACTCCCGGGTGGCCACATAAAGGACGACGCACATCGCCGCAAGGACCAAGGGCGCGAAGCCCACCAGGGAACGCCGGGAGCCGTTGTCGAGATCCCGCGTGATCACGTCGGCTCCCGCCATCTGAAATGTACCGATGCGGGATTGCCATTGCGCGAGAACAGTCTCCAGGCGGTCCACCAGTTTGGCACGATCGGCTGCGGCAAGCCCGGCCTGAGGCAGCAGCGCGAGGGCGGCATGCTTTCCGTCTTCGCTCGCCAGGTAATAGCGCAGGGGAACGGGCGGGCCATCCGCATCGGGATCGACGAACGGCGGCGCGAACACCGCTGCGATTCCCGGAAGCGCGCGGAGTTGCGCAACCAGTTTGCTCCACTCGGCAGCATGTTCGGCAAGCTGGCCGCCAGTGACGTACGCGAGAAGAATCGAGTCCTCGCCAAAGCGTTCCCGGAACTTCTCCAAATCCCGCAACCCTTCCGACCCCGAAGGCAGCCAGACCTGGGGCGTGTTATCCACGCGCAACCGGGGTAAACGCCAACCGAACAGCAGCGTCAGCCAGAGCGCAATCGCCAGCGTGGTCCAGGGCCTTGATAATAAATTACAGCTTCTCCGCCACCAGAACCCCATAACGGATCATCCCCTTCGCCATAGCCGTACGCATGCCGTGCACTGCGGCGATCAGCCCGACCGCCTGCCGCCCGCCCTCCCAAGCCATGCGCACAATCTCCGGGGCTTGTAGAATTGAGAGGCCCTGGTCCCACGTCTTCGAGGTCTCGCGCGTTAGATCGCGCGATTCCAGAACGCGAAAGCCGTTCGCGTTGAACCACCCGGCGTAGTCCTGAAGGCTCGCAATATCCGGCATCAGCATGCCTTCGAGCACCGGCTCCACGAAGCGCTGGCGATCCGCTGCCGTCAGACCCGGCCCCGACACCCAGTCGGCCAGCAGGAACCTGGCGCCAGGACGAACCAGCCGTGCGACAGTCCGGACAAAGCCCTGCTGATCTTCGAAGTGCCCCAGCACGCCCAGCATCCACGCGAAATCGAAAGGCTCCCCAGGCTCATAGCGCTCGGCATCCATCTGCAGGAACTCGGCATCCACGCCTTTGCGCGCCGCCAGTTCACGGGCAATCGAGACCTGCGTGGCGCTTAGCGTAATGCCGGTCATGCGGGCCTTCAAATTCCTCGCCAGCCAGACGGACGTAGCGCCCATCCCGCAACCGATGTCCAGTCCCCGCGCGCCGTGAGGAAGACCCGCGAAGACCGCCAAGTACGCCACCAGGTCCTCCTGCGCCGCTTCTTTGGACTCCGCCCCCGTTTTATAAAAGCCGTCATGGAGGTGCTCGCCCCAAAGTTTGCGGAAATGCGGCGATAGCAGGTCGTAAAACTCGCTAACGTGCTTTTTGTGAGCCGAAAGGGGCTGTTCCGGTAGAACTGGCACGGCGATCATTTTGTCTCCTTGAAGAGTCCTTACCAGCGCAACAGCGCGATTTCCGCGGCCAAGCCGGGGCCCAGCGCAATCATGACGCCCGTGGCCCCGGGCTGGGCCTGCTCCATGGTGCGTTGCAGCGCGAAGAGCACCGTGGGCGACGACATGTTCCCATGTGTGCGAAGGATGTCCCGGCTGTGCCGCAGCTCATGGCAGGTAAAGCCCAGAGCGGCATCGATACCGTCCAGTACCCTGCGCCCACCTGCGTGAACCACCCAGTCGTCAATCGAATCGACGCTGAGCCCTTCCCTCGCCAGCAGGTTTTCCACTGCCTGTCTCACCAGCGGACCGGCGGCATAACGGAGGTCGCCGCTCAGCACGATGCGGTTCTTGCCCATTTCGAACGAGAATCCCACCGATTCGAGATACGAGACGTCCAGAAGGGTTTCGAAACTCTCGAGGCGCGGGCCAGGCGAATCGCTCGTGGAGATCACCACCGCCGCTGCTCCATCCGCGCAAATCGCGTTGCCCACCACGGTTTCCATCGCCTGGTCCACAAACCAGCATGCCGAGCTCACCTCAACGGTGACTGCCAAGGCGCGCTTCTGCGGGTAGGCGCGCACAAAGTCGCTCGCCCTCTGCAACGCCGGCATTGCCCCGGCGCAGCCCATGCCCACCAGGTCCGCTCGTCTCAGGTTTCCTTGTAGACCGAGTTCCCGCGCCAGGCGCGCCGAGAGCCCAGGACACAAATAGCCCGTGCTGGTCGCGACGGCAATCAGGTCGATCTCCGCTGGGCCTACCCCGGCCTGGGTCATGGCTTGGCTGGCCGCTTGCTTGCCAAGCTCCACGCTGCATTGCTTGAATACCTCGTGCAGATTGTCAGCCGTGTTGTCCGGACCGAATTTCTCCGGCGGCATGGCCAGATGCCTCGATTCGATGCCGCTGTTGAGAAAGATCTGGCGCACGCGCGGGTTGTGGTAGAACGGGAAGTGTTGGGCCAACCGTTCCAGAATCGCTTCCTGAGGCCATAGTGCCGCAGGGACGGCGGTTGCAACCGACACAATCCGCGGGGACGCCATGTTCATCGGGTCTGCGCCATTTACTTGGCGGGCGACTTTGCGATCCCGGGCCAGTTGTGATCACCCTTTTCGATATTTTCCGGAATGTGCTTTTCCCACGGGCGCTGTGCAAACAAGTGATTGAGGTACAGCTTGCCGTTGACGATCTTCCAGTTCTTGGGCGTGATGCTGGCCGTCTCGTTTTTGCTCACCGCGTACGCGCAGTAACCGCCATATTGCGGAGCGTATTTTTGCGGGTGTGCCTTGAAAAGGTCCAGATGTTTCTGATTGGCGAACTGCCATGTTGCGCCCATCCATTCGTAGGAATACTGCGGAATGCCCTTTACCGGCCCACCATCGGTGAAGTACGCCACTACATCGGTGCCTTTAACGGCTACTCCGTTCTCTTGATAAATCGGGGTAACGGAGTCCTTGGCAAACAGCGTCATCGATGCTAACAATGTGAAGGTGATTAACTTGAGCATACGATTGGAGTTCGCTCCAGAGTGGAGAAAAGTCACATTATCGGCGATTCTTGTGCTAGTTCTCCTACCTTTGGGGGGCGGAGCTGCTGTTGCCCAGGCAGGCGCCCCAACGCAAGGTGCATGTCCGGTCACGCTGCTGGCACTGGGCGTGCGAGGCAGCCAGGGGTCGATCGGTTTCGTCGTGTATTCCTCAAAGGAGGGTTGGCCGGACAAGTACGATCGAGCCTTCCTCCGGAAAGCAACCCCGGCCAGGCCAGGAGACGTCTCTGTTACAGTCCAGCTCCCGCCCGGCCGGTATGCCGTCGCCCTATTGCACGACGAGAATGGCAATAAACGCCTCGATCGCAAACCGAGCGGCCGTCCGCGGGAAGGCTTCGGACTGTCCAACAACCCCAAAGTGGTTTTGAAGACGCCGAGTTTCGCCGCCGCCGCCCTGGATATCGCCTGCGGCGACCGGGTGCCGATCCGTGTCCGCTACCCCTCGCGTGCAGAAGACAAAGAAGCCCAGGGAAAATAAGCCGTTTCAGAAGCCGGCGGCGAACGCCGTGTACCGGAAGCCTGCCGGAGTCCTGTGATCGGTCCGGGCGAACAACAGGGGAGCCTATGAAACGCATTGTTCAGGCGGCTCGCGCTCTTGGGGCATCGGACGGCTTCGTTCGCGGCCGTGCCCCGCATATGCCGGCATCGTCATTTCGAAATCGTCGAGCGCGGTGCGCGAGCGAAAGGCCGATGAGCCGGACACATCGCCGCCCCGGCCAATCTCTGAAACATAGATCATTTGTAGGACGTTTTTTTGGCTAATCGGACATCTACCTGGCACCTTGTTTATCTCGAAACAGGCTAATCTCTAACCGCGTCTCCCATTTAGAACCTTATGTCTACTGAAAAGCTGGCAGCCGTCCCGAGGACGTGGCGCATGAGAATCCTATCCATCGCGACGTTGCCAGGTTTGGGGCTTGCCATGGCAGCGCTGCTGGGCGGTCAGACCTTTGACAAGAGCGCTACTGGTAATTTCCACGGCAATTACTATTTGCGACAGGTGCTGCTGTCTGGGATTGATACAAATACAGGCGCGATTGGCCGCGCGCGAAGTTTAATTGGAACGGCGGCATTGGACGGTGCCGGGAATTATTCCATCACTGGCACGCTCCTGGATACACAAGCAGGTTCCTCGCCGCAGCCGTTCAATGGGGGTGGCACTTTGGCCGTTGCCGCCAACGGTTTCTTCCAGATGGACAATCCGCTAGACACGCAGGGCGTCGTGGACGGCGGCGTGGGTCTCGGTGCATTCGCCGGCAGCGCCACCGAATCCAATTTTCAGGATCTACTCGTGATGATTCCGGCGGGCACGGCTGCGGTGACGAATAACGCACTCCTGGGTTCCTATCGCGTGGGTGCATTGGAATTCCTGCAGGGCAGCAGCTCTTTCGTACGCGACGCGTATTTTACATTGACCTCAACGGGCAACGGGAGCTTGGGAACCGTATCGTTGAACGGCAGTGCCGCCAACCTCGGCAACAGGGCTATAACGCAGACCGCCACTGGCGTCACTTATTCGCTGGCGCAAGCGCCCGGCTCGATCACTTTCCCGTCGTCTGGCGGTGCCGCAGACACGCAGTTGATTTCAGGCGCCAAGACCCTGTTTGTGTCGGCCGATGGAAATCTGCTGCTAGGTGGTTCGCCCAACGGCTTCGACATACTGATCGGGATTCGAGCTCCGGCGGCAGGTACGCAGTCTACGATCGCCGGCACATTCTATCTGGGCGGGCTAGAGGAGGACAATTCCACAACTTCGAGCCCAGTTATTGATGCGTACTATGGTTCGCTGAATGGCAATGGCGCAGGCATAAACATCTGGCATCAGCGGATTAATTTTGTTGGGAAGAACCCGTTCGATAACACGTTCTCGAGTTCCGTTACGCTGGATTCGACAGGAGCCGCGACCAAGAGCACCGTACATTACGATGTTGGAGCGAATGGAAGGGCGCTTCTGCTGGTGGGCCGGACCGACCAATATGCGCTGGTTCTGGGCCTGCATGCCGACGATGTAACTCCGTCGGGCGTATTCTTAAATCCGGTTGGGATTGTGAATGCCGCCGGGTTCACGCCCATCACGAGTTCGGTGGCGCCTAACGAATTGGTCTCTCTATTCGGATCCAATTTGGCCGCGGGCACGCAGCAAGCGCAATCTCTGCCTTTCCCGAAAACACTGGGAGGCGTCCAGATGACGGTGAACGGACGTCCGGCTCCGCTGTATTTCGTGAGCCCGCAGCAGATCAGCGCTTTAGTTCCTTCCAATCTACCGGAAACTTACGCGACCTTCCAGGTAACCAATAACGGGGTCGCGTCGAATGCAGTGACGGTTTACACCAACAATTCGTCTCCCGCGGTGTTTACATCGCCGGCGAATGGGGTTAGTTCCGCGGCGGCGTTGCACAGCGATTTCTCGCTGGTGAGCGCGAGCAGTCCGGCCAAGCCCGGCGAAACGATCCTGATTTACCTCACGGGCCTGGGCGCCGTCTCGCCTGCAATCGAGGACGGTGCGGCGGGCCCTTCCGACCCGCTGAGTAAAGTCCCCACATTGCCCAGGGTGTTTTTTGGTACGGCCCAGGGCACGGTCACTTTTGCGGGTCTTGCTCCCACGTTGGCGGGCCTTTATCAGATCAACGTAACGCTCCCGGCCAATGCTCCCGGCGGCAGTCAGTTCTTGAGTATCGACACTGCCGAGGCGCTAAATCAGGAGTCGACGATCATGATTGCTGGAGCCGCTTCTGGCGCTGCGGAAAAAGCAGTTTCAGAGCAAACGCCGGATTCAGGATATCGGCCCGCGCTCGCCCGGAAACTGTCGCACGTTAAGACGCTTCGATCAAACGGCGCACGGCGCTAGCCTGTGAGTGGAGCAGGCGGTTTCGCCTGCTCGGCAAGGCCAATGGCCTGCTCCACTCTACCTCACTCAAAACAAAACCCACACAGGCAAGAATGCCTGTGCCACGTCACGGTGTCGCCCACTTACGCTGAATCGGAATGCCGAAGCGGTGGAGCGCCGCTTCTACATCCTTTTCGCTTAGCCGGGACGCATCGAATTCCACCGACACTTTGTCGAGCTTGGGCGCCAGCTTCACCCGGACGATGCCGTACCAACTGTGTACGTCGGCTACGGCTTTCGCATCGTCATCCGTCAAAGGCCGCGCCAGATCGTACTCAAGCTGGACTTTCGTCATTGGCCCTCAGGATATCATCCCGTTTCGGCTGATCGAGCCGCCATCCAATCTGACGCATGATCCCCAGCCAGACCTCGGCGTCATGCGCCTGCATCTGCATGCGCCGTACCAGCCGGCGGACTTTGGCATCGGTAGAAGGCGAATGCACATAGCCTGACTGCTCCAGGATGGCAAGCAGTGAATTGGTAAACCGCTCGACATCTTCGGACTTGGCCGGCGCGCGCGGCTCCACGCTACGCCGCGCCGCCTTACGACGGAGTTCATATAGGCACACGGCAACCGCTTGCCCGAGGTTCATCGAGCTATGTTCTTCCCGCGTACCGATCCGGATCAGCCAATGGCAATAGCTCAAGTCTTCGTTCGAAAGCCCAAACTTTTCGCAGCCGAATAGCAATGCCGCCGGGCCCGATGTCGTGTGCTTAGCCAAGATCCGGCCCCCGTACTCCAGCCGCCGTAGTGGATGCTGTAGTTCGCGATGCCCCAGCGCCGTGGTGCCCACCACGAGAGTGCAGTCGGCGATTGCTTCGGCTATGGTTTGAAACTCGCGAGCGGCCTGCAGGATCTCGCCGGCGTTTGCCGCGGACCGTGCTTCGCGAAACGCCACCTCGTATGGGTTGACCAGCCGAAGATGGATGAATCCAAAATTGCTCATCGCGCGCGCGGCAGCCCCGATGTTCAGGGGATTGCGCGGAGCGACCAGCACTACGCGGAGTAGATCGGGATTCAAGGCGCGGAGCTATTGCTCCAGGTACGTGTAGCCGTTCAATCCGTCTTCATAGAAGCGCAGCAGGCGGCCCGATTCTTCATAGCCAATTCGTCCGTCGCGTAGGGCCGTTTCTACATCCGTTCTGAACTGCTCCAGCAGTGTATTAGCGTGGAATTGCACATAATCGAGCACGTCGCGGACGGTGTCGCCTTTGACCACCGTGTTCAGAATCACCTCGCCGGTTTCACTCAGGCTGACGTGAACCGCGTTGGTGTCGCCGAATAGGTTGTGCAGGTCGCCCAGGATCTCCTGGTACGCGCCCACCAGAAACGCGCCTAAAATGTACTCGTCCCCGTTGTTTAAGATATGCAGCGGTAGAGTACGCTTCACGTCCCGGCGGTCGATGAATTGATCGATCTTGCCATCGGAATCGCACGAGATGTCGCCCAGCACGCCATTGCGCGTGGGGATCTCCTGAAGCCGGTGGATCGGCATGATCGGAAAAAGCTGCTTCACGGCCCAGCTATCGGGCATGCTCTGAAACAGCGAAAAATTACAGAAGTAGGTGTCGGAGAGCATGCTATCGAGGGCTTCCAACTCCTCCGAAAAATACTCCAGCTCCTTCGCCAGCTTCTGAATGCGGCGGCAGATTGCCCAGTACAAATTTTCCGCAAGGCTGCGCTGCTCCAGCGGCAGATAACCCAGGCTGAACAGATTGAGCGCTGAGTCCAAAGCCTGCTGGGCATCGTGGAAGCTCTCGAGAAGGTTCTTCGAGTTGAGCGAGCGGAAGGTCTCCTGCAGATCGATGACCGGCTGCTCCGCATCTTCCGGAACCGCTTTGGATGCCTCCTCGCCAAAGCCGGTGACGCCGAGTACATTGAAGACCAGCACGCTGTGGTAGGCTGCGATGGCACGCCCGCTTTCGGAAACGATGGTCGGGTGCGGCACTTCGGTTTCATCGCACACACTCTGGACGTGGTACACAACGTCGTTCGCGTACTCTTGCAGGGTGTAGTTTACGCTCGATTCGAAATCGGTCTGCGAGCCGTCATAATCGATGCCCAGCCCGCCGCCCACATCCATATACGCTAAACCGGCGCCAGCCCGCTTCAGCTCCACATAGATGCGCGCCGCTTCGGTGACCGCGCCTTTGATCTGGCGGATGTTGGTAATCTGGCTGCCCAGGTGGAAGTGAAGCAACTGGAGGCAGTCCTCCATGTGGACTGCTTTCAGTTGTTCCAGCGCTTGCAGGGCTTCCGTGACAGTGAGACCGAACTTTGAGCGATAGCCGCCCGATGTTTTCCAGCGGCCCGATCCCTTGCTGGCAAGCTTGACTCGCAGCCCAATCACCGGCCGGACGCCCACGCGCTGGGAATGCTTCAGGATCAGATCGAGCTCAGTGTACTTCTCGACAACGGGAATAATCTCGCGGCCGATTTTCTTGGCGAGCATCACCATTTCGATGTACTCGTCATCTTTAAAGCCATTGCAAATGATCGGCGTATGATTGTCCGCGACGGCGAGCACGGCAAGCAGCTCGGGTTTGGAGCCTGCTTCCAGACCGAAGTGAAAGGGACGGCCGAACTGAAAGACTTCTTCCACTACCTGCCGCTGCTGATTCACCTTGATTGGGTACACGCACACGTAATTGCCGCGATAGCCGTGCTCGGCAATTGAGTTCTGGAACGCCTGGTGCAGGTCGCCCAACCGGTGCTTCAGGATGTCGGCGAACCGAATCAGGATCGGGAGCGAAATTCCGCGAAGCCCGAGCTTTTCGACCAACTCCTTCAGATCGATTGCACTCTTCGGCTCTTTCGTCGGATGGACCCAAACATGGCCGTTGTCCCCTACCGAAAAATAGCCCTTCCCCCAACTCGCGACGTCATACAAGTCGCTCGCGTCGGGGCAGGTCCAACGCTCGGCCGGTTCCAAGACTGTCGCTTCGCTCAGTTTCAATACTACTAGTGTCCTTCGAATCGTTAGCTGGGGCAAGTAGTTTTCTACAATATCGCCATGGTGCTTTCCGTGAGAACAGCGCTGGTGACGGGCGCGAGCAAGGGCGTCGGCAAGGGCATCGCGCTCGAGTTGGCGCGGCAAGGCTGCGATGTAGCGGTCAACTACAACTCAGATGCCGCGGGTGCTTACGCGACATGTGAGGAGATTCGCAGGATTGGACTCCGGGCAATTGCCATTCAGGCGGATGTCGGGGATGCGGTGCAGGTCGACCGGATGTTCACCGCGTTCTCCGAACAGTTTCAAAAGCTCGACATTCTAGTGAACAATGCGGGAGTTCAGACGTGGAAGCCGCTGCTGGAGCTGGAGGAGCACGAGTGGAATCGCGTGATCGACACAAATCTGAAGGGCTGTTATCTCTGTACGCAACGCGCTGCCTGGCTGATGAAGAACACGGGCGGCGGCCGCATTATCAACATCGGCTCGGGCTGCAATAAGGTCGCCTTTCCAAACCTCGTCGATTACACGGCAAGCAAAGGCGGCATCGAAATGTTGACGAAAGTGGCCGCTGTCGAGTTAGGGCGGCATCAGATCACGGTCAACTGTGTTGCGCCCGGAGCTGTCGAGATCGAGAGGACCAGGCACGAGGCCGGCGACTACGCGGGAACGTGGGCCAAACTGACGCCGCTGGGGCGTGTAGGCACGCCGCTGGACGTGGGACGTGTGGTGGCGTTCTTCGCGAGCGAAGCGGCAGGGTTCGTGACAGGCCAAACTCTGTGGGTGGACGGCGGGTTGTTCAGCAAACCGGCGTGGCCGTACTGACGTCCGAAGTGACGTCTGTCATCTCGCTTTTCTGACATTCGGCACTACCGCGCGCGTTCTTTTCAATCCACGATGGGAATGCAAGGAGACACAACAATGTCAGTCGCAGAATTGCAGGCCGCCACCAAAAGCTACGGGGTGGTTCAGGCATTGCGCGGTATCGATCTCGCGATCGAGCCGGGCCAACTACTCGCGCTGCTGGGTCCCAACGGCGCGGGCAAGACTACCGCGGTGAAACTGCTGCTCGGGCAGCGCAGCGCTCGCGTACGCACGGGCGCCATGCTGCAGGTCGCCAGAGTGCCCGAATCTTTGCGGGGTCCCGTGAGCACATTGCCACAGCCTCCCTGCAACCGAGCGTATCACAGCGCGGCTTTGCCGCAAACTGTGGGGCAGGCGGTCGGGCTTTGCCGCCTGCCGGGCGACCCGGTGTTTGGGTCGCCTGCAACCGCGGCTGGACGTAGACAGGCAGACTCTCTGCGCTACGGTTGCGAATCGTCGCGCCGCGTAAAGAAACGAAGACTTAGTAATACATACGCTCGGTTGAGAGGCAAAAAAAAGGGAACGAGACTATCGCCAACATTCATGCCGCGCACCCTTGCCGGCTTAAGAACAACACAGCAGGAATGCCTGTGCTACACTAACTCAAAATGCCGAAGTTGAAAACACATAAGGGTGCGTCCAAACGGTTTAAGAAGACCGGGACGGGCAAAGTGGTTCGCCACCACGCATTTGCGCGTCACATTCTCACCTCCAAGTCGCGCTCGCGCAAGCGGAAACTCGGGCAGAGCGTGGTGGCCGATGACACCAATCAGCCGATGCTCAAGAAGATGATCCCGTACTAGATTTACCTTTGTGCGAACAGGTGCTGCACGTACCTTTTTCGTCAACCCGATACTTTACAAGGAGTACAAACGTGCCCAGAGTCAAACGAGGAACCAAACGCCGGGATACCCGCCATAAAACGCTGGCCCGGGCGTCGGGATTCTTTCTTACCAAAAGTAAGCTGAACCGCGCCGCGCAGGAAGCCGTTGAGAAAGCGCTTCGCTATGCGTACGTCGGCCGGCGCCGCAAGAAGCGCGATTTCCGATCCCTGTGGATCGTAAGAATCGGCGCCGCCTGCCGTGCTTCCCAGATCTCCTACAGCGTGTTCATCAGCGGATTGAAGAAGGCGGGTATCGAATTGAACCGCAAGATCCTGGCCGATATCGCGTTGCAGGATGGAGTTGGATTCGCCGCCCTGATCGAGCAAGCGAAGGCCGCGCACGCGGCCGCGGAGCCCGCAACGGAATAACATGACAGCGATCGCCCGCGACGTTGAAGTGGATTCTCTGGCCGCGCTCGAAGAGCGGATCACCCGAGCCGTGGAAGTGGTTTCGCGCCTGCGCGGCGAGAAGGATGCTTTAGCCGCGCAAGTGGCCGCCGCGCAAAAAGAGGCGGCGGCGGCCCACGCGCAGGCCCAGAAAGCGATGCAAGAGCTGGAAGAGCTGCGCAGCGAACGCAAACAGGTGCGTACGCGAATTGAAAAGTTGCTCGGCCAGATGGATCTGTTGAGCGCCAGTTAAACGATGCCTGGCACGGAAGCAGTTCGTGTCACGATCTTCAACCAGAGCTACTCTTTGGTAGCGACCGGCGACTCGGGCCAAATCGAGGAGTTGGCCCAGACGGTGGACGATCTCATGACATCGATCTCGATCCGCGCCGGGAATCTCGATGCGCAGCGCACAGCCGTGTTGGCGTGCATCCACCTGGCGGATCAGCTACGCGCTTTGCAACAGGATCTCGAGGAGCTTCGCTCCAGGGTGGATTCGAAGGCCAAAAAATTCACTCTGCTGCTGGAGGACGCTATCGGCCGCTGACTCAAGTGAGCCTCCACGGCTTGCGATAGCGCCTCGTTAACAGATGGTTGGCCCGCGAGTTACCCGCCAGGTGTTCGCGGCCGCCCGCGGCTGCGACGTTCTTGGGAGCTCGAGATCCAGCGCCCAATACGCAACGTCGGCATAGTGGCACCAGAAATTCATCCTTGTGATCTTCAAGCATCGGAATGGCCGTAGGCATCACGGCAATTCCTCAATCATTTGATCGATATCCTGCGGGCTGATGTAAAAATGCGGCGAGGTCCGTACCCATCCTTCGCGCGGGGCCGCGATAATCGAGGCCCGCTCCAACTTGCTCACCACCTCGCGGCTATCCACGCCAGGCTTCCGGAACGCCACGATGCCCGCCCCGCTCGACCCTGTCCGGGTACCGAGCGCCTCGTAGTCCTTCTTCGCCACGCCGGCCGCAATGCGGTCGCCCAGCGCCTGCACATGCGAGGCGATCCGGTCCACTCCCACTTCGAGCAGCAACTGCAACGCCGCCCTCAGTCCAAAGCATCCTATTGTGTTCAGAGTTCCGCACTCATACCGGCCCGCGTCGGGACGCAGCGTCATATCGCGCGATCCGTAATTCGCGAAATGCGCCACATTAGCCCATCCAAACTCCACCGGCCGAATTTGCTCCTGCCGCTCGCGCCGGATATAGAGGATACCGCAGCCCTCTGGTCCCAGCATCCACTTGTGGCCATCCGCGGCCAGTGCATCGATCCGCGCCGTCTCGACATTCAGCGGGAAAGCGCCCATCCCCTGGATCGCGTCCACAAAGAAAAAGCAGCCGCGCCGCCGGCAAATCTCCCCAATCGCATTCAGGTCCACCCTTAGCCCGCTCAGGTAATTCACAAAGCCGATCGAGAGCAAGCGCGCTCCCTGGCAGGCCTGATCAATGCGGTCCAGCGGATCGTGGATGGAGAGCCACTCCACCTCAATGCCGCTGGCTCGCAGACGGCTCCAGGGAAAGTAATTGGATGGAAATTCCTCCTCAAAGCCTACGATTTTGTCGCCAGGATGCCACTCCATTCCGAGGGCGATGGTGGCGATTCCCTCCGAGGTATTCTTCACCAGCGCGATTTCCCGGCGATTGGCGCCGATCAGGCGGGCCGCGGAACCCCGAACGCCCTCATAAGCATCCAACCATTGATCGTAGTGGAACGATCCATTCGTGAGAACGTCGTCGGCCAGTCCTTTCATGGCGTCCGCTTCTGGTTTCGAGAGCGGCGCCACTGCCGCATGGTTCAAGTACACAAACCGGTTTGTAACCGGGAAGTGGTGCCGGTAATCCCGCCAAACCTGGTCCGTTGAGGTAGACTGTTCTGTTTCCATTAAGTTTTTGAAATTCATTACTGTGCCCACGCGTTCAATCACTGAGGACTATACTGGTTTTAGGCCCCACAGAACTGAGCCTTTAGGAGTAGCTGGATGAAACGTTTCCTTTCCGTCTATCTTAGCGTGCTGATCGGGTTGCCGCTGCTAGCCCCGGTTACAGGTTTCGCCTCAAGCAAAAAAGAAAAAGATCCCGAGCAGATCGGCAACCGCGATGTTGGCAAAGGGATGAACTGGTATTCCATCGAGAAAGAGATCGCCTTGGGTAAGGGGTTGGCCCAAGACGTTGAGCGCCAGGCCAAGATCATCGACGACCCGGTGATCGCCGAATATGTGAACCGCGTGGGGCAAAATCTGGTCCGCAATTCGGACGCAAAAGTGCCGTTCACGATCAAGGTGATCGACAGCGAGGACGTGAATGCTTTCGCGCTCCCCGGCGGCTTCTTTTTCGTAAACTCGGGATTGATCTTAAAGGCGGACACGGAAGCGGAGCTCGCCGGCGTAATGGCTCACGAGATCGCGCATGTGGCCGCCCGCCACGGCACCCGGCAGGCCACGCGCGGGCAGGTGGCGAACCTGGCTACCATTCCACTGATCTTCATGGGCGGGTGGGCTGGATACGGAATCCGCCAGGCCAGCAGCATCCTGATCCCGATGGGTTTCCTGTCGTTTTCGCGCGCGTTTGAATCGGAAGCGGACATGCTTGGGATCGAGTACATGTATAAGAGCAATTACGACCCCACGGCATTTGTGGACTTCTTCGAAAAGATCGAGACGCTGGAGAAGAAGAAGCCCGGTACGATGGCGAAGGTGTTCTCAACACATCCTCTGACAGACGATCGCATACGTAACGCGCAGAAGAATATCCAGGAACTCCTGACTGCAAAGCCGGAATATGTTGTCACGACATCGGAGTTCAACGATGTCAAAGCGCGGCTCCTGGCCATGCACAACCGGCGCAAGATCGATGATAAGGACCTAAACAAGCCGCGTCTCCGCAGGACGCCTGGTTCGGGCACCGGTCCGGTGGATGCGGACGAAGATGGCAAGAAGCCCAAGAGCGACGAGGACGAGCGCCCCACGCTGAAACGCCGCCCCTCTTCAGACAACTAGCGCAGCCAGATTTACTTCTTCAACCAGCGCACGCTGGTGGGCGTCGCGTGTTCGCACGCCAGCGTGTCCGTTACGCCCGAGGCAAGTAGCCCACACGCGTTCGACGTTGCGCTTCGCAATGCGTGTTCCTCCGTGTCGGCGGAAGCAGTACGGCAATCGGTGCGCCCGTTGAACTCCATGCACACCTCAACCCGGGCCTTGGCGAGATTTAAAGTAGAGTACAGCAACACGCCGAGCACAACCACGGCGAAAACGATGCCCACGATCACAGGTTTGCTCATGATCCGTGTTTATCTGTGTTCACGGTACGTGCGCAAGCGCATCCGTGGCTCAACCTTCCGCAAAGAAATTACCCATGCGCCGGAACTTCTGATACCGCTGCTCGATCAACTCCTCGCGCGAGCGTGGCGCCAATTCCTCCAAGGCTCGCCGGAGCGGTTCTTTCACGAATTCGGCAGCGGCGTCTGGGTCGGTGTGCCCGCCGCCGGGCGGCTCCGGGATGATGCCATCGATTAGCGCTAGTTTTAGCAGGTCGTCGGCTGTCAGCCGGAGCGCCTCGGCTGCCTGCGCCGCTTTTCCGGAATCGCGATAGATAATCGCCGCGCAGCTCTCCGGCGAAATTACGCTGTAAACGGCGTTCTCAAGCATATAAACCCGGTCCGCGACACCCAAGCCCAGAGCGCCCCCGCTTCCACCTTCACCGATCACGATCGTGATCACGGGCACGCCCAATCGGGACATTTCACGAAGGTTCACCGCGATCGCTTCCGCTTGTCCCCGCTCCTCCGCATCGATTCCCGGATACGCCCCTGGCGTGTCGAGAAAGGTGACAATCGGGCGCGCAAACTTGTCCGCCAGGCGCATCAGCCGCATGGCCTTGCGATACCCTTCGGGCTTCGGCATGCCGAAATTCCGATGCAGCTTCTGCTTAGTGTCGCGCCCCTTTTGCTGGCCTATCACCATCACCGGCTTGCCTTCGCAATTAGCCATCCCCCCGACCACAGCCGGGTCGTCGCCATACAGGCGATCGCCGTGCAATTCCCGGAAATCCGTGAAAATGCGCTGAATATAGTCGAGCGCGTGAGGCCGCTTGGGATGCCGCGCCAGTTGCACGCGCTCCCACGCGGGGTTGGTCACGGGCTCGGGCGGAACTGGTGGCTCAGGCGGTTGGGTTGGGTCGTCGGGCATTACTAACTGGCTAAAATCTCCATGGCTTCCGGTCCACCGATGCGCTCCACTGCGGCACGGAATTCCTTATTGGGCCGAACCTTCGTGGTCACATCCAGGATAACGGAAAAATCCCGGTTGATGAATAGAAGCATCGACGAGTACGAACCTCGAATCCGCGGTTACACATTTGGCCTCCGCTCCATATACGCGACAAAACCAGACACCAGCTTCTCGATGCGCTCATCCCAAGCCGCCATGCGCTGATCATATTTTTCCATGCGCTGGTCATGTTTTTCCATGCGCCGCTCATATTTTTCCATACGCTCCTGCAAGATCACCTGCGAGGTGAGTAGCTGTTTTTGCGAGCGCTCCAGTCCATCCATGGCGTGCGCCAAGTCTACCACTGTTCCTGTGAGACGATTCAGCAGGTTCGCAATTTCCGTAGTTCTCTCCTCATACTTGGAATCGATCCGTTCCAAAGCACGCTCAATCCGATCCAACCGGTCGCCGGCGTTGGCCTTCGCTCATTTTCAATCCACGCTCCTGATTTAGTATGCTTCAATCGTGGTGGTCTCGAAAGCGCGCCCGCCGTTGGGATGCGTGACCGGATTCGTGACAATCCGTCTCGATCAGCTTTCCAACTTGCTGAGCCGGAGATGCATCGATGGGTATCATCCTGGACCAGGTCCAGCGAATTTAGTCGAGCGCATAGGTCCCGCTTTGGATGCCGCGCCAGTTGTACGCGCTCCCACGAGAGGTTCATCTCGGGCGCGGGCGGAACTGGTGGCTTACGCGGTTGGGTTGAGTCGCCGCATTACTAACTGGCTAAAATCTCCACCGCCTCCGGTCCGCAGATACGCTCCACTTCGGCACGGAATTCCTTGTCGGGCCGAACCTTCGTGTTCACATCCAGAATAACGGAAAAATCCCGGGATTTTTCGAGCCGCAGCCGGACCTCGGTCTCGCCCCGCTTATTTGTAAACAACCGGTTGAGGGCCTGGGCTTTATCCACATCGACACCGTTCGTGCCTACCGGAATGCGGATTGAGATCAGCGCCGGCAGATTCAAGCGCGCCAGTTCTAGCGGAATAATATCCTGAATCGAAACCTTAGGCGGCCCGTTCTCCTCTGGAAGCAAGGTCCCTCGAACCAGTACGGCCTTGTCCTCCACCAGGCTCGTCAGCAGCCGGTCGTATTGATTGGTGAACACCATGGCTTCCAGGCTTCCGAGGCGATCCTCCACCTGCATGGCAGCCCAAATTTTGCCTTCGCGATTGCGCTTCCGTTGAATACAAGTAATAATGCCGCACAGTGCGATTTCGGCTCCGCGCTCGATACGCTGGTCCACACCCCGCTCGGCTCCCGCCAGGTTTTCGACACTCTCGGTGTCGTGCGTTGCCAGTTCGGCTACTTTGGCGGCATACTCATCCAGTGGATGGCCGGTCACGTAAATGCCGAGCATTTCCTTTTCGCCGGATAGCTTCTGCTGCGCAGTCCAATCGGGCAGTTTCGGAAGAGACTTTTCGGTCCTGGCACCGTCGTCGAACAACGCTCCGAACAAGCCCGCCTGCCCGCTTTGCTTGTCTCTCCAAACTCGTTGGCCGGCTTCCATTGCCTGATCGATCACGGCGAAGAGTTGAGCCCGGTTGCCGCCGAGACCGTCCATCGCTCCCGCCTTGATCAAGCTTTCCATGACGCGGCGGTTCACGGCGCTCAGATCGATTCGCTCACAAAAGTCGTAGATGGAGAGAAAGGGCCCTCCCGCCTGGCGCGCGGCGAACATGGCATCCGCGGATCCAGCGCCCAGATTCCGAATCGCGCACAGACCCACGCGAATGCCGCGTATCGTGGAAGTTTTATCCGCTGGCGTAAAATCCCGCTGGCTCGAGTTCACGTCGGGCGGCAGAACCGCAATACCCATCTCACGGCACTCGTTGATGTACTTCACGATCTTCGCCGTGTTCCCCGTTTCCGAGGTGAGCAACGCCGACAGAAATTCCAGCGGATAGCGCGCTTTCAGATAGGCAGTGACATAAGCAAGATACGCGTAGGCGGCTGAGTGGGATTTATTGAATCCATAACCCGCGAACTGCTGCATCAGATCGAACACCTTCTCGATCTTTTTCGGCGCGAACCCCTTGTCGCGCGCTCCTTGTATAAACCGCGCCCGCTGACTGGCCATTTCTTCCAGCTTCTTCTTGCCCATGGCCCGGCGCAGGATGTCGGCCTCTCCCAGCGAATAACCAGCCAGGGTGTTCGAGATCTGCATCACCTGTTCCTGATAGACGATCACCCCATACGTCTCTTCCAGAATCGTCTTCAGCTCCGGGAAATCGTAGCTGACCTGTTTCCGTCCGTGCTTCCGGTCGATGAAGTCGTCGATCATCCCACCCTGCAGAGGGCCTGGCCGGTACAGCGCGTTTAGAGCGCAGAGGTCTTCAATGCGCGTTGGCTGGTATTTGCGGAGAATGTCGCGCATCCCGCGCGATTCAAACTGAAAGACACCGCTGGTGAAACCCTTCGAGAAAATCTCGTAGGTTGCCGTATCGTCCAGCGGCAAATCTTCCGTGACCACTTTTTTTCCGGTTTGCCGTTCAATCAACGCCAGAGAGTCTTGAATGATATCGAGCGTCGTAAGGCCGAGAAAATCCATCTTGAGAAGCGAGAGCTTCTCGAGGCCATTCATATCGTACTCAGTGACAATTTCGTCTTTGCTGGTCTTGTATAGTGGAACCAAGTCCTTGAGCGGAACCGGTGAGATCACAACACCGGCGGCGTGCATGGAGCAGTTGCGCGCCATTCCCTCCAACTTCTGCGCGACTTCCAGCACCTCCGCGAGCCGCGGGTCTTTCTTCGCAGCGTCGGATATGGCGGGTTCCTGCTTAATTGCATCCTTCAGCTTGATGTTGAGCGTGGTGGGAATCAGCTTGGTAATCCGATCCACATCCGCATAGCCGATCTCGAGCACGCGGCCCACATCCTTGATCGCGGTTCGCGCGCCGAGAGTTCCGAACGTGATGATTTGCGCGACTTGCTCGCGTCCGTATTTCTCGGTGACGTACTGAATCACTTCACCCCGTCTTCGGGTATGGAAGTCGATATCAATATCCGGCATGCTGACGCGCTCCGGATTCAGAAAGCGCTCAAACAGCAGCCCGTACTCGAGTGGGTCGATATCGGTAATCTCCATCGCATAGCTCACCAAGCTACCGGCGGCGGACCCACGCCCCGGACCCACCGGAATCCCACGTTCCTTGGCGTAACGGATGAAATCCCAGACGATCAGGAAATAACCCGAAAATTTCATCTGCTGGATCATCCGGATTTCCCGATCAAGCCGCTCCGAGTAGGCCGGCAGATCGTACTTGAGAGCGCCCGCCTGACGCATCGCCTCCAAACGGCCTCTGCGCTTCTCGAATCCCTGGCGAGCGACGTATTCGAAATACGTGTCGGTCGAGTGTTCGGACGGAACCTCGAAACGGGGAAACGGCTCCTCCACTTTCTCGAGCTTCACCTGGCAGCGCTGCGCGATTTCCCAAGGGCGATTGAGCGCATCTTCCAACTCGCCGAAGACGGACAGCATTTCAGCGCGTGTTTTTAGATAGAACTCCGGCTGGTCGAAGCGCATCCGGTTCGGATCGCTCATCGTTTTCCCGGTCTGGATACACAGCATGATGTCGTGCGCGCGTGCATCGGTCTTGCGCATGTAATGCGCGTCGTTGGTCGCAACCAGCGGAATACCGGTCTCCTTGGACAGCCGGTTCACCAATGGGACCACAATCTTGTCTTTGTCGATTCCATGGTCCTGGATTTCAAGGAAGAAATTGTCCTTGCCGAAAAGATCGGCATATTGGTACGCCATACGGCGCGCCTCGTCATAACGATTCGCCATCAGGGTTTCGTTGATGTCGCCGCGTAGGCACGCCGAGAGGGCGATTAATCCTTTGGAGTGCTTCGCCAGCAGATCCTTATCAATCCGCGGCTTGTAATAGAAGCCGTCCAGAAACCCTGTAGAGACCAGTTGGATGAGATTTCGATAACCTTCCTGGTTTTCACAAAGCAGAACCAGGTGATTGTAGCGGTCGGTGTCGCTGCGGGTCTTATGTCCCTGCTGCGATACATAAACCTCGCAGCCGATCACCGGGTGCACGTTCTTCTCTTTGGCGCAGTTGTAGAACTCGACAGCGCCGAACAAATTGCCGTGATCGGTCATCGCGACCGAGGGCATCTTCTGCTCGACAACCAGATCCATCAACTGCTCGATCTCGCAGGCCCCGTCGAGCAGCGAGTAGTCGGTATGGCAATGCAGATGTACGAAAGGCGTTTCGGCGCTCATTCAAGTCCAAGTGCCGGGGGAGGACTGCTCTTATTCTAGCGGATCACTTCCATGTGTATGTCGAGTTTCAGGGTCCGCCAAGCCTTGTCGGCGGTCAGGACCGGTAGCTTTTCGCGGGCTGCGGTGGCGAGGCAGGCGCGATCGCCTAGGGAGAGGCCGAGTTTTTTGGTTTTGGCGCGAAGAATCCCCGTACGATAAGCATGGTCCGCGTTAAATGGAATGATTTCGATTGGAAGATCTTCGAGCCGCTCACGGGTAGTTTCCTCGTCTGCCCCCATTTCCAACAGGCGAGATGTTACCTCAGCCAGGTTGACGGCGCTCATCACGCCGCCGCTGAGTGCCTCATCGACGCGTTCATAACCTCGTTCTCGAAAGAGCAAGGCCAGCAGAGCGGAGGCGTCCAGAACGATCCTACTACTCATTCGCGGCTTCTTGCCTGCGCTCCTTAAGTAAAGCGTCCACCATGGAATGGCCCGCCGGATTCAGGCTGTGGGCCCAAGCTTGCGCCCGCCTCACCGCCTCTTTGCGCGAGTACAGCCGGAGTTCTCCGTCGACCAAACGCAGGACGACCTCGTCGCCAGTGCGGATGCCAAGCGCCTCCCGATATGGCGCGGGGATCACTACACGGCCGCCTTCGGCAACTTTGGTGGATACTGTTATTTCTGCCATCATGTCTGTAGCTTGACATATTTTTGGGAATGTGTCAATGGGATGTTGAAATGGTAGGGACGGGCAGATTCGAACTGCCGGCCTGTCGCTTAGGAGGCGACCGCTCTATCCATCTGAGCTACGTCCCCGGAACTAATAGTCTACCAGCGCTTCAGGCCTTTCCGGCCGATGTCAGTGCGGTAATGCATTCCGTCGAAGTGAATCTTGCGCACTTCTGCGTAGGTATTGGCGATGGCTTCTTTGAGTGATGGGCCGCTTGCCGTTACTCCGAGCACCCTGCCGCCTGACGTGAGGAGCGCATCCGAATTCATCTTGGTGCCTGCTTGGAATACCACGCCATTGCGCACCTGCTCTATGCCTGAGATCGGATCCCCTGTGCGCACGATTTCCGGATAGCCTTTTGCCGCGAGTACCACGCAGACGCTCGGATCGGTTTTCCATGTCAATTGTGCGCTACCAGGCGCCAGTAGAGTGCCAACCAGGTCTGATTCAAGACGATGCATCAGTACTTGTGTTTCCGGGTCACCCAGGCGGCAGTTGAACTCGAGCACCTTCGGACCGTCCGCAGTCATCATCAGGCCCGCGTAGAGGAATCCAGTGAACGGGCACCCTTGCCGGCGCATATAGTCGAGCGCTGGATGGATCACCGAATCGATCACCGCTTGCTGCTCCACTGCGGATAGGATGCGGCCATCGCTGTAGGCGCCCATGCCGCCGGTGTTCGGACCCTCGTCCTCATCGAAAACGGCCTTGTGATCCTGCGCCGGTTCGAATGGCGTGACATGCACGCCGTCCGTGAGCACGATGAAGCTAACCTCTTCTCCAATCAGGAATTCTTCAATGATTAGCCTACCCGACTGTGCCAGGAGCTCGGCAATCGCACGCCGGGCTTCATCCCTCGTGTGCGCGATGACGACCCCTTTTCCGGCAGCTAAGCCATCGGCCTTTAGAACAACGGGAAATGGGAACCGCTGCAATGCCGCAACGGCGTCCTGCTCGCTTTGAACCAGGATGTAGCGCGCGGTTGCGATCCCCGCTTGTTGCATTACTGCTTTTGCGAATGCTTTGCTGGTTTCAATTCGCGCTGCCGCGGCCGTGGGGCCGATAATGGGCCAACCACGCTCGCGGCAGCGGTCCACTATGCCGTCCGCAAGCGGCGTTTCGGGCCCGACGATTGTGAGGCCGGGTCGGAAAGAATTAGCCGATGGCAAGCACGTCGCGCACGTTGCCATTCCCGGATTACCCGGCGTCGCGTATATCGTGCAGCTTTTATTCTGCGCCAGCTTCCAACACAAGGCGTGTTCGCGTCCGCCGGACCCAATCACTAGAATGCGCAAACAGTAGAATAGAACAGGGTGGCAGCCAGTTCCAAGTATGACGTGATCGTGGTAGGCGCCGGACATGCCGGTTGCGAGGCGGCCCGGGCGTGTGCCCGGATGGGCTTGCGCACGGCGATGATCACCATGAATATCGATCTGATCGCGCAAATGTCCTGCAATCCAGCCATTGGAGGGATCGCCAAGGGTCATTTGGTGCGGGAAATCGATGCCCTAGGTGGCATTATGGGCGAGATCACGGATGCCGTGGGGATTCAGTTCCGGTTGCTGAATACCAGTCGCGGACCAGCCGTTTGGTCTCCACGCGCTCAATGTGATAAAAAACAGTACCGGCTCCGCATGCGCGAGGTCCTCGAAAACGAACCCAATCTCAGAATTCTACAGGCGGAAGTGGCCGGACTCGAATTAAAGCCCGAGCACGGACAGCTCCGGGCGACCGGGGTCCATCTGCGGGATGGCCGGAAACTTACGGCCGAAGCAGTTGTGATTACGACCGGCACATTCCTGAACGGCTTAGCTCATGTGGGTGAGAATAAGTACAGTTGCGGACGGAATGGCGAAGCCCCTTCCAATTTGCTCGGTGATCAACTGCGATCCATGGGTCTCGCCTGGACACGGCTGAAAACCGGTACGCCGCCTCGCTTAGACGGCCGTACTATTGACTGGTCTCAGTTCGAACCCCAATACGGCGACCCAAAGCCCACCCCTTTCTCCTTTCTTACCAATAAGATAGATCGATCCCAGGTCCCGTGTTATATAGCCTACACTTCCGATGAAACCTTGCAGATCGTCCGGGATAGTATCGCGCGCTCCCCACTCTATAGCGGTCAAATCGAAGGCGTCGGACCTCGCTACTGTCCCTCAATTGAAGATAAGGTCGTAAAATTTCCGGATAAAACCCGGCATCAGATTTTCCTTGAACCAGAGGGTTTGGACACGTATGAAGTGTATGTAAATGGTATGTCTACCAGCATGCCCATCGATGTCCAAGCCGCTATGGTCGCGTCGATTCCGGGGCTTGAGAATGCTGAAATGATCCGACCCGGATATGCAATCGAATACGACGCCATTGACCCTCGTGAGCTGAACCACACGCTCGAGGTGAAGAAGATCGCTGGTCTCGTTCTGGCGGGCCAGATTAACGGTACCTCCGGTTACGAGGAGGCGGGCTGCCAAGGCTTGGTCGCGGGAATGAATGCCGCGTGCAAGATCAAACAGACGCAACCCCTAATTATTGGACGAACCGAGGGCTACACCGGCATTCTGATTGACGATCTCGTAAACAAAGGTGCTGATGAGCCTTACCGGATGTTCACATCCCGGGCCGAGTTCCGATTGCACTTACGTATCGATAATGCCGACGACAGATTGACACCACTGGGACGGAGAGCGGGTTTAGTGGACGAGAAACGGTGGTCTATGTACCTGCGAAAACAGGCTCAAAAGGCTCGTATCCGGACAGTCCTGGAGCAGACTCGAATCAGCCCGGCTGCCGCGCCTGGGCTAGCTTTAGCGATGGATGACCACCCTCTCATTCTGCAATGGCTACGCCGGCCTGAAGCCAAAATCGACATGATCTCCGGCTGGATGAAGCAAATGCTTGGCGAGGAACCCGTTCATGGCGTCCTCACGACTATTGAGACTGAAGCGAAGTATGCCGGCTACATTGCGCAGCAACAGCGCCAGATCGAGCGGATGGCCGATTCAGAGGGCCGTTGTATTCCCGCCAGCTTCGAGTTCACTGACATTCCGGGCCTATCGACCGAGGTAAGGCAGAAGCTTACGTGTGTTCGACCTGAGACTCTGGGTCAGGCCGGACGCATTCCGGGTGTTACGCCATCAGCAATTGCAGTATTGGACGTTTACCTGAGCTTGGCGAGTAAGAACTGATGTGCCCGGACTGACTTGGTTCAAAGAAGCGATCCAGCAAGTCCTTCCAGAGGTCGCACTCTCGGACGGCCAGTTTTCCGCCTTGTACAGCCACTTTGAGTTGCTGTGTCGATGGAACCAGAAGATGGATCTCACTTCAGTCGTAACGCCCGAAGAGATCGTCAACCGGCATTACTGTGAGTCGCTATTCTTTGGAGCCCAAATTCCCGAAGAGCGCGAGGAGCTCTCCGTCGTGGATTTTGGATCGGGCGCTGGGTTCCCAGGTTTTCCGCTGGCCGTGCTTCGACCGAAATGGCGCATTATCCTTCTCGAAGCCAATCAAAGGCGCGGCGTGTTCCTCAAGGAAGCGTCTCGATCTCTCTTAAATGTCCGCGTGGAGGTACAACGTGGGGATGCCTTCCACGAGAGACATGATTGGGTAGTCGCTCGAGCCGTAAAAGTAGCCGACGTTCTGAGGTCCATCCCAACAATAGCACCGAGAATCGGCCTGCTTATTGGAGCTTCGTCTGCTCGGGAATTATTCAAGGAAACCTGCTGCCGCTGGAAACCCCCAATCAAAATCCCAGGTTCTGATGCGCGTTGCTGCTTATTAGGTGACTGTTCCACGTGAAACATCCAGATTGATGTATGCTACAGGTGACGTGGGTAAGATCATCGCAATAGGAAACCAAAAAGGTGGCGTTGGCAAAACCACGACCGCAATTAACCTCGCCGCCTCTTTAGCCGCCAATGATCTCAAAGTGCTCCTGGTGGATTGCGACCCGCAGGGTAATGCCACCTCCGGTCTCGGGATTTCGAAATCGGAAGAAGCTCCGACGTTATACGACGCTCTCATCGGCCAGTCCGATATCCGATCTGTTATAGTGCAGACCGACTTTGAAGGTCTGGACGTTCTTCCGTCTGACAAAAATCTCGTTGCCGCCAATCTTGACCTTGTTGATCAACCCAAGCGGGAATCCAGGCTTGCTGATCGGTTAAGCACAGTTCGCCGCGACTACTCCTATATTCTGATCGATTGTCCTCCCGCTCTGGACCTCCTGACCCTGAACGCGCTTATTGCGGCGGATTCTATCCTCATCCCTATCCAGTGCGAGTTTTTTGCGCTCGAAGGGGTTTCCCAGTTGATGGACACAATCGAGCGGGTTCGCGAAGCCTTTGGCCGCCAACTAAAGATTGAGGGTGTGCTGCTCACTATGTACGATGAGCGTACCAATCTCACACGCCAAGTTGCTGACGACTTGCGGGAGTTTTTTGGGAGTGATGTCTTCCGGACCGTCATTCCCCGGAGTATTCGCCTGGCGGAGGCCCCGAGCTTCGGGAAGCCGATTCTCTCGTATGACGTCCGGTCCCGCGGCGCCGAGAGCTATATCAAATTAGCGAAGGAGATCCTGGCCCATGAACAAGCCGCCAGAAAAGCAACCACGTAAAGTTCTCGGCAAAGGGCTTTCCGCGCTCTTACCGCCCCGCGGGTTCCCCGAAGCCCGAGATCCGGTAACATCTTCGGAGCGCCCGAACCCGGGTAAGCTTCCGATAGCCTTAATTGATCCGAATCCCTTTCAACCACGATCCGTCTTCGATCCTTCCAAGTTACATGAACTGGCTGATTCGATTAGTGTTAATGGAATTATCCAACCGCTCATCGTGCGGCGGAAGAATGATCGCTACGAGTTGATTGCAGGAGAACGCCGATTGCGGGCGGCCCAAGAGGCAGGCCTGGAAGTAGTCCCGGTCGTAATCCAGGATTACGCCGACGACCAGATGCTGGAACTCGCGTTAATCGAAAACATCCAACGCGAGGACCTGAATCCCATTGAAACAGCGCAGGCTCTCCATCGTTTGGTGAGCGAACGTAATCTAAGTCACGAAGAAATTGGACGACGCACTGGCAAAGATCGTACAACCATCTCAAATCTGCTGCGCTTGTTGAAGCTTCCGCCTGAAGTTCAATTGCTGCTTGCTGAGCGGCGGCTCTCGATGGGGCATGCCCGAGCCATCTTAGGGTTGACTTCTCCAGACGAACAACGGGAGCTGGCAGATCGCTCCGCGGCGCAAGGATACTCAGTGCGGCAGGTTGAGCGAGCCGTGCAAACGATGACCGAGCATCGGGATTCGCCGCCTAACTCTTCGGGCAATGGTAAAGCCGAAAAACGCCGCGACCCCAATGTCGCTGCTGCCGCCGCCGAACTGGAAAGCGCTCTGGGCACCCGCGTTCGAATCATTGAAAAAACAGATCAGCGAGGTCGCATTGAAATCGAGTATTATTCGCAGGATGATCTGCAGCGGATTTACGAGGGGATCGTATCGGCTCCACAACGGGCCTGAGGTGGTGCCGGCGGCAGGAGTTGAACCTGCGACCTACGGATTATGAGACCGTCGCTCTAACCACCTGAGCTACACCGGCAAGCGTCTAGTTTCAGGTTATGCGGCGCTGCCGATCCTGTCAACCAGTCACACGATCCGCGATTTTCGCTATCCTGGAAGTATGAGACCCGTAGTCATCATCGGCATAGGAAAGACCCACTTCGGCGCATTTCCGGATCGCGATCTGCGATCGCTCGCGGTGGAGGCCGGGCAGAAGGCTCTGGAAGACGCCCAGGTCGCTCCCGGCCAAGTGGAAGCCTTTTACCTGGGTAATTTCGCCGGTCCATCTTTCGTGGGCCAAAATCATCTGGCACCCTATGTGGCATCCGCACTAGGTATCACGGAAGTCCCGGCCACTCGCTTCGAGGCTGCCTGCGCGTCCAGCGGTGCTGCCTTTTTTCAGGCCGTATCGAGCGTCAGCGCCGGGATCTATGACATCGTGCTGGTAGACGGCGTTGAAAAGATGACCTCGCAGACTACCCCGCGCGTCACCGAGATTCTAGCGGCCGCCGGCGATCTTTGCGGTGAAGTCCGGGCCGGTGCAACTTTCCCGGCCTTGTTTGCCATGATCGCGCGCCGTCATATGTACGAATATGGCACCACTCGCGAGATGTTGGCCGCGGTCTCCGTGAAGAATCACGGCAATGGGGCTAAGAACCCGTATGCGCACATGCGCAAAGTGATCACGATGGAGCAGGCGTTGGCAGGCAAGCCGGTGGCAGATCCGCTAACCGTTTACGACTGCTCGCTAATCAGCGATGGAGCCGCGGCGGTGGTGCTGGCTCCGCTGGAGCGCGCTTCCGAGTTCACCGGCAAAGGGGTCCGCATTCTGGGAATCGCCCAGACCTCGGATCATTTTGCACTCGATGAGAAGCCGGATATTACGACGCTCGCCTCGGTTCGCACGGCTTCGGAGAAGGCTTACCGCGCCGCTGGGTTGAAGGCCGGTGATATCCAATTCGCGGAAGTGCACGACTGCTTTACGATCGCTGAGATTCTTGCGATCGAGGATCTCGGGTTCGTCAAAAAGGGCGAAGGGGGGCCGTATTCTTTGGCGGGTCAAACATGCATCCACGGCGAGCGCCCGGTGAATGCCAGTGGCGGGCTGAAATCGAAAGGCCACCCGGTGGGCGCAACCGGGGTAGGCCAGATTTGCGACGTGGCCCAGCAGATCCGTGGCGAAGCCGGCGAGCGCCAGATCGCAAAGCACGAAATCGGCTTGGCCCAAAACCTCGGGGGGTCAGGCGCTACTTGCGTCGTGTCGATTCTCGGAGCGGCTGCTTGAGCAATCCCGGCTCTGGAATAGTCTACACCGAGACTGTCGTCTACTCGCCGACGCCGCAGTTCGCAGATGAGGTTCCCTATCAACTCGCGATCGTCGAGCTCGAAAACGGACGGCGGCTCACCGGCAGAATTCACGGCGAACGCGCCGCAGTTGGCGATCCAGTGAACTTTGTCGAGTTTCGGGCCGAGGTTCCATACTTCCAGAAGGCCTCATGAAATTAGCCGGGCGGATGTCCCGCATCGGCGTCGAGACCGCCTTTGAAGTTCTGGCGCGGGCTCGTGCGCTGGAGGCGCAAGGGCGCGACATCATTCACTTGGAAATCGGTGAGCCGGATTTCGAGACACCGCGGCACATCGTGGAAGCGGGCAAGCAGGCACTCGACCAGGGTTGGACCCACTACGGCCCGGCCCAAGGGCTGCCCGAGTTGCGGGAAGCCATTGCCCGGCACGTTTCCGAGACTCGCCAGGTCCGGGTCGGACCGGAGCATGTCTCCGTGGTGCCTGGCGGGAAGCCCATCCTCTTCTTCTCAATGCTCGCGCTGCTGGAGCCCGGCGATGAAGTGATCTACCCCAACCCCGGCTTTCCGATCTATGAATCCATGATCCGATTCCTCGGCGCCAAGCCTGTGCCCATTCCTTTGGTCGAGGAGCGCGGCTTCTCATTCGATCTGGAAATGCTTGAGCGCAGCTTGTCGGATAGGACCAAGCTGCTGATTCTGAACTCGCCGCACAATCCGACCGGCGGCGTCATTCCGGCCACCGGCATTCGGGCGATTGCCGAACTGGTGCGCGGGCGCGACTTAATGGTTCTCTCGGACGAGATCTACAGCCGCATCTACTTCGATGAGCCGCCGCTTTCGATCGCGAGCCTGCCGGGGATGCTCGATAAGACCATCATCCTCGACGGCTTCTCCAAGATCTACGCGATGACGGGTTGGCGCATGGGTTATGGCGTGATGCCGCTTTGGCTGGTGGACGCAGTCAATAAGCTGATGGTGAATTCCAACTCCTGCACGGCCAGCTTCACGCAACGAGCGGGTATTGCTGCGTTGACCGGGCCGCAGGACGAGCCGCTCGCAATGGTGGCCGAGTTTCGCTGGCGGCGCGATGCGTTTTGTGCGGGCTTGAATCAACTCCCGGGAGTGCGCTGCCCCATCCCGAGCGGGGCCTTTTACGCGTTTCCGAACATCACCGGCACCGGCTGGCAATCCAAGCCGTTGGCCGGCGCGCTGCTCGAGCAAGCAGGCGTGGCATGCCTGAGCGGCGCCTCCTTCGGAAGTTACGGAGAAGGATACCTGCGCTTCAGCATCGCGAATTCATACGATAATCTGCTGGCGGCAGTCGAGAGAATAGGTGAATTTCTGAGTAACACCGGCATTCCTGCCGGTGTGGGCCTGTAGAAAAGAACAACCACTATAATGATGTGCAAGAGATGTCTACGACCGCAGCGCTCATAACCGTGGAAGACTTCCTTAAACTAACGGACCCGCCAGGGTTCTATCTGGAGCTGCACCATGGAGAAGTTGTCCAATTGACCAGAGCCAAGTACAAACATTACAGGATTCAAACGAAGCTGACCGATGCTTTTAATCGCATTAATAGGCCGTTTGGGTTTTCAGGGTACGAGTTCGCTTTCCGGCCGAAGCCGGAGCATAATTTATGGTGCGCCGATGTGGCCTTCGTAAGCAAGGCGCGATATACGGCCATCGATCCGGAAGATTATCTGGCCGGGGCGCCTGACATTGTTGTGGAGGTCCTCTCACCATCCAATACAGCCTCAGAGATGCTCGATAAGAAGAAGATGTGCCTCGATAACGGCTGTCGGGAATTCTGGGTCGTTGATCCCAGGCGCGAAATGGTAGAGGTCACGCGGGCAGAAGGAACATCCAGGATTTACAGGCGGGGCGACAGCATTCTGGTCCTTCCTGGAAATGGGGAGATTACTGTGAACGAGATATTCTCAGAAGGAGAGGAATTGTGAAATACGCTTTGATCGTCAGCGCTGTCGTCTCCTCACCGCTCTCGGCGCAAGAGGCGTCATTCACCGGCATTCCTGCCGGTGTGGGTCTTTAGACACTATAATGATGTGCAAGAGATGTCTACCACCGCAGCGCTCATGACCGTGGAAGAGTTCCAGGAGCTGGCTGACCCGCCGGGGTTCTATCTGGAGTTGCACCATGGAGAAGTCGTTCAATTGACCAGACCCAAGTACAAACACTTCAAGATTCAGACGCGGTTGAACGACGCATTTAACCGCATTAACGGCCAGTATGGGATTTCAGCTTGCGAGTTCGCCTTCCGGCCGAAGCCGGAGCATAATTTATGGTGCGCCGATGTCGCGTTCGTAAGCAAGGCTAGAGAGAGGGCCATCGATCCGGAAGATTATCTTGCCGGAGCCCCCGACATTGTCGTCGAGGTCCTCTCGCCGTCAAATACGGTCTCGGAAATGCTCGATAAGAAGACCATTTGTCTTGAAAACGGCTGTCGGGAGTTTTGGGTTGTGGATCCCAGGCGCAAACTGGTAGAGGTGACGCGGGCAGAAGGAACATCCAAGATTTACAGGCTGGGAGATAGCATTCTGGTCCTTCCCGGAAATGGGGAGATTACTGTGAACGAGATATTCTCAGAAGGAGAGGAACTGTGAAGTACGCTTTGATTGTTAGCGCTATCATCTCCCTGCCGCTCTCGGCGCAAGAGGGCGTCATCCAGAACAGTTTCGGCCAAGAATTCCTGAAACACTGGACCGCCGCGCGCGACCTTACTTTATCCGTCGCCCAAGCGATGCCGCCTGAGAACTACGATTTCAAACCCAACCCGGAAGAGATGTCTTTCGGCGAGCAGATGATACACATCGCGGGCGGCAATTACGTTTACTGTTCCCGCATCTCTGGCGCGAAATCACCCTTCGCCAAGCCGGACAAGCCGGATCAGGCGACCGCTGTTTCGATGCTCAAGCAGTCCTTCGAATACTGCGCCAACGCGATTGATGCGGCGAAAGACCTGAACGCAATGCGTGGTCCCGAAGGCAAGCAGATGAGCCTGCGCGAGGTAATGCTGGGCGCCTACGCCCACATGGCGCACCATCGCGGCCAAGCGGAAGTTTATCTGCGGCTCAAAGGCATTAAGCCACCAGCGTACAACTTTTAAATTAGACTGCGCGGCGCTTCGTTCTACTCAGCAGTTCTTTCGCCCGCCGCAAGGCCTTTGCCTCGGCATCCTCGCGCGAGTCTCCAACCACTCGCGCGAGATTTGCGCCCGGGGACACATTGTCCACCGTACAGTGGAATTTTTCACCCAACTGGTAGGTGGTCAGGTGGACCTGCCACCCGTCCACGTCCACGTTGCTTTCGGAATAGTTTTCGGGCTTCATGCCTTGGCTGCCGAAACCGCGCCGCGCTCCACCGGCGCTCCCACCAGGTTGCCCCATTCGGTCCAGGAGCCGTCGTAGTTCCGCACGTTCGGGATACCCAGCAGGTACTTCAACACAAACCACGTGTGGCTTGATCGCTCCCCGATGCGGCAGTACGCAATCACGGGCGCCGCATCGCTCACGCCCTCGGCGCTGTAAATCTGCTTCAGCTCGTCATAGCTCTTGAACGTGCCGTCGTCGTTGCAAGCCTTTCCCCACGGCACGCTATGCGCGCCCGGAATGTGGCCGCCGCGCTGGCAGGTCTCCGGCAAACCGGGAGGCGCCAAAATCTCGCCCGAGAATTCCGGTCCGCTACGCACGTCGATCATTACCGTCTTGCCGTCTTTCGCCGCGGATTGCACCTGCGGCAGGAAAGCGCGCAACGACAGGTCCGGACCCGAGGCCTTGTAGCCGCTCGATGCCTGTGGCGCCTTGGTCTCCTTCGACAAGTCGCGCCCTTCGGCAATCCACTTCTTGCGGCCGCCATTCATGATCCGGACATCCTTGTGCCCGTACACCTTCATCTGCCACAAAGCCCACGCGGCGAACCAATTGTTGTTGTCGCCGTACACGATCGCCGTCGTGTCCTTCTTGATCCCGGATTGATCCATCAACTTCTCGAACTGGTCCTTCGGAAGGATGTCGCGGACTACTGTATCGCAAAGTTGAGAGTTCCAGGCCCAGGCAATCGCGCCCGGAGGATGCCCTTCATCGAACGCTTTGGTGTCCACGTCCACTTCGACTACGCGGACGTTCGGGTCGCTCGAGTGCTGAGCTACCCAATCGGTACTGACTAACATTTGGGGATTTGAATAGTCTGCCATATTGCCCTCTTTTGCCGCCTTCCTTTAAGCTAGATCGAATTTTTCGTGGTGCAACGACGGATCGGCCTTCACCAGCACGGGCCGCCGCAGGATTTCCTCGAACTCCTCGAGATAATGGTTTTGATGCGACTTCAGGTATTTCGCGAGATCCGGATGGACGCGCAACAACACATCCTTGCCCTCCACCGCGGAAGCAATTTTGTGAGCCTCCTGCAGAATATCGTTCACCGTGGTTTGCAGACTCTTCACATACCCGGCGCCCTCACAATACGGACATGGCGAGCATAACGCGCGCTCCAGGCTTTGCTTGACGCGCTTTCGGGTGATCGCCACTAATCCGAAATCGTTGAATTGCAGAATCTTGTTGGGCGCTTTGTCGGATCGCATCGCCTCTTCCAGCGTCTGCATCACTTTCTGCCGGTTCTTGCGCTCGTCCATGTCTATAAAGTCGACAACGATGATGCCGCCCAGGTCGCGCAACCGGATCTGCCGGGCGATCTCCTTGACAGCCTCGGTGTTGGTCTTAACGATTGTGTCTTCGAGCCGGTTGGATTTGCCGACAAACTTGCCCGTATTCACGTCGATGGCGACCAGCGCCTCGGTCTGATTGATCACGATGTAGCCACCTGACTTCAGCCATACCTTCGGGCGCAACGCCTTTTCCAGCTCCGGCGTAATATTGAACGCGTCGAAGATGGGCGCCGAGCGCGTGTACAGCTTTATCCGGCCGACCAGCGCCGGCTGGAAGCGTTGCGCAAAGCGAAGCACGCTCTCATACTGCTCTTCGTTGTCCAGCCAGATTGCTTTGAAGCTGTCGGTGAGCTGGTCCCGCAGAATTCGCTGGACAATGTCCAGATCGTGATGTAGCAGCAGCGGCGCGGGATGCTTCTCTGCTTTCTGCCGGATATCGAGCCAAAGATTGTGCAGAAAAGTCATGTCCGCCGCGATCTCGTCCTCGGGCTTGCCTTCACCCGCTGTCCGCACGATAAAGCCGCCGGTCATGCTGGCGGAGTGACTCTGCAGAATTTTCTTGAGCCGCAGCCGCTCGTCATCGCTTCCCACCTTGCGCGACACTCCCATGTGCTCGAGCGTGGGCATGTAGACCACGAACCGGCCCGGCAGCGCGATGTGTGACGTGATGCGCGCGCCCTTTTGGCCCAGCGGCTCCTTCGCGATCTGAACGATGATTTCCTGGCCTTCCTTCAGAAGGTCCGTGATGGAGGGAAGCGGCGTTTTTTCCGGCCGTGACACGCTCCGCTGCACTTCAGGAAGCGCGGCGGAAGAATCCACCGGAGCCGGACCGCCGCTTGCCGCGGATTCGCTGGGTGCTTCCGGCTGACCTTTGCCGCCCTCCGTCCGCATTTTGCGCCGCATCCGCCGTGGTAGACGGTGCATGTAGCGGCCGCCCTGCTCACGCACGTGCGCGGTCAATTGAGGTGTGGTATCGGGCGCGGATTCGGATTCGTCGGCGCTCTCATCGGAGTCCGGCAGGCCCTCGCCAGCCTCCGGTTCCGAGATTGGAATTTCACGGGCAACACTCGGCTCCAGAATTGCAAGCTGTGGCGCATCCGCTATTTCTTCCAACGCGAAGGCCGCATCCTCGCGCATCTCGGCTATGATTTCACTGACGGCGATCGCTTCGGGCGGCGCTTCCATCTCTTCGGGCTGTTGCACCTGCTCCGGCTCAGACCACGTTTCCCTGACCGGAGCGGCTCCCGTGGTTGAGAATAGATCTACTTTAGGCGCCGGGCTTTGGTCCGCCGCGGCGCCGTGCTCGGAATGCCGGTATTTCGCCAGCGACTCGCCGGGCAACACCGGGAACTCGTAGTCTACAAGCGATTCGGCTGCTTGCTCGATCGGCGATTCCGTCGCCCTAGGCTCTTGGCTGCTGGGTAAACTCAGGCTGCCGGATGAATTCACTTCCGATGCATATTTTGAGTCGGGAAACCCACGTCCGCGATTTCGCCGCCGGCGCGACCGCCGGCCGCGGTGGTCGTCGTCCGGTCTTTGGCCTGAGGACGGGTGGTGATTGGGACGCCCGCCCGCCGATGGCCGCTCAAGCTGACTCGCCTCAGGCCGCTGGCCACTTGGATGGGTTGCTGTACCTGCGTTCGCTTCCAGCGGACTTGGCTCAGGCTCCGCTTCGACTAACGCCTTCTCACCGTGGTCGGTTCGGTCAAAACGATCCGGACGCTCCGATCGATTCGCCCTGTCGGCCCGATCCGGACGCTCAGTCCGGATCGGACGGTCTCCTCGACCCTGCCGCTCTTCCCTGCCGGTCGGGATTGGATCGTATTCCTCGGTTTCGTCCAGGAAGTCGGAAACGTACAGAAAGGTATCGCGCTCCAGACCGAGATCGACAAAGGCCGACTGCATCCCCGGCAACACCCTGGTAACACGGCCCTTGTGAACACTGCCCGCGAGTGAATACTCGTCCGCGCGTTGAAAATAGATTTCTACAAGTTGATCGTCTTCGAGAATCGCCACCTTGGTCTCGTGCCGATTCGAAGAAATCACCAGCTCTTTGCTCATTCGCCTCTCCGCTTTCAGGCCGTGGGCCGAGCGTCAAGGAACGGCAGGGTAAGGTGAGGCAGGCCTCCGCCTGCCCAGGAGTTTTTCCAGCATCCTGCTTAAGATATCCCCTATGCGCTTGAATCTACCTGAACCCGGGCTTAACACCGCGCCACGCGCGCTCACGCCCGTATACCCCAAAATTCCTTGAAAACAGGCCGCCTTACGACCGCGTCAATTTACAAATCGCCGGAGCCGCACATTGTTGACAAGCCCCAGCATCAAAAAAATCGAAAGTATGTTCGAACCACCCGAACTCATCAGGGGTAGCGGTATGCCAGTTACCGGCATCCTTCCCACCACCATCCCTACATTTACCAATACATGAAACAACAATAGCGCCGCCACTCCCATACAGACGTACATGCCTGCCCGGTCCGGCGCAATTTGCGCATTCTGAACGATTTGCATCAGCAGCAGAAAATACAAACCTAACACTACTACAACACCGACAAAGCCGTGCTCCTCCGCAAATGCCGAGAAAATGAAATCAGTGTGCGGAACCGGCAGAAATCCGTTTTGCGTTTGAGAACCGCGAGTTACCCCGCGGCCCCACAGAGCCCCGGACCCAACCGCGATTTGAGACTGAATCACCTGATAACCGGTACCCTTGGGATCGGAACTGGGATTCAGGAAACTGACCAGCCGATCCCTTTGATAATCCTTCAGAAAAAAATAACCCACTGGCAGCACCAAGGCAAAAACCAGCAGGATCGCAACGCCATATTGCCATTTGAGACCGGCCAGGAAAACTCCCGCGGCCAAAATTGGAACGTAGGTCAGCGAGGTGCCCAGATCCGGTTGACTCACTACCAGCAGCATCGGCAAGCCGACTAATCCTCCCAGCTTTAGCAGATCCGCTAACTCCAGTTGCTCGCCCTTCAATTGCTCCGTGAGGTACCTAGCTACCAGCAATACTATCACCAGTTTCACGAACTCCGACACCTGTAGATGGAAACTCCCGTAGCCGATCCACCTCCGCGAGCCAAACACCTTCGTCCCCACCACGAATGTCGCGACAAGCGTGGCTATCGAAATCGTATAAAGAATCGGCACTTGAGCGAGCAGGGTGTGATAATCGATCAGCGCTGTGACCCACATCACCACGATGGCGATGAGAATCCAGATCACTTGTTTCCACCAGGCATCTCTCCAGACGGTGTCGTGAGTGGCGCTGAAGATTTGCAGCACGCCCATCGAACAGATGGCGCACGCCAGAATGAACATGGGCCAATCGAAATCGCGGATGGAACGGTAGCTAGCCGGCATCAATCACCCTTCTTAGTGGCTGCTCTGTCTAAGCCCAACACAGGCTGGAAAGCCTGTGCCACAGCACCGAGTGGCACAGGCATGCTTGCCTGTGTTGCACTTAGATGACGGCTGGTTCGTGAGAAATGCGCGCTAGCTGGCATCGATCACCTTCATTCGTGGGTGCCTCTGTCTAAGCCCAACACAGGCTGGAAAGCCTGTGCCACAGGCATGCTTGCCTGTGCTGCACTTAGATGACGCCTGGTTCGAGAGACATGCGCTAGCCGCCATCGATCACCTTCATTCGTGGGTGCCTTTGTCTAAGCCCAACACAGGCTGGAAAACCTGTGCCACAGGCATGCTTGCCTGTGTTGCACTTAGATGACGCCTGGTTCGAGAGAAATGCGCTAGCCGGCATCGATCACCTTCATTAGTGGCTGCCTCTATCTAAGCCCAACACAGGCTGGAAAGCCTGTGCTACCTGCTGCGATCCCAGCCGGGTCTTCTTATCGAAATACGCTTTAATGACGTCTCGCACGATCGGCGCGGCGAACTTACTAAACTCGCCATTCTCGAATAGACAGACCACCACAATCTCTGGCGCCTGGCGGGGCGCGAAGCCGACAAACCACGCGTTGTCCTTCATGGTCAGGCCGAGCCGGGTGCCTTTGAGCAGTTTATTCGATCCCAACTGGGCGGTGCCGGTCTTGCCGCAGACTTCGACGCCGGAAATTCTAGCGCGGGCGCCGGTCCCGCCCTCGTTCACCACCCCGTACATCCCGGAGATTACTTTCTGGATATTCTCGGGATTGAAATCTCCACGCCTCGCGGGCGCAAGATGGGGCGCATCCTTCACAAGGTGTGGCGTCTGCCAAACCCCTCCCAACGCCAGTCCGCCAATAGCCACAGCCAATTGCAGCGGCGTTACCGTTACATAGCCTTGTCCAATTGCAACGGAGATCGTGTCACCCGCGTACCACTTCTGCCGCAACGTGCGAGCTTTCCATTTTGTCGATGGCATCACGCCTTCGGCCTCGTGGGGCAGATCAATCCCTGTCCGGTGGCCCAGCCCGGCCAGCTCGGCGTAACGCGCGAGGTTGTCGATTCCGAGCCGGTTGCCGACGTTGTAGAAAAAAACGTCGCACGACTTCACAATGGCTTTGTGAAGATCGGTATGTCCGTCCACTTCGTGGCATTTGTAGTAGTGTCCGTAGAACACGGCGCCACCGCCGCAGTTCACCGTGAAATTGTCGTCAATCACGCCTGTCTCTAAGCCGGCCAGGGCCTCGATCGGCTTGAACGTCGAGCCCGGCGCCTGTTGTGCCTGAATGGCGCGATTCAACATGGGATGGCCGGGATTGTTCATCATCTCTTTCCAATCGCGTGTCCGGATGCGCGCGGCGAACAGATTCGGATCGAACGCTGGACGGCTCACCATGGCGAGCACTTCTCCGGTGCGCGGATCGAGCGCCACCACTGCGCCCTTGCGGTCTTCCATTGCCAGCTCCGCCACCACTTGCAGGTCGAGATCGATGGTCAGCTCCAGGTTCTGGCCCGGAATATCAGGTTTGCTGTCCAGCACACGGCGCTCTTTGCCTACGTTGTCAACTTCGACCTGCCGCTTTCCGTCGGTGCCCATGAGAATGTCGTTGTACTGGCGCTCGATGCCTTCCTTCCCGATTACATCTCCGGCATGAAACTTGGCCAGTTCGGGCGTGTTCAGCTCGGCTTCGCTCACCTCGCCAACGTACCCGATCACGTGGGCCGCAGTCCCGTCTTTTGGATAGAGACGGCGTTGCGCGCGAATCAGGTCCATCTCCGGAAACGTTTCGGGATCGCGATGCGACTCCACAAAAGCCAGCTCGGCCGGCGTTAGCTCTTCCTTGATGACGATGGGGATGTACTTGGGCGCATTGAACCGGTGAACCCGCGCGACTAGCGAATCGTAATCGAGATTGAGCCCGTCGGCGATTGGCCTGAGATGCTCCTCCTTCAAGGTTTCCCGCGCAAGAATCAGGCTGTAGGAGGCATGGTTGTCGACAATCACTCGGCCATCGCGATCCAGAATCTTTCCGCGCGCGGCAAGCACCGGAATCGACTTGATCCGGTTCTGTTCCGCCCGCTCGTGATAAAGCTCGTGATTCCGGATCTGCAGCTCCCAAAAACCCGAAACCAGGAACAGGAAGACCGCGACAGTCAAATACTGAAAAAACGCAATCTTACCAGTAGCGAATTTTGGATCATCGCGCTGCAGCCCTTGAGCGGAAAGCTGCTCTTCTTCCTGGTCTGTCTGGAGATTCACGTGTTCGCTTTTAGGTCCGGGCCGTTACTTTCAGTTTATCTAATAAATGGAACAGGGGAAGCGCAACCGCGGCATTCAGCACGCCGTAAATCAGCGTTTGAAGTCCATCGAAGTTCACTAATTCGCCCAACAACGCTCGCGACAGCACCCAATAGAAGAACTGATGAAACACGTAGAAGAAGAACCCGAGGATAAAAGTAATCACCGGATTTTCGACGTCAAAGCGCATGCCCACCGACGCGGCGAAATAACCCACCAGTGTTTTGACGATGCCGAACAGTCCGATCGGCTGATTCGAGAGCGAGTCCTGCACCAGCCCGATCGCCGCTCCGAAGAAGACAGCCGAAATCGGCTCACGCCGCGTCAGCGCGAAATGCACCGTGATGAGCAACGGCAGCTCCAGATAAGACAAGAAGGGCAGAAACCGGGGGACATAGACCTGAAACAGAATCGCGATGAGAGGGACCACGATCAGGATCAGCGGACGGAACCGCAGATTGCGCTGTTTACGGGGAGCGTCTGAAAGCAGGCGCTCGCTAAACTCGTTCATTGCGGGGGCGGAGTCGCGGGAGCAGCCGCCTGTTTGGGTGCTTTGCGTTTGGGGGGCGGTGCGTCCGGCAGTATCTCCGTGTTCGAATCCACCACCACAGCCGGCCGCCTATTGGGCGCAGGTTTCGGAGGCGCTGCAGGCGGCGTTGCTTCGCTCGGGTCAGCGTCAGTGGGGTCGGTTATCAGCAAGGGTCCGGAAGGCTGCGGCTTGGGCTTCACAGCGACACTCGAGGGTGCTGCTAGCGGTGCCGCCGGCGTCGTCTTATCCGAGACCGCAGGGCGGCCTTCGACTGCGGGTTGACTCGCTTCAATCCCTGGAAGTACTCCGGCGGGCCCTGGACGTGCTCCGGCGGCGGCGCCCTTTGCATTCGCAGCGGCCGTGCCCGGGGCAGGCGTTGCGGGCTTGTTGCCCTCCGGCCCTCGCAAGGGCGGCAGTTTTGTGAAATCCAGAGGCTTCTCGCCCAACCCGCCCTCCCCGTAGGGGTGCTTTTCCTCCACTCCAAGCTGCCGGTACTGGTCCTTCAAGCGGTCGGCATCGGTTTTAAGTCCCGGCTGCGCCGGCGACCCGGAAACGGCGGCCGATTCCACCGGCGGAGGCGCCGGTAACAGCTTATACCCAGGGCTCGCCACCTCAACGTCCGGGATCACCTGATGTTTGGCGTCCAGAACGATCAACACTTCTTCCAGCCCGTTTTGAAATCCGCTCGGAGTCACGTAAACTTCTTTGGCGGACCTCCCATTGCGAACTGCCGTCACCTGTCCAACCGGGAAACCTTTCGGGAAAACGCGATCGTCGCCAGAGGCGTAGAACCACTCGCCCGGATCGACTCTCTCTTCGTTCTGGATGTATTCAATCTGCACGGCCCGATCGCGGCCCTGGCCTTTTAAAGTGCCGTGCACGCGGTTCTTTTGCGAAATCACGCCAGCCGCGAAAGTCGGGTCCGTGATCAGCAAAACCAGCGATGCAGTCGGGTAAGCCGCCACTACCTTTCCAACGATGCCATCCGGTGTCACTACGGCCATACCGGCCTCGATTCCGCTCGCGGATCCACGATCGACGAATACCGCCTTCGAGTTTGCGCCCGTACTGTTACCGATGATGCGCGCCGCCACTGTTTTCGACGGCGATCTTGCCTGGAAAACGGTTAAGGCCTGCGCGCGGTCCGCGCTCGACAGTTCCGTCTTCAAATATTGGTTCTCGAGCTTGAGCCGGCCGACTTCACGTTGCAACTGGTCGTTCTGACTGCGAGTATGCCAGAGGACGAAGTAGTCTTCGACAAAAACCCAGGTGTTCCTCCGTACCACTTCCAGCACCTGCTCGATGGGAGTGACCACCGTCACCGCCCAGACACGGATCAGCGGCACGTCTTTGTTGGTTTTTACCTGGTACGCAATCAACAGTAATTGCGCGGCGATCACAACCAACAAAACCGTCAGGTTCCGGTAACGGTTAAGTAAAAACTCCATAACTCTCAGCCACTCGCTACACTATTCGATTGCAACTCTACGAAGCAGTTTGAAATCGGTCAGCATCTTACCGGTGCCGAGCACCACGCTGGCCAGAGGGTCCTCCGCGATCGATACCGGCAATCCGGTCTCTTCGCGAATTCTCCTGTCTAAATTCTTGAGCAATGCGCCGCCCCCCGTCAGAACGATTCCCCGGTCGCTGATATCGGCGCTCAATTCCGGCGGAGTCCGCTCCAGCGCCACCCGGATTGCATTCATAATGGTGGCCACACATTCCGAAAGCGCTTCTCTGATCTCGGCATCTCCTATGGCAACGGTTTTCGGCACGCCTTCAATTAAATTGCGTCCCTTGATCTCCATCGTCAGAGGCTGGTCTAAAGGATAGGCCGAGCCCACTTGCATCTTGATCGCCTCCGCGGTACGTTCCCCGATCAGCAGGTTGTATTTGCGCTTGAGATACTGCATGATCGCGTCGTCCATCTCATTGCCGGCCACTCGTACCGAACGCGCATACACGATTCCGGATAGCGAAATCACCGCCACGTCGGTGGTGCCGCCGCCAATGTCCACCACCATGTTGCCGGACGGCTCGGTCACGGGCAAACCGGCGCCGATAGCAGCCACCATGGCCTGCTCCACCAGGTGCACTTCGCTCGCTTTGGCGCGATACGCGGAATCGATCACCGCCCGTTTTTCCACTTGTGTGATTTCGCTCGGGACCCCGATCACAATGCGCGGATGAACCAGCACCTTGCGCCCATGCGCCTTGTGGATGAAGTAGTTGAGCATCTTCTCGGTGACTTTGAAATCGGCGATGACGCCGTCTTTCATAGGCCGGATGGCGACAATGTTCCCGGGCGTGCGTCCGAGCATATCCTTGGCTTCTTTGCCAACCGCCTCCACCTCGCCGCTGCCCTTGTGGATGGCGACGATGGAAGGCTCGTTCACAACAATTCCTTTCCCTTTGGCATAAACCAGGGTATTGGCGGTGCCTAAATCGATCGCAAGATCGGATGAGAACAGACTAAATAGAGAGCGGACGTTCATGTAAAAGGTGCTGACGTTCCTTCATCAATAAAAGTATTTTTGCTGGACGGGAGGAAGGGCTGGTTCCCCCACTGAGCGTAACACACCGGCGAGCCGCGTTCAACGTGCGGAAGCGTCGTAAGTCAATCCAAGTCCCGCGTTTTGTTGGATTTGATCGAGCCTGTGGCATACGCATGCTAAACTTGAGATCGCGCCGGAGAGATGGCCGAGTGGTTGAAGGCGCACGCTTGGAAAGCGTGTTTAGGGGAAACTCTAACGTGGGTTCGAATCCCACTCTCTCCGCCAAAGTAGAATCGAACATCAAGAGGTAATGCAGAAGTCCGTTTGCCGGCCGCTACGATAGTGAAATGGGGCGCACCAAACTGCCGGTTGCCCGTCATCAATAAAAGCTCTGAAGACCCACCAGCCGAGACTGGAGCCCGGTTCTCAAGTTGCTCGAAATTGGGGGAATTTGGCCAGGCCGGCTGGCAAAAAGCCATTTTCGTGCCGCTGGGCGGTACCTAAAGTTTAGGAATGTTCTGGCACAGGCCCCGGCCCGTTTATCGTCCTTGCATCCATTCAGGCGGCTTGGTGGTGCGCTACTTCAGCGCCTCGTTGATCTCGATATCACGTTTGAGGACTTCGCTCAGAAGTTCCGAGAGTTCCACGCCTTTTTGCTCGGCCTTGCCGGAGAAATACTCCCACACTCCTCGCTCGATAGAGGCGGGCACGAAGATTTTGGCATCGGGAGGGATGTGATGAAGGCCGCGAACACCTTTTGGAGAAGTTGATCTCGGCGGGCAGGTCGTCGTCATGCATTAGCAGATCGTTCATAGGCTCTCTTCATATTGACGGATTTCCGCCTGCGTTGCTTTTCGAGCGGAGATAATCCGGATTTTCGTCGCGGGATCAGCTTCTGACCATAGATAAACTACGGAAAGCATTGAGCCGTTTCGGGCACGTCTGATTGAGAACCATCGTTCTTCGGTCTCGCCGTGCACCAGATCAGCGACTGTAAGCAGGAGTGGGTCGTTGAAGCCTGTGCGCGCAACTTCGAACGATACGGCGTGCTTGCGCGCGTTCGCAGCGGCCTTGATTTCATCCCACTCGAAGTGAAACCGCCGCGCATGCAAAACCTATTGTCCCGCAATCAGCCTGCAACAGTTCGAACCCACTCTCTCCGCCACGTCTCGCGTTCACGGTATATTAAATTAACTGATCGAGGATGAGCAGAACAAGGTCCTACGATGAAATCGTAGATTTCTTTGCCGCCGGCACAACACCGGAGGCCGTTGCGGCCTTCCGTCCCTCCGATGAAGCGACGCGGCGAGTGGCGGAACTAGTAATAAACAGCAAGGGCGGAATCCTTTCGACGGAAGAACAGTCTGAGCTCGACGATTATCTGCAGCTCGAACACATTCTCATTCTGGCGAAGGCACGGGCCCGTCAGCATACCCAGCTTGGGCAGTGATATTTCGGACGAGCTTCGTCGTTTTATTGCGGAACGCGCCGGGCACCGATGTGAATACTGCCTTCCGCACGAGAATGATTCGTACTCGCCGCACCAGATAGACCATATTATTGTTCGAAAACACGGAGGACTGTCCACGCCGGAGAACCTTGCTTATGCCTGCTTGCGATGCAAAAATGCCTGGAAAGATAGTGACATCGGCTCACTCGATGCTGACACAGACCAATTCGTCTTACTGTTCAATCCCCGCCAAGAGAAATGGGCGACACACTTCATGCTCCAAGGGCTCATCATTGAACCGCTGACAGCGGAAGGCCGAGTCACAGCCCGGCTCCTCCGATTTAACATCGATAAGCGCGTCGTAGAGCGCCGGGCGCTGATGGTTGCCGGCCGGTATCCGCGTGAGTAAATTTGGGAGCCGCTCGCGTCCCGTGGGCGCTCTGGCGGCTCTTTGCCACACTACCCGAAAGCGTATACAACGGAGTGCCGAGGCCCGCTTTCCCCAAGCAGACCTTTAGCGCCAGTCCGCGCGTGGACGCATTCAAAGCTCCGATCCGGTCAGCCAGCCAATTTCATCAGGTGAGCCAAGAGGCCCCGTTTCAGTGGTGCGTTTCCGTGACCGGTACGGAGATGCGATTACGCTCGTCTCATCGTCCATAAACATGATGACTGCCGTGGACACGTAGTAAAACCCAACCGCGCAGTTCGAGCATTCTTGCGAACTCCCGGCCGGACACATTTCTCACACGGTGATCTCAACCATTTGTCCGGCGTCCTTCGGAACATCTTCGGCCGATACGGAAAGATATGCCTCGATGGCTTCTCGAATGTTGAGGGTGACTTCTTCCATCGTTTCGCTCTGAGAGACGCATCCCGGCAGAGCTGGGACCTCAGCCCAGTAGCCGCCTTCTTCCGCTTATCGGGTCTTCACCATTGCATTGCCGACGCCCTAGAAACCTCACCCCACCGGCGCTTGCGGCACATATTGATGCCCCCGCCGCCGTGAAAAACGGCCGGTTGTCCAGATTCGCAGCCGGTCCAAATCGAGGTAGATTACTGGCGTCGTGTACAGGGTCAGCAACTGGCTGAAGATCAGGCCGCCCACGATGGTGATGCCGAGCGGGCGCCGCAGCTCAGATCCCGTTCCCATTCCGATCGCCAAAGGGATGCCGCCCAGCATGGCCGCCATGGTCGTCATCAGGATGGGGCGGAAGCGCAGCAGGCACGCTTTGAAGATCGCTTCGCGCGGGCTGACGTTCTCTTTGCGTTCCACCTCGAGCGCGAAGTCGATCATCATGATCGCGTTCTTCTTGACGATCCCGATCAGCAGGATGATGCCGATCATGGCGATCACGCTCAACTCGACCCGGCAGATCAGCAGCGCCAGCAACGCCCCGACACCGGCCGACGGCAGCGTGGACAGGATCGTAATCGGGTGGATGTAGCTTTCATACAGAATGCCGAGTACGATATACACGGTGATGATTGCGGCCGCGATCAGGATCGGCTCGCTCGCGAGTGATGCCTGGAAGGCCTGCGCTGTACCCTGAAAGCTCCCTTGCACGTTTGCGGGCATGCCTATCTCTCGCGCTGCCGCGGTGATTTCATCCACCGCCTGGCCTAGTGCAACGCCGGTCCCCAGGGCAAACGAAAGGGTGATCGCCGGGAATTGCCCCTGATGATTCACCGACAGCGTCGTATTGGTTCTGTCGAAATGGGCAAACGCGCTCAGCGGCACTTCCACGTTATTGGACGATCGCACATAGATGTCCTTCAACGCTTCCGGATTCTGCTGAAACCGCGGGTCCACCTCCATCACCACGTGATATTGATTCAACGACGCGTACATGGTCGAGACCTGGCGTTGGCCGAATGCGTCGTACAGCGCGTCATCGATCATCTGGGATGAGAGGCCCAGGCGCGAAGCCGTATCGCGGTCCACGACCAGAGTTAGCTGCAGGCCTTTGTTCTGCTGGTCTGTGTTGGCGTCGTGAATGTCCGGAATGGTTCGCATTTTTTCGAGCATGCGCTGCGACCAGGCGCTCAGCGTCGCGAGATTATCCGCGCGCAGAGTGTACTGGTATTGAGAGCTGCTCGAACGCCCGCCCACCCGAATGTCTTGCACCGCCTGCAGGAACAGGGTCGCCGCCGGGATACGCGAAAGCTTGGGCCGAAGCCGGGCAATCACCTCGTCCGCCGGCACCTTGCGTTCGTTCAGCGGCTTCAGCGCGACAAACATACTTCCCCGGTTGGAGGTGCCGCCGCCGGTAAATCCAGTCACATTTTCAACCGCGGGATCGGCCCTCACGATGTCGATGAACTGGCTCAATTTCACGCGCATGGCCTGAAATGAAATGTCCTGATCGCCGATAATCGAGCCGGATAGCCGTCCCGTGTCCTGCTGCGGGAAGAAGCCCTTCGGCACGATGACATACAGATAGACATTCAGGCCGATCGTGATCAGCGTGACCAGGAGGATAAGCCGCGGATGTTCCAGAACCCACGCAAGCGACCGTTCATAACCGCCCAGAATCCAATCGAAGAAACGCTCGCTGGCACGATACAGCGGGCCATGCCGGCGGTCGCGTTCGGACGTCAGAAACCGGGAGCACATCATGGGAGTCAACGTCAGCGAAACAACCAGTGAGACCGCAATTGCCACGGAGAGCGTGACCGCAAACTCCCGGAACAGGCGCCCTACGATTCCTCCCATCAGCAGAATCGGAATGAACACCGCTACCAGTGAAGTGCTCATCGACAGCACCGTAAACCCGATTTCGCGCGAGCCCCGCAGAGCCGCCTGCAGGGGTGAGAGCCCTTGCTCGAGGTACCGGCTAATGTTCTCGATGACGACGATCGCATCGTCCACCACGAATCCAGTCGAAATGGTGAGCGCCATCAGTGAAAGGTTATCCAGGCTGTATCCGACCAGATACATTACGCCGAACGTCCCCAGCAGCGACAGAGGAACCGCGACGCTGGGAATGGCGGTTGCCCAGCCGTTGCGCAGGAAAATAAACACCACCATGATCACCAGCGCAATTGCCAGGAGCAACGTTGTTTGGACATCTTGGACCGAGGCGCGAATGGTGGTGGTCCGGTCCAGAGCAACGTCCAGCTTCATGGCCGGCGGAATGGACGCCTGAAGCTGGGGTAACATCGCTTTCACCCTATCCACTGTGTCGATCATGTTAGCGGCAGGCTGGCGGAACAGAATGATCAGGACCGCGGGTTTCCCGTTGGACTGACCCGCATTGCGGCGGTCTTCCACCGCGTCCTGGACATCGGCAACATCGCTTAAGTGAACCGCCGCGCCATTGTGATAGGTCACGATCAGTTTTCGATACTCTTCCGCCTTGTGGAGCTGATCGGTGGTGTCGATAAACCAGGTATTCGTCTCATCCATCAGGGAACCGGTAGGGCGATTTGCATTCGCAGCCGCCAACGCATTGCGAACCGCCGAGGTGCCGACTCCATAGGTGTTTAGGACCATCGGGTTCAGCTCGACGCGAACGGCCGGCTTCGCTCCGCCGCCCACGATGACCTGGCCGACCCCTTCCACTTGAGAGAGTTTCTGGGCCAGAATCGAATCCGCGGCATCATACATCTGACTGGTCCGAAACCGGTCGGAAGTCAGCGACAGAATCATGATCGGCGCGTCCGCGGGATTCACCTTGCGGTATCTCGGGTTCATGGGCAGGGCCGCCGGAAGCTGGCCGCGCGCGGCATTGATGGCAGCTTGCACATCGCGGGCGGCGGCATCGATGTTCCGGTTCAGGTCGAACTGCAACGTGATGTTGGTTGAGCCTAGCTGACTGCCCGAGGTCATTTCGGTGACTCCCGCGATGCGGCCGAACTGCCGCTCGAGCGGAGTAGCAACGGAGGACGCCATCGTCTCGGGACTGGCGCCCGGCAGGCCAGCGCTGACCTGGATGGTGGGGAATTCGACTTGCGGTAATGGAGCGACAGGCAGCCGGGTATAGGCAATGGCGCCGGCCAGAGCGAGGCCTGCCGTAAGCAGTGAGGTCGCAACCGGACGGCGAATGAATGGATCGGAGAGGCTCACGGTTCGGTGACCTGGGCAGGCTGAAGGCCTGCCCCACTCGGTCTGAAGGACCGCACTCTTTGCGCCAGCCGGTCGAAGAACAAATAGATCACCGGCGTCGTGTACAGCGTCAGCACCTGGCTCACCAGCAGGCCGCCGATGATCGTGATCCCTAGCGGCTTGCGCAACTCGGAGCCGGTGCCCGATCCGAACGCTAGGGGAACCGCGCCCAGCAGCGCCGCCATGGTAGTCATCATGATCGGGCGGAAGCGCAGCAGGCACGCCTGATAGATCGATTCGTCCGGACTCTTGCCCTGGTTCCGCTCGGCAGCCAGCGCAAAATCGATCATCATGATCGCGTTCTTCTTCACAATACCGATCAGCAGGATGATCCCGATCAGCGATATAACGCCGAGCGGAGTCCCGGTAATCATCAACGCCAGAATCGCACCGACTCCGGCCGAGGGCAGCGTCGACAGAATCGTGATCGGGTGAATGTAGCTTTCATAGAGCACGCCCAGCACGATGTACACCGTGATCAACGCCGCCAGAATGAGCAGCGGTTCGTTGGCAAGCGAGGCCTGAAAAGCCTGAGCGGTACCCTGGAACGACGCCTGGATACTCATTGGAAAGCCGATCTCGCGCTCGGCCTGGGTGATCACTTGGACGGCTTCGCCCAGCGACACGCCTCGATCGAGATTAAACGACAGAGTCACCACCGGAAACTGCCCTTGATGGCTGACCGTCAACGGCACGCTCGATTGTTCGAAGTGCGTGAATGTACTGAGCGGCACCTCCGTGCCGTTCGCTGAATGCACGTAGATGTCTTTCAGGGAATCGGGAGTCCCCTGAAACTTCGGCTCAACCTCGAGAACGACGTGATACTGGTTGAGCTGTGTGAAGATGGTCGACACCTGCCGCTGCCCGAAGGCATCGTACAACGTGTCATCGATCATCTGCGGAGTAATGCCGAGGCGTGAGGCCGTGTCACGGTCGATCACCAGTTGCGCCTCGAGCCCCCCGGTCTGCTGATCGCTCGCAACGTCCCGCAATTGCGGCAGAGTCTGCAGCTTGCGAACCAGCCGCGGCGCCCACACGTTCAGCTCGTTAGCATCCGCGTCCTCGATGCTGTATTGATACTGGGTGCGCGCGACGCGATCCTCCACCGTCAGATCCTGCACAGGCTGCATGTACAGAGTAATGTCATTCACGGCGGCGGCCTTGGGCTGTAAGCGGCGAATGATGTCGGAAGCGCTGGCGCTCCGTTCATCCAGAGGTTTGAGATTGATCTGAATGCGCCCGCTGTTGGCGGTCGGGTTGGTGCCATCAATGCCAATAAACGACGACAAACTCTGCACATCCGGATCTTGCAAGATCACTTTCGCGAGAGCCTGCTGCCGGTTCGACATGGCAGAGAACGATACCGTCTCGCGTGATTCCGAGATGCCGAGGATGATGCCAGTGTCCTGTACCGGGAAGAAGCCTTTCGGCACGATCGCGTACAGCCAGAAAGTGGCGGCAATCGTGACTACCGTAATCAGGAGGGTCATGGGCTGGCGGTTGAGAACCCAGCGCAGCGTTGTCGCGTACCTCGATATCACCCATTCGAAAAAATACTCCGACTTGCGATAGAACCACCCTTGTTGCGAAGCCGGCTTATGCTTTAGCAGCAGCGCGCTCATCATCGGGCTGAGTGTCAGCGAAACGAATGCGGACATGAGAATCGTGATGGCCAGAGTGACTGCGAATTCCCGGAACAGCCGGCCCACGATGTCACCCATGAAAAGCAGAGGAATCAGCACCGCGATTAAAGAAATCGTAAGCGATAGAATGGTGAACCCGATCTCGCCGGATCCTTTGAGCGCGGCCTGCAACGGCGAGTCGCCTTCCTCGAGGTAGCGCGCGATATTCTCGATCATCACGATCGCGTCATCGACCACGAACCCCGTCGAGATCGTCAACGCCATCAGCGACAGATTATTGAGGCTGTAACCCAGCAGGTACATCACGCCGAAAGTTCCCACAATCGACAGCGGCACCGCGATACTGGGGATCACCGTCGCGGCAAGATTCCTGAGGAACAGGAAGATCACTATAACCACCAGCGCGACCGTCAGCATCAGCTCAAACTCGACGTCCCTCACCGACGCCCGGATCGTCGTGGTCCGATCAGTCAGCACTTGTACGTGCACCGCCTGGGGCATGGAAGCTTTCAATTGAGGCAGGAGCTGCTCGATGCGGTCGACGACACTGATGATGTTCGCTCCGGGCTGCCGCTGAATGTTGAGAACCACGGCCTGCGTGGTGTTGACCCAGGCGGCCTGACGTACGTTCTCGGCCCCGTCGATCACGGTGGCGACATCCGAGAGCCGCACCGGCGCTCCGTTGTGATATGCGATGACAATCGGCTTGTAATCCGCGCTCGACAGCAACTGGTCGTTGGCACCGATCGTGAACTCCTGCGCGCGGCTCTCGATATTGCCCTTGGCCTGGTTCACATTGGCTTGCCCCATCGCGAGCCGGATATCCTCCAGACTCAACCCGTAGGCGGCCAGCGCGGTTGGGTTGGCCTGAATCCGCACGGCTGGCCGCTGTCCGCCGCTGATGCTCACCAGGCCGACACCGGGCAGTTGCGAAATCTTTTGTGCCAGCGTGGTGTCGGCATAATCCTCCACCTTGGTCAGCGGCAGCGTGTCCGAAGTCAGCGCCAGAGTCAGAATCGGCGCGTCGGCCGGATTGCTCTTGCTATAAATTGGGGGGTTCGGAAGATCGCGTGGCAGAAAGGTTCCGGATGCGTTAATCGAAGCTTGCACCTGCTGCTCGGCTATATCGATACTCAGATCCAGCGAGAATTGCAGAATGATCACTGAGCTTCCGAAAGAGCTCGTCGAGGTCATCTGCTTGAGGCCCGGCACCTGACCGAACTGCCGCTCGAGCGGAGCGGTCACTGACGACGCCATCACGTCGGGACTTGCGCCCGGATAAAACGTGAGGACCTGAATCGTGGGGTAATCGACCTGCGGCAGAGCCGACACCGGGAGCTGACGATACGCGACCGCGCCTGCCAGAAGAATGCCGGCCATAAGCAGAGAGGTCGCGACCGGACGAACAATAAAGGGGCGCGACAGGCTCATACTCTGGGTTTGTGTCCGCCTGATTTCTGCTGACCGGGCGTGCGGACATCCACTTTACTGCCGTCCTGCAGCTTGTCCTGTCCTTCCATCACTACGGTCTCGTCGCCTTGCAAGCCGTTTACAATCTCCACGTCGTCCCCTTCCGTGGTCCCTAATGTTACGGGCCGCATGGACACCGTTTTGCCGGGATTGATCAGGTACACAAAATTGCCCTGGGGCCCCCGCTGAATCGCCGGCGCCGAGACAATCACCGCATTTGGTTTGGTCTCGAGCAGAAGCCGGCAGTTCACGAATTGATTCGGAAACAGGGCGGCATCGGCGTTGCTGAACACGGCCTTCAGACGCGAAGTGCCGGTGGTGGGATCTATTTGATTATCGACGGTCAGCAGGTACCCGGATGCGAGCTTGTTTCGATCGTCGCGATCGTACGCCTCAACCGGCAGCTTCGCTCCCGCGTGCAGCTTCTTCAACACCGGTGGCAGATTGTCCGCGGGAATCGTGAACAGAACAGTAATCGGTTGTAGCTGCTCGATCACGGCCAGCCCGTTTGGATCGGCGGCGTGAACGATGTTGCCCACGTCCACCAGACGAAGCCCGATGCGTCCGGTGATCGGAGCGGTGACCTTGGCATAAGTGAGCTGCAGATTCGCGTTACTAATGGCGGCCTGGTCGGATTCGATCACGCCTTCGAATTGCCCAACCGACGCTTTCTGTGTATCAAGCTGCTGCTTCGCGATCACCTTCTCATTCCACAGCGCCTCATAGCGTGAGAGGTTCACCTGCGCGTCGGCCAGTTGCGCCTTGTCTTTCGCGAGTTGCCCTTCGGCTTGCTGGAGCTGGACCTGAAACGGGCGGGGGTCGATCTCCGCCAGTAACTGATCCTGCTTTACGGTCTGTCCTTCGGTGAAGTGGATCGCGATCAACTGCCCGTCCACGCGGCTCTTCACAGTAACCGTATTGAAGGGAGTGATCGTACCAAGCCCGCGAAGATAGACCGGTATCAGCCCGGTTCTTACCGTCCCCGAAACGACCGAGACGGGACGGTTCGCAGTCCGCGCATTCTGCGCCGTAGCTGCCGCCTGCTGCTTCTGTTGGGCGCCGTGATAAAAATAATAGGCGCCGTAACCAATAGCGCATAGCAACAGCAGCCAGACCCCCGCAAAGCTGCGGCGCTTTTTCGCGGGCGGCGCTGGCGTCGGGTGTCCATCCGGCGATAGCGGCGCGTTCGTGTGTTCCGGAATAACCGGCGTTCTCGGGCCCATGCTCTATTAGGAGACTCTTGAGAATTACGGGAAGTTACGCGAACGACATTCCCTTACAGTCCTGTAACACAGGCATTCTTGCCTGTTTTTATGGGCGCGGGATCGCCCATAAAAGGCGATGAAGTGGAGCAGGCGGTTTCGCCTGCTCGGCAGGCCAATGGCCTGCTCCACTCTTCCTCGCACCACAGGAGGGTTTCGAGAGTGTGTTGGGCGTAAACAGTTTACACTTCGGACGCCACCAGATAATCTTTCAATTGCCGTCGAACACTACGCGGTACCTCAGCCTCCACTTCGCACAGGTCATCCGAATAATTAGTGGTAATCACCTTCGCACGCTCATGTAGCAGGTTCAGAAGCGATCCTTCACTCACAGGCAGCCGGAACACCGCGCGCGACACTGGATCGAGCACCAGCATTCGATCGATGGCTTCGAACAGTGCATCCAAGCCCTCGCCGGTGCGCGCGGAAACCGCGAGCGGCGTAGTCTCGCCAGGCGCGTGGGCTTCGCCGAGTACCCGTTGCGCAAGCTGCACCGTATCTTCCCCGGAAGGTAACCGGTCGCGTTTGTTCATGACCAGAATCTGTCGCGTGTCGCCCGCGCCGATCTCGGATAGCACTTTGAAAACATGCCCGGTCTGGTGCTCGGCGTGGGGTGACGAGACATCCACCACATGCAGGAGCAGGCTGGCCTCCACCACCTCCTCGAGCGTTGCGCGGAAAGCTTTGACCAGCGTGGTCGGGAGATTTCGGATAAAGCCCACTGTATCGCTCAACAGCACCTTGCGGTGGGACGGCAGCCTGACGTGCCGGACTGTGGGATCCAGCGTCGCAAACATGCGCGCGTCGGCAAGCACTCCCGCCCCGGTCAGCCGGTTAAACAGAGTGGACTTGCCTGCATTGGTGTATCCCACCAGAGCGATGGTCTCGAGCGGAACCGACTGCCGCTGCCGCCGTTGGGTCGAGCGCCCGCCGCGGACGCTTTCGAGATCGTCTGACAGTTTCTTGATGCGGCGATTGATACGCCGGCGGTCGGTCTCCAGTTGTGTTTCGCCGGGTCCCCTGGTGCCGATTCCGCCGCCCAGCCGCGACATCTCAACGCCTCGACCCGTCAGGCGCGGAAGCATGTAGTTGAGCTGCGCGAGTTCCACCTGCAACTGGCCTTCGCGAGTCCGGGCGCGGCGCGCGAAGATATCGAGGATGAGCTGCGTCCGATCGAGTATTTTGCAGTCGAGAGCTCGTTCGAGGTTCCGTTGCTGCGTGGGAGTGAGGTCGGTGTCGAACAGCACGACATCCGCCTGGGCCGCGGCGATGTGGGCTTCCAGTTCCTTCACCTTTCCCGAGCCGATCAGTGTCGCGGCGTCGGGCGCCGGGCGGGATTGAAGAATCGTTTCCTCGACAGTAGCCCCGGCGCTCTCCGCCAGGATTTTCAGCTCTTCGAGGGACTCTTCAGGGGTGACCGCCGGACCGTCCATGGCAGACACACGCGTAGGGCGCCGCTTCAGATCGAGACTAACCAGGATCGCTCGCTCCTGGCCTGTGGCAGTCAAATCGGACTTACCCTTCAGGCGCTTCGGATGGAACAGGTATTCCGGGCGTACTCAAACCCGAACCTGGTGCCGCAGCGGCCGAAGCGTAGGCGGTCGCCTGACCGTGATACGGCCGGGATACCACAACCGTTGAAATAGCGTGTTTGAAAATTAACTGTTCCTGATTGTTTGTTTCGAGGACTACAGAGTACTTGTCAAAGCTCTTGATTCGACCTGAAAGCTTGACACCGCTCATCAGGTAAATCGTCAGGAAGGTCTTGTCCTTCCGTGCGTTGTTTAGAAAAGCTTCTTGAATGTTTTGGGCCAGCTTTTCCATCGTCTTTTCCTTTGCCCCATCGGGCTGTAGTGCTCCCGTCATCCCTAGGCAAGTCTAAGGCTTAACACTTATCATAGCCCAAGTTGGAGGAAATTGGAGCAATTTCCTGGTGAAGAAGTTCTATACCGAGGGGGGTGACGTAGCTCACTGGCGAGAGGTACAGGGCAGGAAGCGAGGCAGCGCCGATGCCGTGAGGTGAAGGAAAATGAAGGCATGAACGGAATCCAGTACATTACCGACGAAGGGCCGCAAGGTAGCTGTTCAGATCGACCTGAACAAGCACCGGGAACTTTGGGAAGACATCAAGGATGTGCTTGTCTCCCGGTCGCGGCGGCACGAAAAGAGGATCCCGCTCGACAAGGTAAAAGCGGGACTCATCAAGAGCGGTAAGCTCTCGCGTGAGTAGCTATCGCGGATTAAGGCGCATTTCTCACGAAGCAGGCGTCGAGATGTCTCGGCGCGGCACGCACGAGTGTTTCCCTTGCGCGGCAGCCGGGCAAAGACCGGATTGAAAACATCAGGGTCTTGGTCTAAGTGCAACACAGGCAAGAATGCCTGTGCCACTCGGCGCAACACTGTGGATTTTCGAGGGTCCGAGTCACCTTACTTTGTCACGCAGAGGATGACTGGTTGTTACAATCAAGATCTCAGGATGTCCAAAACGCTTGAACAGCTCCGGCAGGATGTTGTCGATGTCGGCAAACTCGTTTTCGATAAGGGCTGGGTAGCCGCCAACGACGGTAACATTAGTATCCGTTTAGACGCAAACCGTATTCTCTGCACGCCAACCGCGATCAGCAAGGGGATGATGCGGCCGGACGACCTGATTATATGCGATTGCGCGGGCAACAAGCTCGAAGGAATCCGCGAGCGCACTTCTGAGATCGCGATGCACATGACCATTTACAAGATCCGCCCGGATGTGAAAGCGGTGGTCCATGCGCACCCGCCGGTGGCGACCGGCTACGCGACCGCGGGCCGGGCTCTGAACCAGGCGCTGCTTCCGGAAGCGATCATCTGTCTCGGTTGCGTGCCTCTGGCCGATTACGGTCTACCGGGCACGCCTGCGCTCACCGATGGCATGTTGCCCTACATTCCGAAATACGACGCGATTCTAATGGGCAACCATGGATCAGTCGCCTATGGAGAAGACGTGTACCAGGCCTTCTTCCGCATGGACACCGTGGAGCATTTCGCGCGGATCTCACTGGTAGCTGAGTTGTTGGGCGGACCGAAGGTTTTACCTCGCTATGAGGTGGAACAGTTGTTTGCCGCGCGTGAGCGGTACGGCGTCAAATCGCGGTGCTCGATGGAGCCGGGCGCTCCCGTTGTGGCGGAAGATGCGCGGATGCCGCCCGAGAGATTTGAGCTCACACGTGACGAGTTGGTCGCGATCATCGACGAAGCGCTACGAGCGCGCGGCGTGCTCGCCTGATTTCCGGATCCTGACGCGGCTCGTCGCCGGTCGTGAGGGCGGTGCCTCCCCGGCTCCCGATTCCTCGTCTTCCGGGCGGATGGAGCGCGAACGGCTCCGTGCGACCAGCAGCGCAACAGTCACTCCGGCTCCTACCAGCAGTTTGACGCTCTCGATCCCGAGAAAGACCGCCCGCAGATTCCAGTATTGATCGCGAGCGGAGGAATACACTTTCCACGAGACGAAGTCCACGCTACGGCCCACCCACTCAAGCTGCGGCAATATCACAAAGCACTCGAACAATACCAGCAGCAGCATCAGGCCGATTCCCGCCGAATAGAACCGGGTCCGGCGCTCCAGGAACAGCGCCACGGCTGTCGAGAAACCCATCACCAGTTGTGTTATTCCCCAAGCCGTCCCGTATGACCGGCTGGCCTCGTTGGCCATGTGGAAGAGAAGCATGCGCGCCTCTTCGCCCGGCAACTCCGCCAGCATTTTGGCCATTTCGGGTGAGGGCGAGCGGAACACATCGCTAGCGGCGTCGTAGTTCCAACTGGTTATGAACAGCATCAGCGCGCTGCCTACCAGCCAGCCCCCCAGCAGGAAGCAAGCTATCCGGCGGAGGTGCATGTTGTGGACTCCAGTCTAGCTAATTTTGTCTTACTCCGGGGCGTACTCGCGATGCTTACTCCGCAGAGCAACTCCTACCTGGGCCTGAGAGGCGCCGGTATTGTAGAGTTCGACCAGGTAGGTGCCTGATTTCCCGGGTAATTCGAGCTGATCTCCGACTCGCAAAGGCTCGCTCTGCCGGACAGCATAGCCGTCTACCCGTACGCTCAACACCGCGCTATGCTGGGCCGGAGCCACTCGCTCCACAAGAATCAGGCAGCCCCCATCGCTGGTTGTGCTGGCGGACCCGATGCGTATCCAGCGCTCCGGCATCACGATCGGGTCAATGGAGAGACTCTTGCCTGCCACTCGCTCGCGCTCCAAATCTCTGAGCCGCCGCCGTAACTGAAAGATCTCGTCCCGCGTCTGGTGGCTGCGGAACGCCTCAACCACCAGCCATCCGACTCCAAAAATCGCCACAACCAGAGCGAAGAAGATGATCGTGATATTGTCATGAACCAGCCTCAACACAACGCCCCAGCCGCGCATGAAACGATTCTACTCTGCCGGGGTAAAACTCTGTAATAACAGCAACGAGGCCCCCTGCCACCACATCCTATTTAGTGGATGAAGGAGAAGAAGATGACACGCAGTTTTGGAAAGATTGCAACGGTTCTGGCGGCCGGTCTAATATTGGTAGCAGCTTCTTACGCTGCCCCCGGAAATCTTGTGAATGCAGTGCGGCATCAGCTCGTGATGCTGCCGTATTACAGCATTTTTGACAACTTGGCGTACAAAGTAGATGGCGGGACGGTGATTCTATACGGGCAGGTGACCCGGCCGACTTTGAAATCAGACGCCGGGCGCGTTGTGCAAAAGATCGAGGGTGTCGACAAGGTTGTCAACAACGTCGAAGTTCTACCGCTGTCGTCTTTTGACAACAGCATCCGGCGCGCCGAGTATCGCGCCATCTTCGGATATGGCGGACTGTACCGCTATGCCATGGGCGCCAATCCGTCCATCCACATTATTGTGGACAACGGCCACGTGACCCTGGAAGGCGTGGTTTCGAACCAGGGTGATAAGAACCTGGCGAACATCCGCGCGAACCAAGTGCCCGGCGTGTTCTCGGTAACGAACAACCTGCAAATCGGCTGAGTGGGGCAGGGCAGGCCTTCAGCCTGCCCTGTCTGTAATCAAAGCACCACGCCCTGCGAACCATCAATCTTCTGCCCGCCAATCAGCCCCGTAAACAAAGAAAATCGTAACGAAAACAACGCCTTCAAAATCGCCTTAATCCTGAACATCAGCCCAGTCATGAATCCATAATGCTTGCGGAAAAACACCGCAGCCCCATTCACCCGGTCGGCCTCGAATACGTTTTGCGCCGCAGACGAGGGCTGAACCGGCAGGACAGTCCGAAGCACGGGCAGCTCGGGCATCACGATTATTTTGCGGCCTGCCCTGCGAATCTGAAAACACAGTTCCGCGTCCGCTCCAAACTCACCATACTTCTCATCGAAATAGTTGATTCCTCGGACGAAGTACTTGCGAGCCATAATGGCTTGGAAAGTCGCATACTCCACCGTAACCTGTCCGGCCGCGAGGTCCACCGGAACGGGAGTGAGCTCCGTCCCGGTCTCGGGCCGCGGCAACCGGTAAAACTGCTCGACGACCGTGGCTGAGCCGGCGTCCACGATCAGCGGACAGACGGCCATGAGTTCCGTGTCGAGCTCTAAGCGGACGGCCAGAGCGGAGACGGTCTCAGGCGCGACCACGATTTCCGGACTTAAGTAAAAGATAAACTCCCCGGCCGCGGTACGCGTTCCGATGTTCAGCGCGCGGGTGTTGCCAAAGTTGCGGGGCAGCCGGAGAAAGGTGGTGTTGGGAAATTCAGTATCGAGTGTAGAGCTCTCATCCTGCGATCCCTTGTCCACCACCAGGATTTCCAAGGCAGCGCGGTCCGTCGATCGCTCGAGCGCCGCCAAGCACCGCCGCAAACCCGCGGCGTTGTTATAAGAGTGGACGAGTGCTGTCACCTTGGGCGTGACCGGTAGCTGCTCTTCTTGCGGAACCGCCACCGGTTCGACATCGAGCTGCGCGGGCGTGACTTTTTCAGTGCGCCGGTTCTTCTTGACGGCCAGGGGCATAGGTGAAAGGAGCGGCTGCTTGTGAACTTACTGGGAGCCGTTCTTCTTGTTCTCGCGGATGAAGTTGTCCATCATCTGCATGAGCAGGTTGAGGTGCTCTCCAGTTTCTATTAGGCCTTCCTTCAATTCCTTAATACCGGCGGTGTTCGCGCGAACTTCTTCAGTGAGCATGATTTGAGCTCTTAGCAAAAAGCGATGCTGCTCTTTCACATCATCACTTAGCTGGTAATGCTCTCTCGCCAGCGATTGACGCATTTCTCGCTCATTCGCCATCTCCTCGTGACGCATCTGGACTTCGATTTGATGACCTTCAGCAAGATTCGCAACGATGCGTTCGATGCGGTCCAGCCGGTCTGAGTTCTCGCTCACTTCATGCCTCCACTGCTAGCATAGCCGACAGCCCGGCACTCGTTCCGTGCTCGCGCGAGGGCCGCGACCAGCTTGTCGACATCCGACGGTTGCGTCCGGTAATTGGTTACGCAGGCCCGCAGCACAGTCTTTCCACGCACCAGCGTTGTCGAAATCCAGGCCTCGCCGGAGGAAACAATCCGCATCACGATCCGGTGAGCGTCGGCGCCCTCCGGATCGGAGAAACAGATCACCGGCAGCTCTGTTTCGTTCTCGATGATCCAGCCGGATTTTCCGAGTTCTCTGCGCAGCATCGCGCCCATTCGAGTCTGGTGCAGAATCGCCTCCTCGTATCCTTCCCATCCCGCGGCTAACAGAGATAGGAACACCTTGAGTCCCGTAAACCGGCGAGACCACTGCATGGTATGCAGGTGCGGATCTACCACGTCCAGGCCGGCCGCTTCACGCGGCATGTAAGCCGTCTGTGTGCGAAACGTCGCGTCCAGGATCTCCAGGTGTTTTGTCAAATATACGCCCGCCCCCATTGGAACGCTCAGCCATTTATGAGCATCAAAGGTGATCGAGTCCGCCTGCCCGATGCCGTCTAGCAGCGGCCGCAACTCCGTCGCGAATGCCGCAGCGCCTCCCCAGGCTGCGTCGACGTGAAACCACAGCCGGCGGTCGAGCGCGACGGCAGCCAATTCCATTAAGGGATCGATCACTCCGGCATTGGTAGTCCCCGCCGTTGCCACGATCAGGAAAGGCAGGAGCCCGGCGCCGAGATCACGCGCGATGGCCGCATCGAGCGATTCGCGACACATGCCCAGACGGTCGTTCACTTCTACGATTCGCACGCACTCGATTCCAATCCCGCTCATGCGCGCGGCTTTGAGAAAAGAGTGATGGCTTTCAGCGGAAACATACATCGCGGGTTGACCGTTAAGCGCCCGCACTCCTTTTGCGGGATATTCGGGGAACGCATTCGTCAACGCCGTCAACACTGCTGTATGATTGGCCTCCGCGCCGCCCGATGTGAAGGTGCCGTCGGTCTGCTGGGGGGCGTATCCGAACCGTTCGCCAAAGCAGCGAACCAGATGCCGCTCCACTTCGATTGCAAATGGACTGTGGCTCCAGGCGGCCATTTGCGGATTGAAAGCGGCGACCAGAGCGTCGGCTGCGATTCCCATGGTGGTGGGCGCCGGATTGAACAGCCCGTAATAACGCGGATGCGGCGTGTGGGTCTGATATTCAGACAACCCGCGAGCGGCAAATTCCAAAGCTTCCACCGGCGGCATCGGATGCGAGAAGTCGCACGCGCTTAGTAACGACCGGATCTTTTGCGGAGCCAGCTCCGGTGTTACACGCCGCTCTCCTACGTGGGTGGTGTAGTCTTCAATGGTCTTCACCAGCGCGCTCCAGAGTTCAGCGCGCGTCTTGGCATCGAGTAAGAGACTCATGTTGTCGTATTGTTCAGGGCTTTTTCGTAATCAGCGAGTCGTTCGTGTCCAGTCCCACCTTGCTCGGCGGCCGATGGAGCGGAATCGAAAACGGGATGGGATCGCTGCCCGTCGCGACCCACTCCAGCGTCTTCTGCCGGCCGATCTGGACTTCGATCGGAACATAGGCAGTAAAGTCTTCGGGAACTTCGCTCTGCGCGACCGTTCCGGTCAGCTTCAACCCGTGCATCGCGCATGTGAGCTTCACAGCCGGGATACCCGTTCCGTACACCCACGCATCGAAAAAGCCGGTCAGATCGGGATCTGGCGTATGCGGCGGCAGAAACCGGCTCGCTGCCTGGCGGAACTGATCGGTGCTGAGCGTGCGGTATCGATAGGTCTGGCAAATTTCGCGAAGCATCTTCTCGAATGGCGCATCGCCTAACCGCTTCCGGAGCATGTGCATCACCCACGTGCCCTTCTCATACGTGATCACGTTGGCGGCCTCGGGCGATTGCGACGATTGCAAACGGTACCCGAGCGTCACGGGCCCAGCCGATTCGACCGGCCTTCCATTGGGGCCCTTCGCCAGCAGCCGGGTCTTGTACTGGTCGAGGGTGGCGTCGAGAGCTCGCGTGCCGCTTTTCTTTTCCAGGTACATCAACGCGGAATAGTTGGCCAGGCTCTCCATCAGCCAGACATCCTGATAGCCATCTACGATCACCAGATTGCCCCACCACTGGTGAGCTAGCTCATGCGCCTGGAGCACCTCGGAAAAGAACGTTTGCTGAAAACGGTCGTGCATAGGAGGGCGCTGCGCCGGATCGAGATAAGCGACTGTGGAGAGGTACACCAAGCCCGGAAAACCTTGGCCAAAGCCGCCTGGAATAGGAGTAATCGCGACGGTTTTCGTAGCTGGCGGACCGAACGCAGCGGTCATGAAGTCGAACGCGTTTGCGATGTTATCGGCAAGCGTCTGAAGGCGAGCCGTAGGGTCGGCTGGCGGCGCGGCCACAGGCAGTTGAGTGGCATCGAACTGGCGACGGCGGCCCAAAGCATTCGGCGGGGGAAACTGGGCGATCACGGGTGACTTCGGCTGCAACGCCGTTTCCAGCCGCCGGTTGGCATACGCCAGAATGCGATACGAGCCCCGATCCACCTGAACGGATTCATAGTCGCCAAGATTGAAACCCGCGAAGCGGATTGGTGAAGCGCTCCGCCGCCGGGTGATCCGCCACTCGCCATCGGTCCGGTCTTCCACCACTTCACCTGTGGCCACGAGGTTAAGCGTCTTCGGATACCGGAACGTCAGATCGTACCGGGCGAATTCCATATCGTGCCGGGGATACCAGGTGCCGCGGGCGCCGACATAATACACGCGATCTCCGGCCTTACTGATTACCGCGCCTTCGTGGCGGAACACGATCTCGTGCGGTTGGCCGGCCGTGAGCGGCTCCGGGGTAACAACCAGGATCGTCTCATTCTCAGGGCCTCGGATCAGATTTGCCCGCAACGACTCTTTTTGGAAAACCTCCACCGGCCGGCCGTCGACTTCGACGTCATGCACTCGCATCTGACGGGAGATTGAAAAGGGAAGAACCCGTTCCAGCGCGTTCTTCGGTGTCAAAGTCAGATGGGTGATAGCCTTGACAGTCAAGTCCGGCTGAACGGTTGCCTCGATTCTAAAATTGTCCAGGACCGGCTCTGTTTCACGCTTTTGGACGGGAGACTTGCTCTTGGACTTGATCGCGAAACTCGTCCAGACATCGAAATAGGTCCGATTGTCGCGGTAGGCAAGTTGTCCAGCCAGCATCTGTTCCTTGGCACCCGGGTCATAAATCACGTCGAAGTTACCGAGCTTCCTGCCGCCCACGGCAATATAGAAAACGCCGGGCCGGCCCGGCGCGGAGAGCAGATCCTGAACCAGCCGCACTTCGAAACTCGCGACCAGGTTTTGGAGAATGCCGCTCGATTTTTCGGCCAGCAACGCGCCCATCTCGGGGACTCGCTTATCCAGCGGATTCGCATGGAGCTCGGTTAGAAGCGTATCCTCGGTTCCGTCGGTGAAGATCATCAAGGCGGAGTGGAAGTGCTCGTCAAGATTGGGCGACTCGGTGAAATTGGCCAGTGAAAGACGCTCGCTTCTGAGAGGTGGTAGCAGTAGGATCTCGCCATCCCCGCCTTCGACATCGCTCGCGAAGACCGCGGCGATGCGCTCGCCGTTCACCGGCTTCGCGAAGATTAGATAGCCCGAGGTGAGATAGATGCGGGCGTCTCCCTTCGAAAAGTTCAGATCGATGACGCGGTAACACTCGTGGGCATCCAGACCAATGTGGTTTAGCTGTCCCGCAATGGCTGCGGCGGACTGGGCGGCATCAATACTAAGGGAACCGAACGCAACACCGAACACAACAAGAGTGAAAATCCGGAACACCCTTTAGCAGTAACACAGGCATTCGTGCCTGTGTTGCACTTAGTCCCTCTCACCCTGGGGCGTGGGGTTGGCACAGGCTGAAGGCCGCGAAGCCGCGCTGCGTTCCAGAAAACTCTGACGTCCTGATCAGCTCGCCAATGCGGGAGCCAGTATTTCCTCCTGCACGGCAACATCGCGCCTGAGTGGAATCTCCACCCAAAAAATCGAGCCCTGACCCGCTTCACTCGAGAATCCGACACGGCCGCCCATCATTTGGGCCAGGTGCTTGGAAATGGCCAAGCCGAGACCGGTACCGCCGTACTTGCGAGTGGTCGAGATATCGGCCTGGCTGAACTTCTCGAACAGGAGCTGCTGCTGCTCTGCCGGAACCCCGATGCCGCTGTCTTCAACTGAAAGCCGAACCAGAACTTCACCGCTTTCGACCAGCTCGGTTGTCCTCACCCGGACATCCACCTGCCCGTTCTCGGTGAACTTGATCGCGTTCACGACATAGTTCATAACGATCTGACGGATCCGCCCCGCATCGCCGATGAACCTGTGTGAGATTTCGACCGGGTAATCCAAACGTAAGGCGAGCGTCTTGGCATCGGCACGAGGCCGCTGAAGCTCCAAGGTCTCGTAGATGATCGACGAAAGGTCGAAGGGCGACACATCCAGCTTCAACTGGCCGGCCTCGATCTTAGAGAAGTCGAGGATGTCGTTGAGGAGTCCGAGCAGGGCTTGGCCTGAATGCTGCACTGCCTCAGCGTACTCGCGCTGCTCTCCATCCAGGTCCGTCCCCAACAAGAGCTCGGCCATGCCGAGGATTCCGTTCATGGGCGTACGGATCTCATGGCTCATGTTGGCGACAAACTCGCTTTTAGCGCGGTTCGCCTGCTCGGCGGACCGCTTGGCCACGATAGATCTTCTGATCTGGAGCGCGAGTAGGCACGCGGTCATAAGCAACACAGCAATGCTTATTTGGAAAAGCCGGTTCTTTTCCCGCTCGGCTTCCAGGGCGAACACGGAGCGGGTCTCCGCGGACGAGAAGGCCGACCATTTGTCCAGGCTATTCGACATGGTCCCATCCGCTACGAGACGAGAGATTTCATCTCTCAGTGAATCGGCCACGCCCGCGGCTGCTTTGCTGGACATGATGGAAAGATCGCGAACGGCTCCTTTGACGATGTCGATCTGAAATGCCGCCGTTTCACATCCCGAAGGACGCTTCAGCAGCATCGTGTCCAGGAATCTCGCTTCCGCGTAGCCTGCGGCTACTTCACCGTTGCATACGGCTTGAACCACTTGGTCCCGGCTAGTTACGGATTTGAGCTCCGTATGAGGCAGCGCTATCGCCGCGTACTGAAGAGTCGTCGGGTTATTGATAACAGCGACCTTGCCGGGAGCCGCCTTAATTCCGGCCAGCGAGATCAGACAGTAATTGTTTCGAAGCCAAGGTTGGGTTAAATGAAAGCTCCGCTGGCGCTCCGCCGTTGGCGATAATGCCGGCCAAAGGTCCACCCAACCCTCGCGGAACGCTTCGGTAGGGTCGTGAATCCGCAGGGGAACCCACCGTAGGGAAATTCCGCGCCGACGCGCAGCCTCCCCAATCACATCCACCGCAAATCCTTCTACTGACCCGTCTTCCCGGATGAAGTAGTACGGTGGCGCATGATCGGCTCCGACACGGTAGATCTGCAGTGTAGCCTTGGCGTGAGGATGCAGCCAAACGGCAGCACCCAAGCTGACCGCCAGAAAGATGCAAAGCGTGATCCACCGGCGGCCCGCCCATTCCCGGAGAATGGTGTATAAACTCGACGTACAAACTCCTGCGCGAACGAATGCTCAACTCGCTATTCATTCATCGGCAGAATCGCAGAAGATCTTATAGAAGGCTTGTGGTGAACGGCCAAGCGCCTAATTCAGTTTCACTTCCGTGCCGTCCGTCAGTCCTGAGACGATAGCCACGTGCTCGGTGTCGTGGATTCCCAGCTTGACCGGGCGTTCTTCAAAACCATCACCGTTCCTGGCAAGCACTGTCGCCTTGCCGTTGTGCTCGCGTACTGCCGCCAGAGGAATCGACAATACGTTCTGGGCAGTTTCGACAAGCACGTCGGCGGCCGCCGACAGATCCGGGATCAGTCTCGGGTCAGAGCCTTCGATTTGGATACTCACGGGAATATTCCGGATGTAGTTGTTCTGCATCCACCCGCCGACCGCGAGCGCGCCCACGCTGTAGATGTGCCCATTGAACTGGAGGGCAGGAAAGGCATCCAGCCGTACCACCACAGGCTGGCCGATCCGAAGGTCGCTGCTCTCGGCCTGGTTGGCTTTCGCGTCCACCTGCATGCTGGCGGGATTCACCACCTTCATAAACGATTGGCCCGGCCCTACCTGATCGCCTTCCTGCACTTGGCCCATCTCCCCGCCGCGCCAGGTCTGCTGCATCACCGCCAAGCCGTTCATCGGGGCATTGATCGTGAACTTTACCAAGTCGAGCGCGTGCCTGTCGTGATGCCGCTGCTGGCGCTCTTTGGTCAGCTCCAGGATGCGGATCTCCGCGTCATTCGCAGCCTTGTGAAAAGTCAAATCCTTTTGCAACTGCTCATAGCGAGCCTGCGCCTCTTCCAAGTTGAGCTTAAGCAACTCCCGCTCGATCTCAGTCAGCAACACGGTGGTCTTCGCGTCGAGCCGCGCTTTTTCCATGGCCGACTTGGCGACCCGCAACGTCTGCTGCAGCGTCTCCCATTCGACCTGCTGCTCGGCCTTTCTCTTGCGTATGTCGGATTCGGCTTGCTTAATCGCGTCGGCAACATCGTCGACGTGGTCTTGCGTGGACTGGGCATCGATTTGCGCGATTAGCTCACCCTTTTTGACAAACGCGCCAGGCTTCACAAGCTTCATGAGGATCAGCGCTTTACCGGACTCCGGACCACGCAGCATGGGGGCCGTGATGTTCGCGAAATTGCGCGCCGAAGTTTGTCCGGTCAGCCGCATCACGCGGTCGATCGAGCCCACCGTCGCTTTCGCGATATGGGTGTCGTTCGCACCCCCGGGCTTGGGAGAATTCGGCTTGCCCGAGAGCAGATACGCCGCGCCAATGCACAGGGCGCCCACCGCCGAGAAGAGAACGACCTTGGACCGCATCAGGAGGTATCTTCAGGATACTATGGTGGATTGATGAGCAAGCGAATCGCCAGTTGTATTTTGACCCTGCTAACGCCTGTCCGCTCCGGCCAGCGGAAGACGTGTTCGTCATTCTCAACCGTTTCGTCAACGCGCAAAAGCAAAACGATGAACGTTGTTACGATCGACAACCAACACAGCCAGCAATGGCTGTGCCACGAAGCCGGGTTCCGGAAACTCGATGTCCAGCCGACAATCACGGTTGGCGAGCCAAAGTGAGTTCCGCGTAAACTGATCGCTTGTTCTCCCTGCTGCTACATTGCGAACCCGGCCAGGAAGACCTGCTCGTTGCAGATTTAGCCGAAGTAGGCACGGCTGGAATCATCGAAGAAGAAAACGGCCTGCGCGCGTTCTTTGAAGACTCCGCCGGCGTACTCGAAGTGGCCTCGGCGTTGTCGGTGTACGCGCCAGCGCGCCGGTTGGAAGCGAAGATCGATTGGGAGCAGGTTACGCGAGATGCGTGGCCGCCGCTATTGGTGGGCACGCGGTTCTTTCTGGTTCCTCCGTGGCGCGATGATCCAGCGCCGGGCGGCCGATTGCGCTTGGAAGTGAATCCCGGGATGGCCTGCGGAACTGGCTGGCATCCTTGTACCCAGCTTTGTCTCGAAGCTTTGGAACAGCACGTTCAGCCTGGCGACCGGGTGCTCGATACTGGCTCCGGCTCCGGCATCTTATGTACGGCTGCAATCCTGCTCGGCGCGCAACCGATCGGCTGCGATATCGATTTCGAAGCCGTGGCGGTGGCGCGGGAGCGAGTTTCCTGCCCCGCCATTACTGGTTCCCTGGACGCGATTCGCAGTCGTTCGATGGATGTGATCGTTGCGAATATCAGCTCAGCAGCCATCGAAGGACTCGCCCATGAGTTCTCGCGTGTGCGGAAAGCGAAGTCTACACTGATCCTCTCGGGTTTCCCCGAATGGGACCGGATCGAAGGATTTCAGGTTAGGAGTTGGATGCGGAAGGGCGAATGGTTGTGTGGCATCTGCTGAACAGTGGCAGGCGACCTTCGGTCGCCCCTGGAGTTGTGTGCCGAGCATGTTCGGCAGTTTGGAAGTGGAAGTCTTCTACCCAACCTGATGGAGGTGAAGGGTAGTGAAGCGCAAGGGCGTCGTCGCGAGGCGGAGTCTGAAAGAAGCGCGGAGCAAAAGTGCGAGCCGATGAACAATACAGCGGATAGGAGGCGTGAGCGTCAGACGAGCGGGCAACTCACCGCAAAGTCTGTATCCACGCTTGCGTGCGTTCCGCATCAAAGGCGCGAAGCGTAAATCCGACGGTTGTGCGCTGAAGGCTGTCGAACTTACCTCGGGAGGTCTGTTCCTGTGTCCGTAACGGACTGAGGGAGCCGCGAGGCGAGCTGACCGCAGGGCAGAAGTCAGCAGAGGGCGTAGTAGCCA
>JBPCOQ010000232.1:0-30983 GCA_051000095.1 Bryobacteraceae bacterium | reverse complement strand
CCAGGCCGGGCTCATCCCGCCTTGGCCGAACTAGAAAACAGCGTCCGCAAGCGTCTGGACCCGGCGGAGGCCTACAACATGGTTCGAGGTCATTGATCCCCCAATTCGGTTAAGCACCCGGGCGAATAGAGAATTCAACGGAGGCCACATCTTCGCTCGCCAAGCCATTCCCAGTAACTGATCGCACACGGAAACGGTAGGCCGCCGGGAGCAGGTTCGCATAGTGAACGGCGCGCTGGCCGGTTGGCGAACTCCAATCGCTGTCCACGCCATCCAGGCGATACTGGTACTGTAGGATCTCTCCCGCGGCGAAGCGCAAGCTGGCAAAATCTATTTCGATGTTGTTCTGGTTAGATGTTAGTCTCAATCCTGCGATTTGAGACTCGCCCAGATCGAAAGTCGGATAGGGAACCCCTGCGATCCGCAGCCCCTCGATGAGGGGCGTGGCCGGTGACGCCGCTGGATCCTGCTTCGGCTCCAATTTCGATAAACCCACCTCATTTGCGAACCAAACATTTCCCTGACGGTTGCACATGGCCGATTCTATTCTGAGGTACCTGCCGACACCCCTTCGGACTCGCCATAATGCGTGATCCGGTGGTGTGCGACGTCAATCCGATCGATTCCGCGGCCGGTGCCGGCGTATATCCGGCCCCAGCGATCTTCGGTTAGAGACAAAACCCTGTTGCTGGCGAGACCCTGGGCGGTCGTATAAGTTGTGAACGCCGGCCGCGGCTGGGAGGTGTCGTCTACGCGCGATAACCCGCCCAAACTGGAGGCGATCCACAGCCGCCCGGATCGATCCAGATGAAGCCCCAGGATCACTCCAGCCGGGACTCCGTCGGATCTGCCGAAGAGGGTGAAGCGTCCATCTTGGTAGCGGGCAAGTCCGTTAGGGTAGAATCCGATCCAGAGTCGGCCCGAGCGATCTTCGGAGAAGGCATAGGGATCATCCCCGGGACCAGCTCGAAACGATGAAAAGTCTCGGTAGCCCGATCCCAAAGGGCCCCTCCGTTCACCCCGCCGTTGCCGTCATTTGTGCCGACCCAAATATTTCCTCGAGAATCTTCGAACGTGCGCAGGATGGGGTTGCCGGGGAGGCCGTCTATCATTTTGTAGATTGCCTTAGGGCGGGCGCGGCCCAGCTGCTCGAAGCGGCTTACTGGAAAGCGAACCAGTCCGTCGGCTGTGGGTACCCACCATTCCCCGAGATGATCCTGGAACGTAATCTGAGCTACGCCCCATCCAAAGCTCGTAATAGATTTGGGCACGTTGATTCGCACGGTAGTAAACCGGCACCCGTCAAAACGGCTTAAAGGGACGTTCAATGCCTACAGCGAAAAGCTCGCCGGCTTTGCTTTCGAGGATGGATACTACGCCAAAGGGGGGAAGGCCATCCTGGTATATGTCGTGAATCCGCCTCGAACAATTTTGACGGCCCCGCTCCCTTCGGTCCCCAGCCACAGATTGCCGGCTCGATCCTCCATCATGTGGAAGATCCCTCTGTCGTTGACGCCTTGGGCGGTGGTGTAAGATCTGAAATTTATCCGCGTGGCGTTTGCGCCATCGACGAATTCCGCAAACCCTCGCAACATCCCGATCCACAGGCGGCCGTCGGACGCCTCGCATATGGAATGGACCTCATCGTGCGGCAGCCCATCGGCAGCGCCATAGGCCCTGGCCACGATTCGCTTGCCCCTGGTGGGGTCGGCTACCAGACGGCAGAGACCGTGCTGGGTTCCGGCCCACAGTTGCCCTGTATGGTCCTGGGCGAGAGAGTAGATCCAATTGCTGGAAAGCCCTGCACACTTGTGTAGCGTTCGACCTCGCCGTTGGGCCAGCGCCGATAAAGTCCATTTGACGTGCCTAACCACAAACCACCTCGCTTATCCTCAAGCAGGCTGGTCACCGCGCTCGCCTCACTCCAGGATTTCGCGGGCATCCCAATGTCGACGAATTTCAGTGTCCACGAGGGGCCCTGGCGATCCAGTCGGTATAAGCCGCCCGCGGTGGCGCACCACACATTTCCACTGCTGTCTTCAAGAAGCGCATATACGTATTTGGCGGGCCCAGGCGGGCCCAGGCGGGCCCAGGCGATAGACGACGAATTTCGGCTTACCGTTGCGTGCCAGTGGATCGAATAAAACGACGCCATCGCTCGTCGCCAGCAGATAGGTGTGATCGCGTGTTTCGAGTAAATCGGAAATTATCCGATTCGGCAGACCGGTGTCGGTCGTGTAGCTGGAAAACTGATAACCGTCAAAGCGCGCCAATCCTTCGCTGGTGCAGAACCAGAGAAATCCTCGCGAATCGCGCCGGATACATCGAATAGGGTTGCCAGGCAGACCGTCACCAGTGATGTAGGTGCGCGTGGCGAGACGTTCGGCTGAAGCCCCGGCGCACGCGAGCAGCAAGAGCAAAATAACGTTCAATATTCTGGTGCCGGTCCGGAATGCTAACGCTAACGGAGTCCCCTTTACTCTCTTTGCGGCTAAAATCATAATTGAATTATCCGCTTAGCGATACCCCAGCCGTGCAGCGGCTGGGCAGAGAGTGTCCTCAGAATCAGCAAATCCAGCGGGCCTTGGAGAAGATCAGACGGCTTCGGCACTGAATACCTCGACTATCGACAATATACTACACGAATACTTTCGTTCGTAGTACGGCGCAGGGCGACAACGTCGATGCAGGGTCTTACGGAGGCCCAATTCCTGCCCCACTACAATCGGCAGCGTAATATCGAAGCAGGCGATGAGTCGATGAGTGACGGTCCGCGTGTACTCCTGCGCGGGCGTTTGCATTGCTCATGTGCGACCTCTCACTCTCGGTTTGGGCGGAACCGCCGAAGAACGGGGCAAGGAGGCGGCTCACCGTCGCCGGATGCACCTTGAACAACCGCGCTGCATCTGCGGCCGTCTTCTCGCCTTTGCCGATCATGCTGCATATCTCTGCTTGCTGTTGGCTGCTCAGCTTTGGACGGCGTCCACCTATCCGGCCGTCTTGTCGTGCCGGCATCGCCCAGGCTCGCGCCAAAGGGATCGTTCTGGGTAGACCAAAGTCCGCAGCTAAAAAGTTCGTGGAGGTTCGTCGTCTTTACCGCAAGGAAAAGCTCACCAAATCGGAGATCGCAAGGCGATTGGGTATCGGACGAACCTCAGTCCGTCTGCTGGAGGGAACTTGACCTCAGCGGACAAATGGCCCATTTGGGGGGACACTCAGAAATGAGGCCGTTTCGCTTTGTCGCTTTGTGAACAGGGCATGCCCTGATGAATTCTGGAAAAATGCACGTCGATGAAATCGACACTGACGTCAACCTCGTCGCCCGGCTGATCGCCGCGCAGTTCCCACATTGGGCCAATCTGCCCATCGGGCCAGTCCGTTCCGCTGGAACGGACACAGTCCGTTCCGCTGGAACGGACAATGCCATGTAACGGCTCGGCGAGAAAATGGTCGTGCGACTACCCCGTATCGGTTGGGCGGTAAATGACCTGGATCGAGAGCACCACTGGCTGCCGCAACTCGCGCCGCTCCTTCCGGTAACCATTCCCGTTCCACTCGTGAAAGGAAGCCGCGCACAAAACTGAGCCGCTTGGCCCATTCGGCGGGACGCATAGTCTTGTCCCGTTGGGCCCATTCCATCGCCAACTGGACCGTAATGCGTGACGCACGGCGCTGTTGGAGAAACGAGGCGAACTTAAGCAACCCCACCTTCGTGTCCAGTAGTTTGAATCCCAAACTGCGGCGCAGTTCCACGTATTCCTCGATCCTTTTACGCCATGAAGTCACCGTGCACTTCCTGGCCAGGGCAAGGCCAACGCCGCAAGTGAAGCCAGGTCAACCTTTGCGTAGATGGCTGTGGTCTGTGGACTGCGGTGTCGCAAAAGTTCGCCGATCTCAGACAACGACGCTCCTTGCCGGAGCATCTGACAGGCAAGTGCATGCCGGAACTGGTGGGCTCCCGTGCGAGCAGCATCAATCCCGGCGCGAGCGAGCCTGTGTCTTACAATCGAGCCAATCCCACATTGGCCTCGGAAACCCCCTGCGGGCGCTTTCGTCCGGAGAAAAACGCATCTGCTGCTGGCGGCTGGCCGCCCGTGCCGCAGATAATCAGCAATGGCCGCGCCGACATCGACCGGCAGTGGCAGTTGTGAATAGCGGCCCGCCTTCCCGCGCACAGTAATCAATCCCTCTTGCCAATCCAGATCTTCCAATGTGAGCATTCTGATCTCACCGGCGCGCAAACCAAGACGCGCCAGGATCAAGAGAATCGCATAGTCACGGCGGCCCATCGAGGTCTTCCGGTCGACCGAAGCCAGCACTTGTTTTACCTGATCAGGCGGAAGCGCGCGAGGTATGGTCGATAGCTTCCAGCTGGCGACGGGCGGTACACGCAGCGAGATCCTTGTCGGTATCTCCCCGATAACGTGCGAATCGCAGAAACGATCTCAGCGCGGTCGTCAGCAACTGCACCCGCCGCCTGCTTTGAATGGCCACAGCACGGCTTTGCACGAAGCCGGTTACATCCGCGGCACACAGACAAGAGAGGTCGGCTGGCCCGGCTCCGAAACACTCCGTCAAAAAATCGCTGACGAAGGTCAGATAGCATTTCTGCGTTGTCGATGCGAGTGCACGTTCCTGCTGCAAGTAGAGACAGAACTCGCTCTGTAACTGCTCCGCTGGCGTCGGTGGCGGGGATGCCGGCACAGAAACCACACCTTGCCGTACCAACAGATTCAACAGCCGGTGTAAGGCGGGCAGGTCATTTCCTGTGGGTTGTCGCCGACGTGCTCGCGCTCGAAGGTACGACTGAAACAGCTCAGCAGTAACCTCCCTCGCCTGGATTTGACGTTTGGCCAGCCAGCGACCGAAATCGGTGACCAAACGGATCTGCACCTCACTCGTCTGCTGGGCGTAGCCCTCACCGTGCATCTCGGCTGCGTACGAATCGATATATGGTCCCAAGGGGCCGTTCTGTTTGCATATTCGATGTGCTCTGAAACCTGCGTCATCAGTGTTCTCCTTCCAGACCAGACTGTCAGGAAAACCCTGCCGGACTATGCCGGGAAAATATTCGCTAACCCAAAGCCTGCGGCCCACAAGCCAACTCACCCGGAATAGTCCGGAACCCGGCATAGTGCCGGAGATGGTGCGCGCCGAGCCGCGGTGCATCCACTCCAGCTTTACGTAGCACTCGCTGAACGATACGCGACACCGCCGGCGAGGCGGCCAGCGGCTGATGAGGGGTGGCAAGGCTCAGGAAGACTTTGCGATGCGCGCTGGTTGGGCGCTCCTGCTGGAGATAGTCCACCAAGGCAGTTCCGGTGTCGGCCCGGCAATGGCAGGCAGCGTTCACGACGCGACTTGCCTTGCCGAACGTGCAATACACCCTCAGCCCAGTCGATATCTTGCAGCCGGAGTTGGCGTACCTCGCCCGCACGCAGACCGAGGCGAGCCAGCAGCAAAACAATTGCCCGGACGCGGCAACTACCGCCCTCTGGTTTTTGACAGGCGGCCAAGATTGTGTCCAACTGAACGGCTGACAAGTGGCGCGGCAAAGAGGCATGACGCCACCGTCGGATAGGCGGCAGGGCTCGGGCAAACAGAGGCGACGCCGCTCCTTCCATTGCTAGGAAGCGCAGCACAGCCGATATAGCTGTGCCCGGTAGACCACGACTGCCCGGCTGAAGGCGAGCGGCCTCAGTCTGCACGAAACCGCATAAATCATCGGCCGAAAGCGTCTGCCAAGGCAGCGTCTCCGAATTTCACGGCGATCAAACGGCGTGCGTAACGGAGATAGTTGCCGCGTGTCTTAGCCGTGAGACCGTGAACGTGCAGCAAGTGCTGATTGAATCGCCGTAGCCACTGATCGACGGCGGTGAGTGGTGGAGGGCAACCCAGAAGGCCACGGGCCTGGAGCAATTTGGCAATGCGGGACACGCCCGAGACCATCTGAGGCAGATTCTTTCTCGGCATCCTCTACTATCGCTGGATCAATCCGCCGGTGGAAGAATTGCAACCCGCTCCCGCCGCCGTGCAGCTACAGCCAATGCGGACCAATCCGTCACCCACATCCAGTAAACCGGCACGCAAGAAGCGGACGGAACCCAGCGCTTCTGCCCAGACACAGTGATCGGCTTTATTCATTCGCTTCAACCGTATCGGTCCTTATGAGACGCGAAGACGATCATCCTTACGGCTCACAACCTATATGCTAGTTCTCGTCTGCCGACGACCCGTACCATTTCCGGGTACCGCCACGTCAAGTAACCGTGAGATAGACGCTCCAGTTGACCCCGATTGTGGGCTCATCATCTTCGTCTTGCATCCCGGCATGGTACTCGTTCTCCTTCACAGATGAGATCTGGTTCCTGGGTGGTTTTCGGTGGTTGGCCCGTCGGGCCAGCCTGGGTGGGCATGAAACATCCTCCTTCCACTCGCGGGTAAGACCGTGCGGACGGAAGGATTCCCGCTCAAGGGGTGGGAGGAGAACGCGAAGGCGACTGAGCTAGAGCGGGGTGGCGATGCGGGCCACGAGTGTCCCACAACGGCTGGCTCACCTCAAAACTCAGCCGATTTTGTTTTGTGAACGTGACGTCATGTGGCTACTACCCCCTGTCGCAGGGCGGCACACGAAACGATGAAAAGTCAAATTGAATACTTGAACTTCAAACGAGCCTGCGTTATTGGGATACAGAACAATCCAGATGCGGGGGCAATCGGCAGGTGGTCGCGCGACGTACTACTTGTCACCGGAACCGCCGGACGAACATGGAGTGACGGTCCGAGCGATTTAAGGCAATTGAATAGACAATTGGCTCGGCCGTGCTGTACAGCAATTGACGGATGCGTAAGACAGGCGCTCCCATCTCCACTTCCAATAGCCGGGCCGTTCTATGATCGGCCGACGTCGCATCGATCTCCTCGTCGGCATAGGCAAGCTTGACTTGATAGACATCGGTGAGCTTGGTGAAAAGAGACTGTGTTTCCAGGTCTTCCTCTAAAATATCCCCAAACCGCTTTGCCGCCAAATAGCATGTTTCGACCGAAAATCGTTCATTTCCACTCATGCGCAGACGCTGTAAACGGACAAGGTTGCTGCCAATCGGAAGAGCAAGTCTGGAACAGACCTCGTCTTCCTTCGCGGTGTAGCCTGCGCTAAGGACGCGAGACTCTGGAATATAGCCACGGCTAAGCATCTCCTCTGTAAAGCTGGTCAGCTTGTTGAAGTGAATCTTGGCGTGGGCTACGAACGTCCCGACGTTAGGCCGCCGGCTGAGCAGCCCCTCGGTTGTCAACTCCCGCAAAGCATGACGAGCAGTCATTAGGCTAACTTCGTGCAGCGTAGCCAATTTGCGCTCTGAAGGGACTGCGTCTCCCGGTCGAAGTTCTCCTGAGCGAATGCTTTGCGTCAACCGATTCGCGATCTGACGATAGGCCGGAACAGGATTACTTTTCGGTTTCTTTGTGGAGGTAACGGAGGCCATAATAGATAGAACAGCTCAAACTTATCTAGAGACCGCGCAGCCGTTCTCGTAGGAAGCGGAGTAAGTCTTCGTTCTTTTTATCACCATTATCAATGTTCGCGCTGGCGAAGACCGGAGGATCAATCCCGCGATTCAGCAAGATTTGGGTAGTGAGCGAGACAATGGAGTTGGCAATGAAAATGCCTGCCACGGTCGAAGTAGGGGCCACCATTACCGATTCACGTGGGGATGTGGCCTCGACCGACGCGTCTCCCACACGGCCGCAATTGTCGATTACCAGATCCGCCACATCACACAACCGAAAGCCGCTAACTGTGCGCGGCGACACGGCGAGGGAATGTGCCAACGACGTAATCGCCACCGTCCTTATTCCTCGCTGCCTGGCCTCGATCGCCATCTCGACAGTGAGCTCATTGCGGCCGGAATTCGAGACAAGAATCAGCAAGTCCTTGGCTGAAATCGGATAGCTGTCGAGCAGTAATTTCCCGTAGCCCGCAAGGCGTTCGGTCCGCCCGAAAGTTCTGTCATGAATCACATCAAAGTTGGCCAGGCCGCCGGCCCGGTAATAGAGCTCGGTTGCAATGAGCAGCGAATGGCCGCTCCCGAGCGTATAAATGATATTGTTTGCTTCGATGACTTCGGCGGCCCAGGTTGCCGCCTGAATGAGAGCAGTCACCTGAGTCTCGGTGATACGCCTGAAAATTTGCTCCAGGTTGTCTCGATAGACATTCACAAGGTTGACGTCTGCGATCATCTCTTCCTTTCAACCGCAGCCAGGGTGGCGGCCCCTATCACTCCCGCGGATTCCTCGAAAGCCGTAGGAAAAATTGCTGTGTTTGCAAGCGAAAACGCCGGAGTGTTGCGGGCGAGTTCTCTATCGAAGACGTCTCTTACTATGGGCAGACAGCGGCTCACTCCACCAGCCAGGATCACAGTGTCAGGATTCAGCAAGGATAACGGGGCGGCCAAGGCCCGCGCCAACATGCCGGCAGCCTCTCCCAGGACTTCATAGGCGACCGGATCTCCGGATTCCGCGGCTTGCGCAATTCGCTGTGACGTAAGTTCCGTGTCGCCGGAAATTCCAGTCTTAGCTCCCTCTGTGATCTTGCGTTGCATCTTGTCGACGAGCGCGGCGGCTCCGATTTCGACTTCCAAACATCCGCATAAACCGCAGAAGCATTTGCGTTCACTACCGGAATTCGCCAGACAATGGCCGAGGTTGCCCATGGCACCACCACGGCTGTGATACACGTTGCGATTTACTGTGAAGCCGGCTCCTATGCCGGTGCCCCAGGAGAGATAAAGCATCTCAGACGAATCGCGTGCGTGGCCAAAATAGAGATCTGCGAGCAGACCTGCGTTGACGTCAGTATCGACTGCGGTACTGCACTCGAAGATCTTCTCCGCGATTAACCGTAAGGGCACGTGCGACCACTTGAACGCACCACCGAACTTAACCTCACCGGACCGATAGTCCACGACGCCTGGGACACCGATGCCGCACCCAAGGGGCGGGGGATAAGGCAAACTGGTTTTCTTGCACATCTCTTCCAGCTTTGCCCGAACCGAGCTCAGGACCTCCTCCGCCGAATAGCCTGTAAGTGATGGTGTCTTTTGCTGATCGAGAACTCTCCCCGCCGAGTCAACTAGAGCAAGTTTCGTAAAGGTACCGCCCAGATCAATCCCAGCTGAAAATGACAAAAAGTCTCCTAAACGACTGTAAGTAGCAGCACGGCGGCGACGCCGCAGGTCAGTCCGACGGATTGTCGACCGGTCAGCCTAACGCCCTCAAAAACACGAGCGTACAGGACAGTGAGAATGATGGGCCCGCAGATAACGACTGGGAAGACAATGTGTGGGGGCAGCGCCCCCAGCGCACGCAGAACCGAAAAGTTCCCGGCATAGGAAGCGAGTCCAACTGCCGCGCCATATCCCCACGCCCGGCGATCGACACGGCCGCGAAACACCAGCAGTGCCCCCGTGGAGAAAATTGCTCCCGATATGTACATCATCACCAAAGCAGAAGACTGGAGCGCATCAAGTCCGGCCAGATGCAGACGCGCCTGAAAAAATTGCGCACTTCCGTTGCCGAGAAAAATGAGCATCATCCATAGCATTGTGATAATACTGCCCCGACTTCCCCATGAAGGCGGAGCAGAGGTACCTGCTGAACTGCCCTGTAGCAAAACAATAGCGACAAGGGACAACAGCAGGCCTACTGTCTGATAGCTCTGTGGGATCTCTCGGTAAAAGATGAGTGCCAGAAGAACTGGAATCGCGAGCGCCAAGCTCGCAACAGTGTTGATGACGCTCACCGGAACGCCTGCTTTAGCGGAGAGCGCGATACCGAACAGCCCAATACCCGCAGTTGTGCCCATCATCGTACCAGTGATGAGTAATTGCCGCGGATACTGGACCGGACTAAACGGCATCGAGGCGAGAAAGCTCAGCACCAGCCCAGCGAGAAATATCAAAACAGTTAGGCCATATGGATCGACATGCTTCTCCTGACTCCGCCCCACGACCAAATAAAGTGCGGTAAAGCAGATTATTGCAAGCAGTGAAAAAACGATACCCAATGCGTCCTCCGGCGAAATACTGTACTCTAGCTATATAGCACATCGTCTGGGGCGAAGATGAAGCTTCGCATCCTGTGCAGAAGCTGCTGATTATCTCGCAACGGTTTTTCGGCATTTTGCCCGTCCGGTTCTAGGCGCTGGCGGACGTTATCAAGAAACATCCTCTCCCAACGCAGCCCGGACCGTCGGAGCAACGCAAGCGATCGGGACGGGCTTGCGGACCGGATCATCCTCCTCTCCCAAACCAGCCCCGGGCCGTCGGAGCAACTGCCTCCGAGTCCACAGTTGGAACTACTGCTTGGCTGGGACGGCCGAAAATATGAGGAAACTCCTGGGAAACAAAGCTGAAAACAAGATGTTGAAGGTGCTGTTGAAGGTGCTTGACAAAAGTTTGATACTTCTATAAACTACATCAGGCCGCTATATAGCGTCAGGAGCATTATGGTCATTCCCCGGTTACGTTCGATTTGTTGGATTGTCTTCGTCGTAGGCGCCTGCATTTGCCCAGGGAGATTGGGCGCCCAGCGCAATACCGCGAGCATTGTGGGAAACGTGGCTGATTCCACGGGAAATATGATCCCCAAAGCAACCGTCGAACTTACCAACAACGGCACATCGCAGGGTTATAAAACCACCAGCGACGATAGTGGAAACTTTACCTTCCTCCAACTTGCGCCGGGCGCCTACATTCTGAAAGTCTCGCAGCCGGGGTTTCAGGTCTATGTTCAGAAAAATATTGTGCTGAACGTGGAGGATCGCCCGGAGATCCGGGCCGTCCTGCAAGTAGGCTCGACAAGCGAGAGTGTCACGGTAAATGCCGAGAATTCCGGGATCGAGCTCACCCAAGCCAGCATCGGCGCGCTGATCGATAACGTCAACACCCACGAACTGCCACTCAATGGACGTCAATTTTTGCAACTGGCGCTCGTGCTTCCCGGTGTTAGTTCAGCGGCTGGTGGACAGACGGTAGCACGCGGTGGGGGACCGCGAAATGTGGGAGTCCAAGCGGCGGGCAACCGGGCCACCAATAACACTTTCGTTATCGACGGCGTCGACTCCTTCGGATTCCGTTTCAAGAACACGAGTCTCCGCCCATCGGTGGCATCGATCGACCAGTTTAAGGTCTTAGAGTCCCCCTATGATCCGCAATACGGAGTTGTATCCGGACTCACGGTCAATATCATTACCAAATCCGGCACGAATCAGGTTCACGGCGAGGTGTTCGAATTCTTCCGCAACGATGTTCTGAACGCGCGCAACTACTTCGACGCGAAAAAGCCGGCTTACCATCAAAACCAATATGGCGGCACGATCGGTCTCCCCATCATTAAAGATAAGACTTTTTTCTTCGGATCTTATGAAGGTTTACGCCTGAACCAGGGATTGTCGCGCACCAGTATTGTGCCTACCGCAGCCGAGTTGCGGGGCGACTTCAGCGCGTATTCCACCCCAGTAATCAACCCGCTTACCGGCACACAATTTCCTGGGAATGTCATCCCAACGATCTTCCCGATTGCCAGCAAGTTCCTCTCCTTCTTTCCAGCGTCCAACGCGAATGGCTCGGGCTACAACTACCTCAACGCATCCTCGGACACGATCAAGGAATATCAGTTCGTGAGCCGTATTGACCACAAGGTCTCAGACAAATGGAAAATATTCGGGCGCTACAGCATTGATGACACAAACCGTTACACGCCGGGTACGCTCCCGTCGTTTGGGACCTATGGTCTGATGACGGTGCAGAATATCGCGCTCGGCTCGACCTATGTATTTGGTCCGAATACCGTCTTCGATTTGCGAATCGGCTACAACCGTGAAAATGCTTTGAACACTTCGCAGCAGATAGGCAAGCAAACGGCGGCGAGCTTCGGCATTTCCGGGCTTTCACTGGCTGGAGATCCTTCCGTTGATGGAGTGCCCCAAGTGAACATTCAGGGCTTTAGTTCGGTGGGAGATGCCGGTTATAGTCCTGAAGGACGCGTCGAGAACTCGGAACAAATCATTCCCAACCTGATTCATGTTGCGGGCAGGCACACGCTGCATGCGGGGGCGACTATTTGGCCGGTACAACTCAACCGCGTTTCAGTCTCCGGTGTGCAGCGCGGACAGTTTAATTTCACCAATCTCTATACCAAAGCCGCGACCGGTTTGCCAGATTTCGAGCTAGGCTATGTGCAGCAGGCTGTGCTCGATACCGGCCGTGGCCGCGAAGATGCGAGGTCGATACTGCAGGGCTACTACTTCGCGGACGACTTCCGGGTGAATAGCAGACTTACATTGAACTTGGGTCTCCGCTATGAACTCACGCCGGCATTCGTTGACAAAGGAAATCGCCTCAGCACCTTTATTCCCGAAGGCAGCGGGAAGATCGTAATCGCCGGTGATCCGGGAAATGGCTTTACTGGCCGTAAGAACCGCGCCCTTTATGGCACACCATATACCCGATTTTATCCACGGCTCGGGTTTGCCTACGATGTGACCGGAAAGGGAACCACTGTTTTACGCGGCGGTTACGGAGTATTTGGCAATATCGCTATCTTCAATTCCGAGTTTCTCTCGGCTCTCAATCCGCCTTTTGTGGTGGAGCGCACGTATGCGTCTAATCCATCGGCAGGCGTGAATGTGCCCTTGTCCGATCCATTCACCAATCCGAAGTCGGGTGGATTGCCAGGTGGCCTCGAGCTTACTCCCGGCTTTAAGTTGGGTTATGTTCAGCAATGGAGTCTTGGAGTTCAGCGCCAACTTACATCCTCGCTGGCGTTGGATCTTGAATACATAGGGAATAAAGGAAGCGATCTGGACGGCCTGCGTTACATAAACCAGGGCGCTCTCGCAGGTTCGTCTCCAGCCGCGTACTATCGTCCATTCCAGAACTTTGGATTGTTTCTCGCGGCCGACAGCTTCGCTTACTCAAATTACAACTCCTTGCAAGCTAAGTTGACGCGAGGGTTCGTGCATGGCCTAACCTTTATCGCCGGCTACACCTATGGTCACTCGCTAGATAATAACGGAGGTGAGGGCGGGGGAAGCGGCGGGCAGTTCATCCTGATGGACACGACTCGTCCCTCTCTCGATTACGCCAGCTCGGACTTCGATTTGAGGCACCGCTTTACATTGAGTGGAGTTTGGGACCTGCCGATTGGCGAGGGGAAATCGCTTCTCGGCAACCAGACCGGCATTCTGTCTTACCTGGTTAGCGGTTGGCGGATCTCCGGCCTGTGGCAGGCGCAGACCGGTTTTCCATTCACTGTAGCGCAGGATGGGAATCGATCCGGAACTTTTGGTAGCGAACGCGCCCAGCTCACCTGTAGCGGCACCCAGTTGCAGGCAGCGCAGACGCGTACCAGTTGGTTTAACACCAGTTGCTTTGCGCCATCACCCCTCGGAGCGTTTGGTGACTCTGGCCGCAACATATTGAGGTACGCCGGCCAGAACAACGTCGATTTTGCCCTCATGCGCAATTTTCCATTCGGGGAATCCCGCTTCGTCGAACTCCGCAGCGAACTCTTTAACGCGTTCAACCACACTCAGTTCAACTCGACAGGTGGCGTAGGGGCGGATGTTTCAGTGCCAAGGTCGTTTGGAGTCTACACTTCCGCGCAGCCGCCTCGCATCGCACAATTTTCCTTAAGAGTTGTGTTCTAAGCACACTTCCATACGCGAGGCTAGGCGAATGGGAGCGGCCCGGTAGAAACTGCATGAAGCATCTAATCCTTAGGGTTTGTGCCTGTTCGATAATCGCTGCGGCCGTGGGCGAAGCATGGGCGCAAAGCAAGTCGGCATTCACAAATACTCTGATGCCAATGCCTGCCAAGATATCGGCCCACGCGGGCGAGTTGACGCTCACGCCGGACTTCCGGCTAAGCGCCTCCGGCTTCCGGAATCGGCGTCTTGAATCCGGGCTTCAACGCCTGCGGACGCGCCTTGAATACGCCACAGGGCTTACCCTTTCAAGAGAATTAACTGCAATCGATAAGGCAGTTAGCTTGGAAGTCAGAGTCCAAAGCGCCGGCCAAGAGCCACAATCCGTTAACGAGGACGAGAGCTATGCACTGAAGGTGACTGCCGTCGGCGCTACCATCGACGCGCCTACTGTTGTTGGAGCGCTCCGCGGCATGGAAACCTTCTTGCAATTGATCCAGGGCGGTTCTAACGGATACTACATCCCCGCGGTCAAAATTGAAGATAGCCCCCGCTTCCCATGGCGTGGCTTACTGATTGACTGTGCGCGTCACTTCCAGCCTATCGAGGTACTACAGAGAACTCTCGATGGCATGGCGGCGGTCAAGATGAACGTCTTTCACTGGAGGCTGACGGATGACCAGGGATTTCGCATGGAGAGCAAAATCTTCCCGAAATTAACTGGGTTAGGTTCTGATGGGCTTTACTATACGCAAGCGCAAGCCAGGGAGATAGTGGCCTATGCTCGTGACCATGGGATTCGCGTGGTGCCCGATTTTGATATGCCGGGACATGCCCGTAGCTGGTTTGTAGGGTACCCGGAACTCGCAAGCGGCCCCGGGCCTTATGTGTTACGCAGGAAATTCGGAATTGATGATGCCGCGATGGATCCCACGCGCGAGACCACGTTTGCCTTTCTAGACAAGTTTCTCGGTGAAATGGCGGGAATCTTCCCCGATCCTTATCTCCACATAAGTGGAGATGAGAGCAATGGCGCGCAGTGGAGGGCGAATCCAAAGATTGTCGCCTACATGCGGCAACATCATTTGAAAGACACGCAGGCCTTGCAGGCCGAGTTTAACCAACGGATTGAAGCGCTGCTGACAAAGCACGGCAAACACATGATGGGCTGGGACGAGGTCCTGCATCCAGCACTGCCGAAAGACGTCGTTATCGAGTCATGGAGAGACACCCGGTTTTTGGTGGATGCAGCCAAGCGCGGATATCGCAACATCCTCGCTGCGCCTTATTATCTCGATCACATGAAGACGGCCGAAGAATACTATCTGGCCGATCCGCTGCCGCCGGGCTTGGATCTCACGTCGGAGCAGCGGAAACTGGTTCTGGGCGGCGAGGCCTGCATGTGGACCGAATTCGTGGACTCGGAGACGTTGGATTCTCGCGTATGGCCCAGAGCTGCCGCCATTGCCGAACGGTTCTGGTCGCCCCTTGAGGTGCGCGCCGTTGACGATATGTATCGTCGCTTATCGTCTGCATCGCTTCGGCTCGAGGGCCTCGGGCTTACCCATCTGACGTACCCGGAAGCTGCGCTGCGGCAGATGGCTGGAACGGAGGATATCGACGCAGTTCGGACATTCGTCTCCGTACTGGAGCCTTACGGAATGTCTGCGGACAACAAAACAATCCAACTGACTCCGCTTGACCGATTTAACAACGTGTTACCGCCCGATCCTCCAGACCGTTATAAGTTCTACGTCCTGGTACAGAGCTTTCTGCAACACCCGAGCGCTGATTCAAAAGGCGGCATCGAGCTGAACATCCTGTTTCAAAGATGGAGGGATGCCAGTGAGAAGGTGCAGGCTTTAATGGAAACATCTCCGCTGTTAGCTGAGGGGAGAATCCGTTCTCAACAATTGCGGGAACTAGCCACAATCGGATCAGAGACTGTCGACCACCTGACGAAAATGAGCGTTGTTCCAGCAGGGTGGAAAGAGAGCACGCTGGCAAAGCTGAAAGCATATGAGAAGCCCACTGACATGCTAGTGTTTACCGTGATTGTTCCACTTAAGGATCTGGTCTCGGCTGTTCAATGAGTCCTGCATGCAATAAGAGAACCTTCTCAATTTCGAAATTGTTGCGAAAAGCTTCGATACTGTTGAAAAACCCTGATGTGCTTCGCATTAAAGCCCGTGTATGAGCACTTCCGATTTGCGCCTCACTTGCCAGGAACCAGTTAAGCATGTGCGAAATGGGGTCACTCCTCCAATGGTCACTCCTCCAATGGTCAAAAATCGCACGTTAAGAACCTTCACTCGATGCCCGGCCCGGCAAGATTGAGGAGGCGTGCGCCGTTGATCGCGAGTTGAGTTCGGTATATCTAACTGGAACCAAATCTATATCTGACTGGGCTGAGAAATATGAAACACGTGGTGATTCTTGGACCTGGGGGCTCCGGCAAATCCACGCTTGCGGTGAGGCTTGGCAAAATCACGGGGCTGCCCGTGATCGAGTTAGACAAAGTGTTCTGGCTCGAAGGATTGGTCGCGATGCCGCGAGACCAATGGGCCCAGGTTCAGATGAAACTTGTCAAGGACAATCAGTGGATCATGGATGGGGATCTTGGACCCCACGACGCCGTCGAAGTCCGTCTGCGTTCAGCGGACACTGTGATCTTCTTGAATTTCTCGTTTGTGCGGTGCGCTTGGCGAGCGATGTTGCGCTCGCGCGAGCGATCTGATTTCTGGCTGTGGCTGCTTCGGTATCGCCGAAGGAGCCGCCCCTTACTTATGACGGAGAGTGCCGCACAAGCCCCTACGGCGACGCTCTACATGCTTCGCGACCCCGAAGCCGTTAAACGGTTCATTGCAGAAGTTGAAGCCGCTGGCCATTAAGGCGACGAGCGCTTTTTGTGGCGTAGCAGCCTGATCACCGAGGTGCGGTAGCCCGCGCCGCGGGGATTCCATATCGGACAGCACATCGTTTGGTTTCAGAGTATCGCCGGATAGGGTTGACGGCGTTGGTCCGCAAGAAACGGACGGATCGTGGTGAACGCCGCGTAGTGTCGGCCAAGCTCAAGGAGGCCATTGAAGGCCTCGCTCTGCAAAAGCCGCCTCTGCCAATCGCGGCATTGTACCGGCAGGTGTCACGGTTCTCGAAAGAGCTTGGCGAGAAGGCTCCGAGCTACGGTACCGTGTTCAACATCGTCCGAAGCTTGCCAGCGGATCTGGTCACTCTCGCCCACGAACGCACCAAAACGTACAGCAACACTTTCGAATTGGTTCATCGCCGAGAGGCTTCCGGACCGAATGCCATCTGGCAGGCCGACCACACACCACTCGACATTCTGTTGCTAAGAGGATGTTTGAAAAGGGTCAGATGCGCACGAGCCGATTGAGCATGAGGCGAATAGCCGCAAGATCGATGAACGTCTCAGAGGTCTGTACCGCGTACTCGTAGTCTTTGATGAGGCGGCGATTTCTGCCGAGCCAAGCGAAGGTGCGTTCCACGATCCAAGTCAGCCCGGTAATCTGAAATGCCCGTTGCCGACGTTTGATGATCCGCAATTCCCAGCCCTCCTGCACTTTCAGCATTCGCGCTAACTTTTTTGCTTTCATGGCCTGCATCGTTCATGACCGTTCGGATCGCCGGGAATAGTGCGCGTAGTCCGCTAAGCAAAAGGACCGCTGCCCGTCGGTCCGAGGTGTTGGCCGGCTCGACTCTGCAGGCAATCGGAAACCCCAGCGTATCCACCAGAATATGGCGCTTGCGCCCTTTCACACGCTTGTGTCCATCGAAACCACGAACGCCGCCGCGCTCTGTTGTCTTTACGGACTGACCATCCATAATGACGAGCGACGGGCAGGAAGACCGCCCGGCTTGCACGCGAGCTTTTTCGTAGATAGCTCGCTGCAAACACGTGCATACGCCCGCGTTTTTCCAGGTCCGAAAGTAGTGGTACACCGTCCCCCATATGGGGAACTCCTGTGGAAGCAACCGCTATTGGCAGCCAGTTCGTAGCAGATAGAAGATCGCATTCACGACAGCGCGAATATCGGTTGTGCGTGGCCGTCCACCGGGAAGTGCTGGAGGCAAAAGCGGTACCACCAGAGCCCAAGCAGCGTCGCTCAGGTCTGTGTTGTCTGGTCTGTTCGGCATACCCAAGTGTCCCGAACAGGCCGCGCAATACCTTTTCAAACACCCTCTAAAAATGCGGAGTCGGGCACCCACGCAAGCAGCCGTTGGCGATCTTGGCGAAGGTGCAAGCGTTGCCCCGGCTCCAAGATGCTTAATGGCGGCCTGCGTCAGCAGAACGGCTCCCAGGACATTCACGTTGAACATTCTGTGGAAGTCCGCTTCGGTGACTTGCTCAAGCGGGGCGAAGGCGTAAACGCCTGAATTGTTCACCAGGATGTCGAGACGCCCGTAGTTTGCGATCGCTGCGTCCACCAAACCTTGTGCGTCTCAGTAATGTCGTGAGCGCCGCGCCTGCTGATACCAACTCCGGCACAAGCCGCCGATCGCAGGCCGGGCGCCACAGCGGCAAACAGCGGTACCTGCGCTACAGCCAATCCTTTCGGCTTCGGGGGGCGAGGAGGTTCAGGCGGTGGCCAGACGGGCGGCTGTTCCTCGGGAAGGGAAAGGGCGGGCGCGGAAGGGGAGAGGGAGGAACGGGCTGAACTAACGCCAAAGAACTCTTAACCCTGCACCAGGTGCCGCAGGGAGTAATGGAGCGGAAATTCGGGACAAGAATGTACGACGCGGAACACAAGACTTCACGGGAAATGCTCGACTACTTCCCAGGCCGCGACGTCTTGGGGATCGATCACATCCGAGTTGAGTCGATATGTATCCCCAAGACAAGCCCTCGGCGGTCTTCTTTAGCCGAGCCGTAAAGCGTTGTCCCTCGCGCACGATGATCTCGCACCTTGCAACGCGATCCTCTGGGAATTCTTCGTTGAAGGGCCACGGGGGAACCCCGCGTCTAATGATACGAGATCCCAGTGCGGGCTTTTATCACCCGTCTTCGGAGGACCCGCACATCTGTGATAGCGCATTTCAGTGGCACCCATGACCGAGCCGCAACCTTTCTAGTCCGGCTGTATGACAATCGAACACCAATCCTACCGTGAGTGGTGATGAGCCTCGCTGTCTTGAGCTTTTTTCGTCTTGCGTCGGCATTTCCGCGTGGCTTGCCCAATTCCCCCTCGCTGTAGCGGCTGGTGTACTTGCTGCATGAATTGTATCGGCGGAGACGAGCGGACTTGGTGTGCTCCTCACACGATGAGAGACGCGTGATTTCGATAATAAAACCGAGAGGGGCAGCGATGGCGTAACTGGTGCGCCTGCATCGTCAAGTAATTCGGCCAAACACAGCTAATCGCCTCGCTGAAATTATGATCCATGTAGCTCAGGTCACGATTCGTTCTTCGATCCGATGAACAAAGCCGCGCTCAATGAACTGGAAATCGAGAGTACCACTGCAATCCAGATGACGGTGCGGTAACCATCTACAAAAGATGCGGCAATGGCGACACACGAAGCTATCTGTGGGCTGTATCGCTGAACAGTTTCACCGCTTTCGCGCTGCCCGGTCGCGCGGTCATAGAATCTCTAGTGCGGAGATTTCTGGATATTACGACAGAGCGAACTCGACGTCCGCCGGGCGAGACGCCAGCGCACAGGCATGTCCGGATCACCAGAGCGGATGAGCAATATTCCGCGGCTGCTTCAGCCCTGAGCAAGTTGCTCGTTTCGCCCGTCGCGTCCATGCTCGGCGATCAGAGGCTGATCTTCGTCACCGATGGCGCCCTGCAATATCTTCCTTTCGCAACGCTTCCGGACCGCTGCCGGAAAATGAACAGATACCCCTTATCGGGCACCACGAGATTGTCGGGTTGTCTTCGGCCTCGACAATAAGCGTGCTTCGCCAGCGCAGCGCAACAGCACCGCACGCAAAGCAGCTTGCTGTTTTTGCGGACCCGGTCTTCAGCAGCGACGATTCCCGATTTACAGGTCATCCAAACAATGGCACATGTGCTGCCGAGACCGGGCCTCGTAGTTCTTCCGGGACCGCAGTGCCGAGTATTGGGCGGCTGTTGTCGAGCTCACAAGAGGCCCAACTGATTCTGCGGCACGTCGCCCGCAGCGCTCGATTTGAAGCGACCGGCTTTTCCGCAACCCTCGACGCGCTCAACAGTGTTGGTCTCGAACAGTTTCGCATGGTACATTTCGCGACCCATGGTTTGGTAGACACTGAAAATCCTGAGTTTTCGGGACTTGTGTTTTCACTGATTGATGAATGCGGCCGCCCGCGAAATGGCCTGCTTGGTCTTGAACAGATATTCAATCTACGCCTCACGGCTGACTTCGCTGTACTCCGCGCCTGCAACACTGCTCTCGGCAAAGACATCAAAGGGGAAGGGCTGGTCGGGATGCTGCGTGGTTTCTTATATGCGGGCGCACGATCAGTGATTGCTAGCCTGTGGGAGGTAGACGATGTCGCGACTTCCGAATTGATGGATTCGTTTTACAGCGGGATTATCCAAGGGCATCTGACACCAGCCGCGGCACTCCGATCAGCGCAACTGGAGATGTGGAAGAAAGGAACACGGCCTTATTCCTGGGGAGGATTCGTCATCGATGGCGAGTGGAAGTGAGCCCATGCCGGAATCCGTCATTAGAAGTTCGACGGCACGGAAAAGAGAACGCGCCCGAAGGGCGTTCAAGGGCTTGCCGGCTGTTTTAGATCGCAACCCGGAAAAAGCAGCGACTGTCTATGTCTCAATCCATCGGACAGCTATTCTCTTTTTTCAAAACAATGGTTGTCCTGAAGCTGAGCAACTCGCCGATAGAGTCATGGAAATTCTTGAACGAAAAGCCCGAGGTAAGAAGAAGATCTGGAATCCTCGCGGTTTGGCTTATCGGATCGGGGAAAAGCTGCGGCTCCGCGCCTGGCGCATGTTGAAAAGGGCTTCTCCTCTTTCCGACGCAAAGCAACTGGCCCAGGCGGAGCAGGGATCGGGAGAACAGACTGAAGATGGGTGCGCGACATAGAAATGGTGGATTGCTTGGACTCCTTTTCTGTGGCATGATTCTGAGTGTGTATAGACACTCAGAATCAGGAGGCTGCACTATGCCGGATTCTTTGCCGGAGTTGGAAGCCCAGCGCTCCAAGATCCTGCGCCAGTTCAACACGCTCGGCGACCTGCGTCCGGGCTCTATCTGCGCGGTCGCTCGCCGTTGCGGGAAGCCGACGTGTCACTGCGCCAAGCCGAACGACCCAGGCCACGATCCCCAGATCCGGTTAACTCGTAGAATGGATGGGAAGACCGTGGCTGAATCCTTTCCTTCGCCCGCCGCCTGGCGCAAGGCCCAGGCCGAGATCGATGAGTACCGTCGTTTGCAGCAGCTCGGCGTTGAACTGATCACGGTGAACGAGAGAATCTGCCGCCAGCGGCCGGTGGAACCGGAAGACACCAACTGGACGGCGCAGAAAAAAAACGATTGCTGCGATTCATGAAGAAGTCGCGAGCGAAGTAGACCGCTGTTGCGCGTCTTGTTCAGCGGGCAGCGCCAAGCCGGACCGTTGGACCTGGAAGCCGTCGAGATGGCGTTGCGCTCGACGATGCATTAGGCGGGTGCCGCCGCCTTGGCGAAACTGCTGGAGTTTCCCGCTCCGTCTGGGGACCAGAGCACGGTTGCTTGTGCTTGTGGTCAGCAGGCGCGCTATCGCGAACAGCGCACTAAGCCGATCGTGACCGCTCTGGAAAGAACACAAGTCAGGCGTCCGTATTACTTGTGCCCGCATTGCCACGCGGGCCAATTCCCCGCCGACGTGGAACTGGACATCGAAAACACGGAGTTCTCACCGGGAGTTCGTCGCATGCAAGCTGTCGTGGGTCAGCAAGGTCCCTTCGATCAAGGGCGTCAGCAACTGCAACTGCTGGCTGGTCTGGAAGTCACCAGCAAGTCCGTGGAGCGCAACGCGGAGGCTATCGGCGAGCACATCGCCGCAGGCGAATACGCCGAGGTTCAACGCGTCCTGCAGTTGGATCTGCCGATCGTGATGGGCGAGCCGATCCCCATTTTGTATGTGCAAATGGACGGTACCGGCGTGCTCGTGGTGAAGAAAGAAACGCTCGGCCGTAAAGGCAAGGCTGCCGGTCAACCGGCGCACACGCGCGAAGTTAAGCTCGGATGCGTGTTCACGCAAACCAGTTACGACGAGGAAGGCTATGCCATCCGCGATCCCGATTCCACCACTTACACCGGCTCCATTGAAACCGCCCAAGCGTTCGGCAAACGCCTCTATCTGGAAGCCTGGAATCGCGGTTGGAGTCGTGCCGCCAAGAAGGTGGTCATGGGGGACGGAGCTGAATGGATCTGGAATCTTGCTGACCAACATTTTCCCGGCGCGATTCAGATTGTCGACTTGTATCATGCCCGCCAGCACCTCTGGGAAGTGGCGCGCAAACTGCATCCCAACGACACCCTAAAGCAGAAAGCCTGGGTGAAATCTCACCAAAAACGCTGGCTCGACAAAGGCAAAATCGAAAAGCTAGTGGCCGCCCTACGCTCGATCCAGTCGGCCCTTGCCGAGGTAGCCGACATGCTGCTCCTCGAAGCCGACTACTTCGAACGCAACGCCGCGCGCATGCGCTACCCTGAGTTCCGCCGCCAACACCTCTTTATCGGCTCTGGCGTCATCGAGGCCGGCTGCAAAACTGTCATCGGCTCACGACTCAAGCAATCCGGCATGTTCCTGGACCCTTCGCGGCGCTAATTCCATCATTGCCCTCCGCTGCTCCTACCTCAACGGCCGCTTTGAGGACTACTGGGAGAGGCGACGAGCCGCTTGCTGCTCCACTTTCATGTCGCGCAGCCAGGTGTGATGGCCTTCAATCCCCTGAACCCCAATCTTGTAAATGCCTCGATTCAGGACTATCAAGGCGGCATCCTTTACTCGACAAATGCGGGGAATACCTGGACAGTTCCAGCGGACGTATGCACAGGAATTGAGCCGCGACAGCCCACCTGAATGAGAGTCCCATTTGAGGACCCCGAAAATCCTGCGTTAGAACAGAAGAGTCGCGAAGCAGCAACTTCGCAAACTGAATTTCGGGAGGTCACCCAAATGGTGATCAACAAAAAAGAGCATAACGAACAGAAGGCCGCAAAACAAGGGGCCAGAGCAGTGATCGCGGAGCCGAATAAAATCGGGGCTTCGACGCCCTATGACTTCGAGAGTAAGAATCTGACTGCTTATGGCGGGCTGTTGCCGGTGGCGACGATGCTGGAGCAACTGGGATCCCTCTCAATATCGGCCTTCCTTACTTGTTGGTGAACAAAATTGCGGTTTCCCCTGACGGCACGCATCTCTTTGCCGGTACGAATGGTGGCATATACGCCATCACAATACCGTAAAAAGCAGTACGGAAGCCGGGGCGGCACCAGAACGGATCGATCGCCCCGGTTTCTCCGCTCAGAGAGACTGTCTCACTCTGTCTCACGATGACTGGGGTGATCGTGGTCAAGTTCGTCGTGACACGTTTTCACTCAACGGGAAGAGAGCGGCGCTAGGCTCTGCCTCCTTTCTGCGCTGCTGCCTTCTTCTTAACTTATAGGCGTTATCTACGGCTGGACGATTGCGAACGCCCGGGGGCTGGTAGCTGCCGGAAAACTGGGACCGATCTCCGCAGAACCTGAGCCGGGCGGTAAACGACGGGCTGGACCTCAAAAATTAATCGGCTCATCGAGGAGTATCGAGGAGTATGCGAATGTGGATCGATCCAGTGTCGTTTTGGCATACTGGAGAGGTATGGCGTCGGTTGAAAATCTCGTAGCGGAGTTGAAGGCGTTAACGCCGGACCAGCTCGAACGAGTCGCCCAGATCGTGCATGAACTTTCTGCCGAGAGCCGTCCACCAGAGCATGCGTCTCCTTCGGTTGTTTCGAATTCTGTCCTCGAACAAGCTATCCAGAACGGTTGGCCTCCCACGCTGTTCACGGACGTGATCGGCCACATTGACGAGGATTTCGAGAAACCGCCCCAGCTCCCTTATGAAATCCGTCCGGCTCTGTGAGCCGGTACTTGCTAGACACCGATACCGCGATTGAAGTGTTGCGTGGGCGGAACCGCCCCGTGATAGAACGGCTGGCCGCCAGTCCTCGCGAGGATATTGCGCTCTGCGTCGTAACGGTCGCGGAATTATTCTTCGGAGCTCACCGCAGCCGGAATTCCTCCCGGAATCTTGAACTCTGCCGGGAATTCTGCGAGTCTTTTGAGGTTTTGCCGCTAACGAGTGCGGCAGCCGAGCGGTCGGCCGCTGTTCGCGCGCGCCTGGAGACGAGTGGCCAACGGATCGGGCCGCATGATGTCTTGATTGCTGGAATCGCACTCGCTAGCAACCGGGTGCTGGTCACGCACAACTCGAAGGAATTTGGGCGGGTCCTCGACCTTAAAATCGAAGATTGGCTCGCGCTTTAGAGAAGGCTGTAGGCATAAGTGTCACCGAGCCGTATAGGGAGAGCAGCAGCATCCCGGGGGTCACGCGGCTTGAGCCTGAACCCCGGGATGCCGCTGCTCTCCGAGAATCGGAATCGCCGAAGCGCGAAAGATACGCGTCGCCCGGATCGGCGATCAGCGCCGGTTGCTGGCGATCCGCGACTGTGCGCAACAGCGCGGAGATCGCCTGCGACTTACCGGAGCCGGTTTTACCAACAATGAGGAGGTGCTGGCATTCTTCGGTGGCGGGAATCGAGACTCCGCCCCAGTGAATCAACCCATGGCCCGGCCTTCGCGTTCGATGCGGCGAAACATGGATCAGCCGCGAGCCGCGCACGAGCTTCATGCCCTGTGAAGCGTCACATCGACATGGAAACTGTTTCGGGTGAGCTTCGGTGTCCAGGCGAGCCAGCGCCACGGGCTGTCGGGCCGGATCTGGGTCAAACCCCGACCGGCGAGGCTGACCAGACCCAGGATGGGCAGGAAATACAGCTCCTGCCAGTGGAAGCCGAGGGTCCGTAGTTGATAGACGAATCCAGCGAGCAAAACGCCGGTGAGCGCCCAGCGCGTATATTCCCACCAGATGTATCGTTGGCCTTGGAAGAACCAGTAGACCGCAGCCGGGATCAAGGCGATGCTAAAACAGCCAGCGATGGCTAAGCCCAGCGTCCAGCCGAGAATTCTGCTTAAAATGCCGACGAGTATCTGCCAATCGCGCATCTAGCCTAGTTGGTTTTTGTCTTCTGAATTCGAATTAGTTCGTCAAGCTCATCCAATTCGGGCCGTGTCAGCCGCCAAGCTTCGCTGTTGAGTAGAGCGATAACTGCTTGCTGCCGCGAGCTCTCAAAAAAGGTTTGCACTACTTTCTCCAGGGCACACTTGCGAGCCACGCATAAAGGAATCACAGGTTCGTAAACATAGCGCAACCTTTCTACATCATGTCGGATCAAGCCCTTCCGTTCGAGAATACGCAGAATAGTTCGAACTGTGGAGTAGTTCGGTGAATCAGGGAGCCTTTGTTGAATTTGTTGACCACTTGATCGACCAAATCTATACAGCGCGTACATAAGTTCACGCTCGCGACGACTCAGTGCAGCATCGATATCGGTTTGAGCGTTCCGTGTAACTCTCTCATTGATGTGATTTCGTCTCATCATCTCGGTCGTTACACATGCTTGGCTGCCGTTCACTTCTTTAGGCCGGTGTGGCTTTTCGCTTTCTCGACCACCTCTTGAATCGCCCGAACTACGATCTCAGGCTGATCAATGATCACCATGTGAGAACTGTTCTCGGCAACAAGCTGCTTGCTGTTGTGTGAGAGCATGAGCAGCTTGTGCTGTAGTTCCGTGTAACTCGGTGACTCGTACAGCGTGCTGACTACCGCCAGTGGCCTGTTCTCAAGCGGGAATGAAAGGTTGTGTTCCGACGCATTCACTTCAGAAAAACACTCCGCCGCCATCTCGACGGTCGGACGAAGCGAATGGATCGAAAGTGCCCAACGATGAAGTTCCTGGTCGCGTTTGGGAAGCTTGCTGAAATTCTGATCATCTTCAAGGTCCAGCGAAATGGGTGTCTTGGAAATGAGAACCGGCGGACCGTCTAATCCAGCCGCCGAGATCGAGCCTTGCGGCCTGGACCCCGTATCGTCATCGGTAGCTATAAACGCATGGTCCACAAGGACCAGCCCCGTAATTTCCGCCGGATACCGGCTGGCATATAACCGTGCGACCAGCCCGCCTACATAAAATCCGACGAGCACGTATGGGCCGTCAATCCCCGCATTCTTGAGCAGCGTGTGTAGCTCACCCACTCTGTCCGTACAGCTCGGGTGTGGACGTGCTTCCACTCTGTCGCTCCAGGCAGTCCCGGCGGTATCGTATGTGCAAATTCTCGTAAACTGTGCGACTTGTGGCTGAACTAGACCCCAATCGAATGAGAATCCTCCGCTCGCAACCACGACCGTAGGACTCCCCTCACCCGTGCAGTAGATGTGAACCCGATAGCCGCCAACCTCAACTAATTTGCCAAGCACCGGGGGCTGGCCCGGATCTGGCCCTGCTTTTGCGATAGAGCTGAGGCTTAAGAATATGGACAAAGCAAGTAACAATACCTCTTGGAAAGAAGTGGGAAGAATCAGCATAGAGATCAGATCAACGCAATGCTTTCATCGGATCGACGCGAGTGGCGCGAAGCGCCGGAATATAGCTCGCGGCCATCGCTACCGTGAAAAAGATCAGGGTGATACCCACGAACGTTGTAGGATCTGCGCTTCTAACGTGGAATAGCAATCCACTCATTGCTCGGGTCGCGGCGAATGCACCGAAAATACCGATTGCGATCCCGACGATTGTAAGGCGCAGACCTCCTCCAACAACCAGCCGCAGAATATCGCCGTTCTGTGCGCCAAGGGCGCGACGAATTCCTAGTTCCTGGGTGCGCTGCGTGACGGAGTATCCAAGTACACCGTATATCCCTATCACAGCAAGCAGCGCCATCCCAGCGAACAACCCCAAGAGCGTTAGTGTCATTCGCTGTCGCGTGATGGACCCTTCAAGCCTCTCGTCCATCGTTTGAACGCGCGATATGGCTTGAGCATTATCGATGGAAAGCACGCTCTTACGAACCGCTTCAACAAAGTTCCGCGGATCGCCTGAAGTACGAACGGCTACATTGCCTGTTTGTGGCGGGCTCAATACACAAGGAACATACAGCTCAAGCCCGGCATCGTTCGCAAGATCGTACTCGTGTACATCGCCAACAACGCCGACGATCTCGGCAGACGATGTTCCTGGACCCACAATAAGACGCTGCCCAATAGGACTCCGGCCAGGCCAGAAGCAGCGAGCCAAGGTTTCGTTGATCACGACGACACGTGGCGCAGCGGGCACATTATCGTGATCGGTGAATGTCCTCCCTGTCCGAATCGGGATCCGAAGGGTCTCGAAGTACCCAGCGTGACGCTCTGAAACTGTCCGATCGGGCGCTCGTTAGGCTTCATGGGAATCTGTTCTGCCGGCTGAAAAGCCATTCCATACGCCGGCGACATGGGAAGCGTGAGCATCGCCGAAGCGCTCCGTACGCCATGTATGGCTTCCAATCGCTGCACGAGCTCTTTCCAAAACGCAGCTCTTTTGACGTTCGTGTCATATCGCAGAGGAGGTAACGCGATTTGCATTGTGAGTAAGTCAGAAGGTTGGAAGCCGGGATCTACACTTCGGAGACGGGCGAAACTTTTCAACAAGAGCGCGGCTCCGATCAGTAACACGATTGACAACGCAATTTGCCCGACTACGAGCAGGTTGCGCGTACTCACGCCCAGAAAGCTCCCCGGTCGGGAGACCTGACCCGCTCCCTCGCCGCGATCCCGAAGTGCGTCTGCAATATCCGGCCGCGATGCCCGGATGGAAGGAAACAGCCCAAACAGTACTCCGGTCATAATGGATACAACACCTGTAAAAGCCAGCACCACACCATCAAGTCGGATCTCACTGGTCCGAGGCAGATTGAGCGCGCTACTACGTATCGCCACGCTCAAAGCCCACTTTGCAAGCAACACACCCGCAATCCCGCCGATTGCCGACAGCAGAATACTCTCCGCCAGCAACTGGCTGACGAGTCGAGGGCGTGTCGCCCCGAGCGCGGCCCGTACAGCGAACTCGCGCGAGCGCGCCGCGGCGCGAGCGAGAAATAAACTCGCGATGTTCGCGCACGCGATCAAGAGTACAAGGCTGACTGCCCCGAACAGGACCCAGAGCATTTCCCGCACATTTGCTATTAGTTCATCTTTCAGCCCCTGCACTCGCAAAACTGAACCCGAGTTTGCATCCGTCACTTCGGAGTGAGATCGGGCATATTGATCACTAAGCACATCCATCTCGGCCTGTGGAGATCTGCTTCAATCTCCTCGTCCAGATCGTCTCCGATCGTCCGGCGGTTCGTAAAGACGGCGTTAACTTTAGCCCACCATTCCCGCATGTGTTTACGATTCGGGAGCGAGTACTCGCCCCATCGCCTCCGCGAATCTCTCCCATCTCGATGTCGCGGCGACAAGCTGCTTGCGGCCCGACCCCGTCAAGCGGTAGTACTTCGCGCGACGCCCTTTCGGCGACATCTTCCATTCAGATTTAATCCACTCTTGCTGCAGCAATCGTTGGAGCGCTGGGTAAAGTGATCCGTTATCGACAATGAATTCTTGATCGGATTGCTGCTTCAGGAACTGCGCGATACCGTACGCATGATTAGGACCAAGCAGAAGGCTACGAAAAATGAGAACTTCCAAAGTCCCCTGCAGAAGGTCGGGCCGTTCAGATAGATTCTCTACAGTAGACATTCAACGTATAATAGATTATAGCGCCTTGGACATGAAGCCGCATCGCTCGATTCTGACGTGCCTCGTTGTGCTGATCGCCACCACAGGATGTTCGCGCAAGAACCTTTACACCTGTGCCAACCGACCTTGCCCGAACCGACAACTCCTATATGGACCTGGAGCCCGGATGGAAGCTCCGGATCGTGGTACCGCTCCTCAAAGCTGGCGCATTTCGTGCTGCTGATTTTGCGCATCAAACGGAAGACGGAACAATCTCGCTTTCTTCACGGGACTTGATCGGGTATACCGTTTCGTACTCCGCCATCACGGGAAAGAGCAAAAGCGGCGTTCGAATCAAGTTCCGATCTGCCGATAGTACGCGAGATGGGAAGACGGTTCCGGAACCGAATCCGCCCTCGTTGCCGTTCCAACTCCCGCGACAAAACCAGCACATTCGACTCATCTACCTTGTGCGGACCAGCAAGGCCGATCACAACATGGCCATCGTCGCGTCCAAGCGCTTGGACGCTTTGAATGCGTTCACGAAACGATTGGAAGAGAACCCAAGTATTTGCGCTGGTAACGATAAGGTCTTTTGCTCGTGGGTTTCGGCTGGCGTTGCCGTTAGGCCGGAACAAAACGTTGCAGTTGGAAAGGCGAAAGTGACCGCTGTCACGTTCAACATTATCTGGCATAGGGCGTCTGGCATAACTGGCCTTCTTGGCTGATGGCGAACCGGGCGAGCAGCCGACTGACCGTAGCCGGGTGGATCTTGAACAAGCGCATCAGCAGCCGTCTTGTCACCCTTGGAAACCATTTTCCCGGATCTCGGCCTGTTGTTGAGGCGACAGCTTCGGTGGCGAAAGCAGCGAGAAATTTCGTCGTTATGGGGCATGGTATTTGAGGAAGCGCTTCTAGTGAAAAAAATGAGACTGCACAGAATCCTTCTTTTCGCCTCACTTTTAGTGGTATTGCTCGCCTTGACCGGCGCTTCCTATGAGGCTCTTGCCTCTCGGGTGGACAACCAACGCTTTTATAGACCCGGCCGTCTCGTTGATGTTGGCGAGTTCAGGCTCAACCTTTACTGCGCCGGACAGGGTAGTCCAACTGTCGTGCTGGAAGTCGGGCTAGCCGACTCGCTCGACTCATGGAGCCGCGTGCAACCGGAAATTGCACGATTCGCTCGTGTCTGCTCATATGACCGGGCCGGATACGGCTACAGCGATCCAGGACCGATGCCCCGGACAAGCGATCGAATTGCCTCAGAGCTTCGTGCAGCGCTCCGTTCCGCCCACGAAAACCCGCCCTTTCTCCTGGTTGGCCATTCGTTCGGCGGCTTCAACGTTCGAGTTTTCAATGGCAAGTACCCGGATGAAGTAGCAGGACTGGACTTGTTCTAGTTGATGCCACGCAGGAGGATCAATACCGCCTGCTGCCGAGAGCTTGGGCCGACCTGGGTGCAGCCATGCGCCGTCGGGCTCAGCGGCAGGTCTTTTGGGCTCCGCTCTACATTGATTTCGGGTTCGCTCGTCTCCAGCTACGGTTGCAGGGCCATCAAGTGCCGCCCGTGCTTCTCCAGTCGAAGTACCTCAAGGCAAAGGCCAGCGAGTTCAGCAACATTGAGGCGAGCGCCGAGCAGGCGCGCGCAGCGGATCACATCAGCGATAAGCCGCTCGTGGTGCTCACGGCCGGCAGGACCGTTGATGCCGGATTGAGGGCCGTACTCGGCGAGCAGGACTCGCACGCCTATCAGGAGACCTGGATCAACGATCTGCAATGTCGTTTGGCACGTCTCTCCGCGCGGGGCAAGCGCCTGATTGTGTCGGACAGCGGCCACGACAGCCTGCTGAGCGTCCGCACGCGATTGTGTCGGCCGTACAGGAGATGTGCGTGACAGGAATACAGCGGTGAATGCCCGCCACTTGGTCGATACTCAAAGAGTACGCCAATTAGCGTTTGCAAAGTCTTACACCAGAAACCGTGCAAAGTGACATGCAGTTGAGCGTTCTCCCCATAGCACGTGATAACAACTTTTATCACGCGGTACAATCCCCAATATGCAGATCACCGTCGAGCTCGCCGACGACATCGCCCGCCACACCGATCCGGGCCGCGAAGCCCTCGAAGCACTGGCCATCGAAGGCTACCGCTCCGAGAAACTGACCCATCACCAGGCCGCCCGGCTGCTCGGACTCACCCGCTTCGAGTTCGACGGTTTTTTGAAGGACCGCCAGATTTACGATCACGCCTACTCCATCGAGGACCTCGAACGGGACATGGAGACCATGCGGCGGCTCGAAGAGAAAGGCCTGCTGCCTCCCGTACCGCGGCGATGATTCTAGTACTACTGTGTTATAAAGTATCGAGGCGTTTAGGGATCGAGGCACGGTGTAGGTATCCTGGGAAAACATGGCTGTTCGACCCACCAAGATCGAGACACCAGAGGGGATCTACGGCTTGTTGCGG
>JBPCOQ010000229.1:0-5285 GCA_051000095.1 Bryobacteraceae bacterium | reverse complement strand
CCACCCAGAAGAAACCACTTAGCTGTGTGTTTCGGAGAAGTATCGGAAACCGAGTGGAGTGGGCGTTTCCCCCGCCCTTTCGGCATTGCTTTGCCCTGGGCAGGCAATTGCCTGCCCACTCAGAATGAACCACTTAGCGGTGGGTTTCTGAGAAGCGGGAGCGACGGGGGGCCGTCACAAGTATCGGAAACCTGGGTCCGCGAGGGCGATCTGGGAGAATTGAAGAGTCGCGATTCGGCAGTCAAGGCCGCGGTAAGATTTGGTGCTTTCACGCCCGTGCTTTAGCATGCGGAACACACGCAGCGTGGCCCACGCCTGTTCCAGCACAAGGGGATCCCTGCCGGTCCACCCCGGCCGGAGGTGCAGCGGCTGATCGCCAGCACCGGCGGCGATTCGGCGTTGGAGAGCAGCGCTGATGCCACTGCCCCTAGCGGCGTTCCTGCTTCTGTCTCCGACCAGACGCCGTCGTCCCATCACCCCCGCCTTCAACCATTTGTGGATCAGGCGCGGAATTCTGGGATCGGCTATTCGTTTCTCGATGAGCTGGACCAGCTCTGCTTGCGAAATGTTATCGAAAAAGCTCTTTTAAATCCAGATCGAGTATCCAGTTCACCTTTCTCCGTTTGATTGCCACATACAACGCTACGGCCGGTACACCGCGCCGTTCCGTATTTCCAGTTCGACCTCGGAAATCCCCACCGGCAGTATTTCGCGCGAGGTTCTCGGCGGAGGGCTCCGGCAGTTCTGTCAGATCGGAAGTAGACGGATGCGTTGCCGTGCAATTACACTCGGGCCACTCGTTTTCCTAACCGCTAAGAGCATCCCGAAGTCAAGATCGTTGGTGAATATCACCCGGCGATTCTCAACAGCATAATTCAAGATCGTAGAATCTGGCGCGGATGGCCCGACGCAGCCAACCCGGCTATGGTGCCCACCGTCACACGTAGACCGCGCGCACAAGGCTTTCCCCCCATCACATCGGGATTTCGTGTGATACGGTCCAGTGGGCGAACTTCCATGATTCAACTTAGCGCGCTACTTACGGCCGGTACACCGCCGCGCTCGTGTCCGTTTCCCATACTTTCACTTCCGAGATCCGCGCCGGCACATCGCCTGTCATGCCCTCGCTTATCCGGTCGTGAAAATATTTCGCGAGGTTCTCGGCGGAGGGATTCAGCGCGTCGAAAGGAGGCAGATCGTTGATGAAGCGGTGGTCCAGATAATCCACCACCAGCCCCATCAGCCGCTTGATCTCGAGGAAGTCGACCAGTAGCCCGGTGGAATCCAACTGCTCGCCGGCCACCGTGATCCGCACCCGGTAATTGTGGCCGTGCACGTTCTCGCATTTGCCATGATAATTGCGCAGCGCGTGTCCCGCCGCAAAGGTCTGTTCCACCGAAACTTCAAACATGAAAGAAGGCCTCCACGTCCCGCAACTCGGTTGTGAATGTATAGTCGGGCAGGCTGTCAAAGAAAATTTGACCATAGCGCTGCTTCGTGATCCGGTTATCCAACAGCGCCAGGGCGCCCCGGTCGGAGCGGCTCCGGATCAGCCGCCCAAAGCCCTGCTTCAGAGTAATCGCCGCTTGCGGGAGTTGATAATCGTAAAACGGATTGCCGCCCTCCTCGCGAATATTCAGGATCCTGGCTTCCACCACCGGATCGCTGGGCACCGCGAACGGAAGCTTGTCGATAATGACGCAGCTCAACTGTTCGCCCTGCACGTCCACTCCCTGCCAGAACGACGAGGTCGCGAAGAGCACGCAATTGGGCGTCCGGCGGAACTCTTCGAGCAGCGCGCTGCGTGGACCCGTGCCCTGCAGCAACACCGGGTATTCCACTTCGAGCGAAATGCGATCGTACGCCAGGCGCATCTGCTGATAGCTCGTGAACAGGATAAAGGCCCGGCCGCGCGATAGATTCAGCAAGCGAACGATCTCCCGGCAGGCCGCCCGGTTGAACGCCGCATCCCGGGGATCGGGCAGATGTTGCGGGATGTACAGCAACGCCTGTTTTTGATAATCGAAGTGGCTCGCAACCACCAGCTTCCGCGCATGCCTCAGTCCCAACCGCTTCTCGGCGAAGTCAAACGTACCGCCGACGGCCAGCGTCGCCGATGTGAGGATGACCGTGTCCAATTCATCGAAGAGTCTCTTGCTGAGCACCTCGGACACATCGATAGGCGTCGCTTGCAAGAAGCATCCTCGCCCTCGCCGCTCCACCCAGTACACATGATTCTTCTCGCCCCCGAGCATCCAGAATTCGAGATGGCGGGCGATCTCTCCAGTGCGCCGGATCAGCGGTCCGGCCTCCTCGGGGGCATGCTTGATCAGTTTCAGATGCGTGCCGAGCAGTTCGAGCACGGTGAGGAGATTGGTGTAGGTTTGCGCGTGCGCCTCGAGAAAAGCCTCATGGCCGCGAAAGCCCGAGCGTCCTTCCGTCTGTCCAAACAAAAAGAAAAATGTTTCAACTCGTTCTCGCAGTGCATCGAGGATGCGATCCAGCTCCTGCGACCCGAAGTCCTTGCGAGCCGAGAGGGCCGCTACGTCGCGGCTTAGCTCCTGGAACTGGTAGCTGCTCACGCCGATCCCGAAATACTGGCCGGCCACGTCTTCGATCTCGTGCGCTTCGTCGAACACCACCGCCGCGTACTCCGGGATAATTCCAGCGAACTCTTCATCCCGCACGGCCAGATCCGCAAAAAACAGATGATGATTGACGATGATAATGTCGCTCTCGTGCGCGCGCTGGTGCATCTGTGTCAGAAAGCAGCGCTCAAACTGCTGGCACTTTTGCCCGGTGCACAAATCCCGCCGGGCGTCGAGCTTGGCCCAGGCGGAGCTCTGTTCGGGCAAGGTCGTGATCTCCGCGCGATCGCCCGTCTGGGTGGTCTTCTCCCACTCCCGGATGATTTCGAAATCGGCGAACTCTTCCAAACCGGTCAGGACCGGCTCTTTATCCGCATCGTAAATCTTCTGCCGGCAGGCGAAGTTCGCGCGCCCCTTCATATAGCAGACCCTCAGCGGATTCTCGAAATGCTGTTGCAAAAAGGGAATATCTTTGTAAAAAAGCTGCTCCTGCAGGTTCTTGGTTCCGGTGGAAATAACGATCCGTTTTCCCGAAAGAATGGCCGGAACCAGATAGGCCAGCGTCTTTCCCGTGCCGGTGCCAGCGTCCACCAACAGGTGCTTTTTGTCGGCGAGGGCGGACTCGATCGCTTCCGCCATTTCGAGTTGTCCTTGCCGGTACTCGTAATGCGGATGCCATTTCGACAGCAACCCTTGGCGCGAGAAAAACTGCCGCGCTGTATGGGTTTTGGCCTGTGCTGGCATCTGTATCCATTCGTAGCACAGGCATTCCTGCCTGTGTTGCACTGAGACCAAGACCCCTGATGTTTCTCAAATCCGGTTTTTCCCCGTGCGCGCATAATACGGCTCAGAGCCGTTTTGCATGGCGAGCAGGTTTTCTCCAGCCAGGATCTTATCCAGACCATTTCAAGTGGGGTCGCGGAGCCACTGCGGCGGGCTGAGTGGGGCAGGTTGACCGAATACTTTTTCGATTTCCGATGGCCCGATTATTGGTTTTTTCGTATGGCGGTGTAATGAACCGCGACGACAACATCGCTCCTACATCAGCGGTGTTCGCGATCCGGCACAGCAAAACGAACTGGAGGCGCAGGCGGTGATAAGGCCCGATCTATCAGCGGCCTACTTTCGGTTTGCCAGCGTGGAGCAAGTCCCCGACCTGCTCGCCGAAAGGCGGTGTTTTAGGATTCGCCACTGGAACGCGAGCCGGTCGGAGACCTGCTCCACATTTTTGCAAAGACGTAAGTAAGTGGCATTGGGCGGATTCGATCGCTTCCGCCATTTCAAGCTGCCCTTGCCGGTACTCGTAATGCGGATGCCATTCGACAGCAACCCTTGGCGCGAGAAAAACTGCCGCGCTGTAAGGGTCTTCGCCGATGCAGGCGTCTCTATCCATTATCTTAGCGCCGCTCCGCCGCAAAGAGCGCTGTCAAGTGGAGCGGCTCCGCAGGTGATCCCGTCACCTGTCAGCCGGACCAGTAACTCTGTCTGCCCCGAATCTTGTAATTGCCTTCGCCTCGGATTGCGATCGTAATGGGATGGAGCTTGGCGGGTCCGGAGAGTGGCGCTTTGTAAGCGAGCGGGTATGTATGTTGCAGATCGCTCACAACATCGTTGAACACCTTCAGGATCTCCTGAGGTTTTTTGACGTCATAAGGACTTCCCGCCGGTTTGTTCGGCCAGGATTCGCAGGATCTTGCGGAGATTCGAGTCTTTTTGCGCGTCACCTTCGGCAATGGCGTAGATCGGAAGGCCCGCTTGCCTGGACCGGCTTTCGGCAGCCGCCTTATAAAGCACGCTGGCATTGTCGGCACCATCCGTGAACACGATGATCGCTTTTTTGCCCTTTCTGCGTGAAGCCGCGTCGCTCACTTCCGAAATCGCGTCGAACAGGGCAGTCTGTCCCGCGGCGCGCAAGTATTGAACGGAGCGCTTTGCCAATGCTTTGTCTGTTGTAAAATCCGAGAGCCGCCGCAAGCTGGTATTGAAGCCGTAGATTGCAACGGAGTCATCCGCCCGCAGCGCATCGATCAGATGCATGGTTGCGTTCTTTACGTAGGGGAGCGCATTTTGCACGCTGCCGGTTGTATCGATCACAATCGAGCAGGAGATGCTCTCGACACCCGATTCAAAGGCCAGGATTTCTTGCGGCTCGCCGTTATCCAGGATGCGGAACTGCTCACGCTGTAGTCCGTCAATAAAACTTCCGTGATGATCCAACACGGTCGCGTGCGCTTCCACCAGCCGCGCCTCGGCGGTAAACCTCGCGTCTTGCAAGGTCGCTAAAGACATCCAGGCCAGGAATGGAATCACGCGGGATCCTCATTTCTCGGACAGTTACTCCTTCTATTTGGCTATCTGAGATTTTTCCGAACGAAGCCAGCATCGCGCTCCAGTCGAATGGGTCGGACATGCGCGCGTTTGCGATTGCCTGCCGGGCCAGGGTTCCGCCAGGATGCCAAGCGCGGCAGCGGGTATGGTGGATCGTTCGAGATACTCCGCCAGGTAAAGTTTGAATTCCGACGTGCGTTCGGCGATGTCTGCGGGAGAAGAAACGCCGCTCATACTCCTCATAGTACTACTGTGTTATAAAGTATCGAGGCGTTTAGGGATCGAGGCACGGTGTAGGTATCCTGGGAAAACATGGCTGTTCGACCCACCAAGATCGAGACACCAGAGGGGATCTACGGCTTGTTGCGG
>JBPCOQ010000223.1:0-29871 GCA_051000095.1 Bryobacteraceae bacterium | reverse complement strand
GCAACCGCGGCTGGACGTAGACAGCAAGACTCTCTGCGCTACAGTGGCGAAATCGTCGCGCCGCGCAAAGAAACGAAGATTTAGTAATACAGGCACGCAGCGTGCGCAAGCGCATTCTTGCCTGTTTGTATGGGCGCGGGATCGCCCACCAAAGGCGATGAAAAGCAGTGAGTGGAGTAGGCGGTTTCGCCTGCTCGGCAGGCCAACGGCCTGCTCGACTCTACCTCGCAATACGGGAGGGTTTTCGAGAGTGTTTTTATGGGCGCGGGATCGCCCACCAAAGGCGATGAAAAGCAGTGAGTGGAGTAGGCGGTTTCGCCTGCTCGGCAGGCCAATGGCCTGCTCGACTCTACCTCGCAATACGGGAGGTTTTTCGAGAGTGTGCTGGCCGGTCGACAGCCAATCCTCGTCAGTACAGCCGTATGGCCCGCGGACCCGGTTTGCGCATCATGTGCACTGTATCCAGAAACCGCACTCGATTCGAAGCGAGCGTCATCACGATCGAATGCGTGCGATAGCCGTCTCCAAAGAAACGCACGCCATTCAACAGCGCGCCTTCCGTTACTCCGCAGGCCGTGAAAATAATTTCGTTGCCAGGGGCCAGGTCCTCGGCCGAATAAATCTTCTTTAAGTCGCGGATGCCCATGCGCTCCATGCGCTCCTCCATGCCGGGGCCTTTGACGATCAGCCGGCCCACCATTTCGCCGTGCAGGCAGCGCAAAGCGGCAGCCGTCAGGACACCCTCGGGCGCGCCGCCGCTTCCCATCACAACATGTACGCCGGTCCCCCGGACCGCCACGGCGATTCCGGCCGAGAGATCGCCATCACCGATCAGGTGAATGCGCGCCCCGGCCGCGCGAATATCCTCGATCAGCTTTTCGTGCCGGGGCCGGTCGAGAACGATGACCACTAAATCGGGTACCTGGCGATCCAGGCGCTTTGCGATGGCGCTCAAGTTATCCGCGACTGGCGCGTCCAGATCCAGGATCCCGCTGCAAGCCGGACCCGCTATGATCTTCTCCATGTAGCAATCCGGAGCGTGCAGCAGTCCGCCACTTTCCGAGGCGGCAAGCACCGCAATGGAATTCGGAGCGCCGGTCGCGCACAGATTGGTCCCCTCCAGCGGATCGACGGCGATGTCGATGCTGGGGTACTCTACACCCTGCGGCGGCCGGGGGCCCACGCGCTCGCCGATGTACAGCATCGGAGCCTCGTCCCGCTCGCCTTCGCCGATGACGATCGTGCCACTCACCGGCAACTCCTGGAAGGCGCTGCGCATGGCCTCCACAGCGGCATGATCGGACCCCTCGCGGTCGCCTCGCCCCATCGTACGGGCCGCGGCAATCGCGGCAGCCTCCACGACGCGGACGAGTTCCAATGAAAGCTGCGCTTCAATGCCGGACGATTCCAGCCCGGACGCTTGGTCACTTTGGAACATGCTTTAGCTTGTTCCCTTAGAATAATACATAGTCGCTGCACCCGCCCACTTTAATCGTCGACCAAACCGAACCGCCTCCGGCGGACGGTACTCTATGCACCATGCCCTCCGCCGAGGCCTCTAGTTATACGTAACTCTATCAATCTAAACAACCTATCCATCCGAAAGACCAAATCGAGAAAAACGGCAAAGTACCGTCCGCCTACTCCATAAGACTAAACCTTGACACGCCCATCAATATAGGTCACAATCTTTTAGCTTTGTCTCGCTACATCTTTGTGTGATGCGACCTGAGGGGATACTGTGAAAAATTCTCTGCAACTTCGTTCGTTGCTTTTGATGGCGCTGGCCGCAATTGGCGCATTCGGCCAGACTCCAACCGGCACTATTTCGGGTTCCGTCACCGATGAATCGGGCGCGGTTGTCCCGGGAGCGCCGGTAACAATCACCGAAAAGTCGACTGCCGCGGTCCGGAATGTGACTTCCAACGCGGACGGTTCTTTCAACGCGCCGGCTCTTCTGGCCGGAGTGTATGAAGTGCGGGCTACGGTCAGTGGCTTTCGTACCATAGTACGTGAGGCCACAGTTGAGGCCGGTTCAACGACGACAGTCGATCTTCGGCTGCAAGTTGGTCAAAGCAAAGATGTTGTCACTGTTGAGGCCGCGACTGCGCAAATTGAATACCAGCAACATGCCATCGAGGGAGTCGTCACTCGCCAGCAAATCCAGGATCTACCGCTGAATGGCCGTAGTTTTCTGAACCTGGCGTTCCTGGAGCCTGGCGTCACAGTCAGCCCCGGCAGCACATCGCAGTACAACGCATTGTTCTCGATTTCGATTCTGGGCGGCGACTCGGGTAAAACCGCGATTACAGTCGATGGCGGCAACACTCGCAATGCGATCGAAGGCGGCAGCAGCATGAACTTCTCTCAAGAGGTGGTGCAGGAGTTCCAGCTTTCCTCGGCCAATTTCGATCTTTCGACAGGAATCACCAGTGTGGGCGCGGTCAACATCGTCACGCGTAGCGGCTCTAACGACTTTCATGGCAGTGGCTACTTTTTCTTCCGCGATCACAATATGTCCGCTTATCCGGGCCTCAAGCGGAGCGCGCTCAGCCCGGATCCGTTCTTCGCCCGCCGCAACCCAGGCTTCTGGATCGGCGGCCCGATCAAAAGAGACAAGCTATTTTTCTTCTTTAATTACGAGTACCTAAACCAAACTCAGGTTTTCACGTTCGTGCCAAACTTGCCGTCAGCGGCAAGCCTGGCGGGCAACTTCCCCAGCCCTTATAAAGGAAAACAGCTCAGCGCCCGATTCGACTACGCGCTCAGCAACAATCACCATCTGTTCGCCCGGTACTCTCACGACGGCAACGCCGGATTTGGCCCCAATGGCCAGACGTCGCTTCCCTCAAACTGGCTGCGCAACACGAACTTTGCCGACCAGAGCGTGTTTGGGCTGACGAGCACGCTTCGTCCAACCCTGGTCAACGAGTTCCGCTTTAATTATCAGTACTGGCAGAACCGCAATCTGTTCCCGAATGACTCGGTTTGTTCCGGTTGCATAGGTCTGAACGGGCCGCAGATCCAGATCTACCAGACCAACGTTTATTTCGGCAACACGTCAAATGCGACGCAGGGCCGCGATCTTCGCCGCTATCAATGGAACGACACGGTGAATTGGCAGAAGGGTTCTCATAGTGTTCGGTTCGGCGGCGAGTACGAGCATGCCCCTGGAACCGGCTTCTGGGGTTTCTGCGATCCAGCCTGCCTCGTCGTGGCTCCACCGGAACTGGTTCGCTCGAATGTGCCTTCCGCTCTTATATCGGCCCTCTTCCCGAACCTTCCCACACAGGTCCGCACCATCCAGGATGTAATGAACCTACCCTTCCTCGGAGGCGTGATCGGGATCGGCGATCCAGGCCAGCCTCCGCCCTATAATGTAGGCCAAGCCAAGATTAACAACCGCGCGCATATTTTCGTTCAGGATTCCTGGAGGGTTCGTCCGCGCTTCACGCTCAACTACGGATTGGCCTGGAGTTTCGAGAGCACTTTGGTGAATCGCGACCTTTCGAAACCTGCATTTTTGGCGCCTCTGTACGGTAGCGACCTGTCCCCGACGAACAACAATTACCACAACTTCTCGCCAGCCCTCGGCTTTGCCTGGCAGGCCGATAGGACCGGCAAAACAGTCGTTCGTGGCGGTTTCGGGATCTATTACGATACCGAATCGCTCTACAAGCGGCTGCAGGAACGCGCGTACACTGGCCCGGTTGGTAACGGAAGAATTCAATATCCGGCGACTGGTCTGAAAAACATCTTTCCTGGAATTATTGATATCCAACAGGGTGGTAAACCGGTGCCGGTGGGTGCCGCACTCCCTGGCGACTTGACCAACATGACGCTTGCACAATACTTGCAGATCCAGAATCAGCAGGTTGGGCCGATTACTGCCGCGCTCGCGCCGAAAAACCTCAACGACCTCTCCGTTCGCAATATCGATATCAGCAAAGCGGGCGCTCAACTCTACCCCAAGGATTTTCCCGTGCAGCGCGGGCTTCACTTTAGCCTGGGCGTGCAGCGGCAACTCCGCCAGGACATGGTACTTTCGGTCGATTTCGTTAGGCGCGTGTACTTGAACTTCTCGTTGGGCGAAATTGATCTGAACCGCTACAACCGGTTCATCAACGGCGTCCGTTCGCCTGTCATCCCGGCATGCACCGGGACTCAGGCTTCGATTGTCGGTTTTGAATGCTCCACCGGCTCGATTACGTTCTGGGAGCCCGCCGGACGCTCCGTCTACAACGCGATGCTCGTGAGGTTCGACAAGCGTTTCTCGCGCCGCTATCAATTCACGGTTTCCTATGCCCTACAAGATCAACACGGCTATAACACCATTTACAACCTGGATAACTGGAGCCAAGCGTATGGACCACAGAACACCCACAATATCCTGAATGCTTCGGCCATCGTGGACCTGCCCTGGGGCTTCCAGCTTGGAATCATTTCCGCAACTGCCACTCCTGGCCCGCAGAACGCCGCTGTGAGCGGGGTGGATCTGAACGGCACTGGAAATGGCAACTCGCTTTTACCGGGGCTAGGCCAAAATAGCTTGAACGCCGGTTCCGGCAAATCGGATCTTGCAAAAGCAGTCGCGAATTGGAATCAGAACATCGCCGGGACCAAGGATGCGCGAGGCAAGGTAGTCCCCCAACTCCTCCTTCCGTCCAACTACAGCTTGGGCCGGACGTTCAATTCGCAGGATGTGCGGCTCACAAAGACTTTCACGATCCGCGAGCGCTACAAGTTCTCGATTCTGGCCGAGGGATTTAACATTTTCAATATCGCGAATTTGAGCGGATATAGTTTCAACGTGGATCAGCTTCAATCCAGTAACCAGACTTTTGCGTTTGGTCAACCGACCAGCCGCGCCAGCCAGGTCTTTGGCTCCGGCGGACCCCGGGCTTTCCAGCTCGGCGGTCGCTTCCAGTTCTAGTGGCACAGCCATTCCTGGCTGTGTTGCACTTCGAAGTTGTTAGCTTTACAACCAACACAGGCACGAATGCCTGTGCCACTTACTTAAAATGTGGAGCAGGTCTCCGACCTGCTCGCGTCCCCGGCGGTGAATTTCCAAAAGAGAGCGCCTTCGGCGAGCAGGTCGGAGACCTGCTCCACCCAAGGTGAGAAATGCAAGCTAGCGGCCAGCCGGTACATACACTTTATCCGCCCCCACCAGTTCCACATGCGGGATTTCAGTTCGTAACTTCACAGGCTGGAATCCCGCTTTCTCTTCTCCCCGCGCGGCGAACGTCAGCAGATACTGATTGTTCAGCCGCTGCCTCAGATCGTCCAAAAATGGCGAGAACGAGACCGGGTTCCCGTTGCCCAGCCAATACGATTCCCCACCCGTTCCATCCGCTAGCTGCGAAAGGTAGCTCTGACCCCAGTTGATACGCGCGTAGCTGTGGGCAAAGTGGCCGGCCGGGCTGAAATAGATCGAATGCACCACGATGCCGGCGCGCTCCGCATCGTGGATCGCGCGGTCCAGGTAAGGATTGTCCAGGCCATTGGTGTAGTACTGATCGATCCCGCTGGTCACCATCAAGACCTCCCGGCGTACGTGTGTTTCCGGCCATTTCTGAATCAGGTCCGTGAGCGCTTGATAAGGACTCGCCGCGATACCGTAATCGCCTAGCGGCAGCCGGATGGCCTTCGCGGCCCGGTCATGATCCGCGGTCATCGCTTGGGTGAGCTGTACGGCTCCATTGCGCATGTACGCGATGCCGATCTGAGCGCTGGCCGGCTGGGCCTGGACAAACTTGCGCAGATCGTCGATCTGCGTACCCAGGCTGGTGTCGGCCCCATCGTCGATCAGTAGATAGAGCTGCAGGCCCGCGTGTTCGCCGCGCAGAGGCGTCCAATCGGTGACCCGCACGCGATCTTTGCCTTGGTATGCCTGGACATCTTCGCGGTGGACCTCGGGGACGTCCCTGGAGTGATGGGCTTCTACCGTGACTACCATGCGCACGGGTACTGTAGTTTGGGCAATCAGGCTACCGAGCAGGATTGAGTAGGAGAGTAAGGTCTTAATCATAATCTTGATTGGTGAGTGGGGTGGGCTTCAGCCCGCCCTCTGAAACACAAACACCTGGGGTTGCTGAAGGGCCGTGCCCGCCGGGAGCAAGCTGAAGCATGCTCTACCTCACTGCAGCTTTCCACGGCCTTCGACACGCCATGCATGTTCGACCACATCGCCTCGGATTCCATACACGGTCTCATGCAGATTCATCGCGACGCAGACGTGGTTCGGAATCACTCGCACCCGATCGCCTATCGTGAAATCCCGATTGGCCCTGCGAATATCCACGAAGCCATGCTCTTCATTCATTTTGGTGAAGACCGCGTCCGGCGCTTCGACGACATGGCCGAAGCTGACTTCGTGTCCCGCGGAGGGCCGGTCTGAGGAGAACGTCTTCGATCCACCGTCGATAATGATCTGGCCTTTCTTCGCGGTGGACACGATCGTTGTCAGAATGGAAGCCGCGCAATCCTCGAGAGCACAGGCCTCGCTCAAGACCGTATTGCGATCGTTGAAAATATAAGTGCCGGGCCGGACTTCATTCAGACCCGGAATGAGATGCGAATGCCACAGGGTCGGAGTGGAGCCGCCGCTCACCACCTTGGGCTGCAGCCCTGCCTGGCGCAGCTCGCGCAAAACGTTGGTCAGTGTTTTGCCAAGCGTCTCAAGCGCTTTCAGGCCATCTTCGTCCAATAGCTTGATGTGGCCTGGATAAAACGTGATGCCTTCGAAGCGCAGCCACGGCAGCCGCTCGATTCCTTGCGCGAGCTCGATCAGAGGCGCGCCGGGCGAAACGCCAACGCGGCCCAGTCCCATATCCACTTCGGCCAACACCGCGATCTCCCGCTGGACCTCGCGAGCGGCATCGGACAGTTGCCGGGCCGCGAACAGGCTATCCAGCGCGACCGTGACGTTGGTGCTGGCGGCTACCTGCATCAGCCGCTCCAGCTTGCGGCGGCCAATCACCGGATATGCGATCAGCAAATCTTCTGGTTCAGCGCCTAGCATCACTTCCGCCTCGCCGACCTTCGCCACGGTGAGCCCCGCGGCGCCAAGCGCCAACTGCTTGCGGCCGAGCGCCGGAATCTTGTGCGTCTTGGTATGGGGCCGCAGGCGGATGTCGTGCTCGCGCCCATACTCGGCCAAGCGCGACAGATTGCGCTCCATGATGTCGAGATCGATGAGGAGAGCGGGTGTGTCGAGATCGGCGACTCGGGGAACGGGGTTCATGGCCGGAAACGCAAGCCCAGGCGGCCCGCGGGCGTCTTGTAGTAGAGTTCGAGATCTTTGGGCTTCACCTTGCCCTCGATCTGGAAATAGAGCAGGCCGGAGACCGGGTCCGTAATTTCTTTTTCAGGCAGTACCTTCTCTTTGAGAGTCGTTAGCAGCGGATTCTCCTGGTTGTCTTTATTCTTCTCGCCAAGTTCTACTTTAGCTTCAACGGCCGCGGGTCCGGCTGAATTCCCGACGCCTCCGCCATTGCCGGGCAGACGCTGCGGGCGGCTGCCGCCGGTGCCCGGTACGCCTCCCCAGATGGGGCCATTGCCTTGGCCCGTCATGCTGCCGCGCGTGCCCGTGGAACTGACCACCAGCGTGCCGCTTCCGGCAATCTGAGTGGGCGCGTAGGGAGTGGATCGCTGGCCGTCTTTGTCCGAGATCAAAGCGAAATCGTCGCGGTCGATCTTGAAAGGCTTGTCACTCAGCGGGCGGATGCCAACGCGGACCAGAATGATGGAGCCGCCGAGGTCCGAGCCAAGCTCCTGCCGGATCTGATCTTTATCAAGGATGGGCGTGGCGGTGATTTCGACCAGCTCGTTCGAAGAAGCTTCGATGGGTAGCTTCTTGTCCGCGGCAGCGAGCGAGGTTGCCAGCAGACCAAAGCACATAGCACGGAGGCGCATAGTATTATTGTGGCGCATGTGCAGAAGCATTAAAGTGTTGCGGAGAGCAGAGCAGACGGCGACGAAGGAAGAACTGGAGGCGGCAGCCCGGCAGTACGTGCGGAAGATCAGCGGCTTTCACCGGCCATCGCAGCGCAATCAAGCGGCGTTTGAAAAAGCGGTGGCGGAGATCGCCGGGGTGAGTGAAAGATTGTTGAAGGCTTTGGCGGGAGCGACGGGGGCCGTCACAAGTATCGGAAACTTGTGAGTGGGGTGGGCTTCAGCCCGCCTTCTGAAGCGCAGGCTGAAGGCCTGCGCCAAGCGCAGGCTGAAGGCCTGCGCCACTCAGAATCAACCAGTTAGGACCTGACATTCCATGTCCGATCCCAATACCGCAGGTCGGAATCGAGCTTGGCGTTCATGGCGTCGAATCGAGACTCTATCCGGGCGAAGCCTTCTTGCATCTCGTGTCTGAGTTTCTCGAAAAGACTATCGATCAGCTCCGCGAGGGGCTTAAATTCAGGGTTCATCTATTCAGCAACTATAGCAAGCAGCGCTTTCAGAGCCTTGAAGTCCTGGCCGATGGCGGCGACGGGATCTTCGGCTTTGTACTCGATATGCAACGAGATTGGTCCGGCAAAACCGGCTTTCTTTACTCTCCGTAGAATCTCAGGCCAACGCACCATTCCCTGCCCTAAAGGGACCCAAACAGGCCGCCATTGCCCGCCCTGCCTCTGCCACACAAAATCCTTCACGGCGATCATCCGCAAGCGCGGCAATGCGATCTCGAGGCTGACGTCCCATCCGCCGAGGCCGCCCTCGATGGTGGCGTGCGCGGGGTCGAAGTAATAGCCGCACGGGTCACCGGGCAAGCGGTCCAACGCTTCCTTGATATCCCAAACAGCCTCACCCCATTGCCGGCCGGAATGGTTGTGAATACCCATCACCATATTGTGTTTGCGCGCCAGGGCCGCCAAGCCCTGAATGTCATTTTGAATAGCCGCAATCTGTTCGGTAATGGGCCGCTTATCGTAATTCCAATAACCTGTCTTAAAATTCGGAATGTCGAGCTTGTGGGCGGTGGCGAGAATGCCATCCGCGGTTGGATCGCCCGGCGATGTCAGGTTCGTCGTGATCATCGGTAAGGACAGACCGGTATCTCGAATGACGCGTGCAGCCTCGGGCAGCGCCTGTTGTACGTCACGTGGATCGACATGCCCGCCCGGCCGGACTGTGAGATCGAGCCCGTCGAACCCGATGTCCTTCGAGGTCCGGGCGAGTTCCGCCGGCGGCATCCGGGCCAGCGGCTTGGTAAACAGAATCACCGGCGAACGTCCGGAAGTCGCGCCAGAGGCGACCGATAATGCCGGTCCCGATACAGCGACGGCCCAAAAGAGATTTCTACGGCTTAATTCCATGTAGTCAGTTGCGCTTCTGGGCCTTATGGATCTCCTCGGACGCATGCGGGTCGGTACCCGGCGTTCGCGAAGCGCGCGACCGGAATAGTGCCAATCCCAAGGCGAAGACTCCGGCCAGCAGAAGGAACAAGAACAGACGATTCATCTATTTCGTTATGGCGTATCGTATCACGATGAGCGCCCACCCCGGTAACATGAAAGTATGCAGAAGCTCTCCCGCCGGACAGCGGTCGTTTTGCTTTTCACATCCGCGTCCGCGCTGTTTGCCCAACGGACTTTTCCGAGCGCGGCCGCCTTGGATATGGAAATCAACCGTGCGATCGAGCGCCAGTTGATTCCGGGTGCGGTGCTGATCGTCGGACACCACGGCGCGATCGTTTACCGGAAAGCCTATGGCTCACGGGCTCTGGTTCCGAAGACCGAACCGATGACCATTGACACCATTTTCGACGCGGCATCGCTGACCAAAGTGGTCGCCACCACATCGAGCATCATGAAGCTGTTTGAAGAAGGCAGGATTCGGCTGAACGATCCAGTGACGGAATACTTGCCTGAATTCGAAGGCGGCCATACCGCCATTACGATCCGTAACTTACTGACCCATTTCTCGGGACTACGGCCCGATCTCGATTTGTCGCCGCAGTGGAGCGGTTATGAGACCGGGATTGAGAAAGCGCTCGCCGAACAGCCGAGATATGCGCCCGGGACCCGCTTCGTATATAGCGATATCAATTTCATATTGCTGGGCGAAATCGTTCACCGGCTGAGCGGGAAAACTCTGGCGCAATATGCGAAGGAGAAGATCTTCGATCCTCTCGAGATGAAGCATACGCGCTTCCTTCCCTTGGCGGAGTGGGTATCGCGGATCGCGCCCACTGAAATCGAACCGATGAGCGGCGCGCCCATCCGTGCCGTGGTCCATGACCCCACGGCGCGCGACATGGGCGGCGTGGCGGGACATGCCGGAGTCTTCACCACCGCCGACGACCTCGCGCGCTTTTGCCAGATGATGCTCAACCAGGGTGTCGCGAATGGCAAGCGCTTGTTCAGCCCGTTGACGATCCAGAAGTTTACAACACCGCAATCGCCCGCCAACCAGCCGGTCCTGCGCGGGCTGGGCTGGGACATCGACTCGCCTTTCTCGAGCAACCGCGGAGAATTGTTCCCGATCGGCTCATACGGTCACACCGGATTCACGGGCACGTCGATCTGGATCGATCCCGCCAGCCAGACCTACGTTATTCTGTTGACGAACAGCGTTCACCCTCACCGCGGCAAATCGCTTAGCTCGCTGCGTGGGCGAGTGGCCACCATCACGGCAGCCGCGGTTGGAGTCCGTGGAAAACGGATCCGGCTGACCGGTTACAACGAGACCACCACCGGCGCAGGCGCGGGCGCTCCCCAGGTTGCGGCGAATACGCATGTTCTAACAGGGTTGGACGTCTTTGCCGAACAGCATTTCGCGGGTATTCAAGGGAAACGCGTCGGATTGATCACCAATCACACCGGGTTGAGCCAGGATGGTAAGCGGAACGTGGATCTGATGGCCGCGGCTGGGGTGAAAGTGGTCGCGCTGTTTTCTCCCGAGCACGGCTTGGCAGGCCGCGAAGATCAGCCCAATATCGGGAATTCCAAGGACCCGGCTTCGGGAATCCCGGTGTTCAGCTTGTTCAACGGCCCAAAGCGGCGTATCAGTCAGGAGATGCTGGCGGGTTTGGATGCGCTGGTCTATGACATTCAAGACGTGGGCGCGCGCTTTTACACGTATTCGTGCACGATGCTGTGGAGCCTGGAAGAATCCGCCAAGAAGAAGATTCCGTTCTATGTCCTCGACCGGCCAAATCCGATCACCGGTGTCCACGTGGAAGGCCCCGTCCTCGACCAAGACCTGGAATCGTTCGTCGGGTGTTTCGAAATGCCCGTCCGGCACGGCTTGACCTTCGGCGAATTAGCGGGAATGTTCAATGCGGAGCGGCGCCTCGGCGCCGATTTGCACGTTATTCGCACGAAAAACTGGGAGCGCGGCGAGTGGTTCGACTCGACAGGTCTTACCTGGGTCGATCCTTCTCCGAACATGCGCAGCCTGAATGCGGCCACTCTCTATCCCGGAATCGCGCTGCTGGAAGCATCCCGGAACTACTCGGTAGGACGGGGGACCGATGCGCCCTTTGAACAGGTGGGCGCCGATTGGATTGACGGACGCGAGCTTGCGTCGTTCCTGAACGGCCGTTTTATTCCGGGAGTGCGGGTGTACGCGACGCGATTTCAACCCGATTCATCCAATTTCAAGGGCAAGGTGATCGGCGGCGTCCGGTTTGTTGTGACTGACCGGAACAGCTTCGATAGCACAAGATTCGGGCTGGAGTTGAGTTATGCGCTGGAAAAGCTGTACCCAGGGAAGATCCCGTGGGACGCCAATCGGTTCCTCATCGGGAGCCATGCGGTAATCGACGCCGGGAAGAACGCAATCGACCCGCGGATCACGGTGCAACGTATGGAAGATTCGGTAAAGGCTTTCGTGGGCCAGCGAGAGAAGTATTTGTTATATCGCTAGGGCTTGCCGCAAAGTCGCTGGTCCACGGACCTGGAGTTAAGCTACCGCCGAAGCTTTGGCCGGCAACATTCTCTGCTCGGTCTTTATTTTGTTCTTGCTTCCGGGCGGCCGGCCCCGTTTCTTCACCTCGGCCATCCAGGCCGGTGGGCGTCCGCGACGTTTGCCACGTCCCCGGGCGAGCCTTTCCAGGCTGATAATTGCTTCTTCAATCTGTTCGCGTTCTTCGCGTAAATCGGTCAACATCTTTGTCACGTCCATATCAATCCCTCCCCTGGTAAATCGTGCCACTGGGCCGGCCTGGCGTTCTGAAATCCGAACAAGAGTTAAACTTTATTCGTCGGCCCTTAAGAGTTTGTACCCCATTTCCGGATAAAATTCAAGGGGTGTGTTCGGGTTTCAGAACAGAACCGGTACTAGTATGACGCAGGAAAGCCGCGAATTTTTCTTAAATTGTTAACCTTACAACGTTTTAGTGAGAAATAACCCCCTCTTTCCCGTTGGGTTTGGTTTGGATAAGCCATATGGCTCTGGCTGGGCAGCAGGCGCATGCCCAGGAACGGCGGTTTGAGAGGGACGCGCTCGCGCGACAATTTCGCTGCTGTAGCGCAGACCCACACCGTGGCTCTGCCGCAAACTGTGGGGCAGGCGGTCGGGGCTTTGCCGCCTGCCGGTTGACCCCACGGGGGCACACAATTTCAGGGATAGATCGGCGCGACTCTGGTACCGTCCTTGAACGGTTTGTCAGTGGGTAGGGCAACGGCTTCTCCCTCAGCCAGCCCTTGGATGACTTGGGCTTTGGTGTAACTGGTGACTCCCACCTGGATGAATCGCCGCGCGACGCGGCCGTCCTTTGACAGCACGAAAATCGATGTCACTCCACTTTCGCGATGCAACGCGGCGGTTGGGATAATCAACGCGTTCCGCACCACTTTCGACTGGATCTCCGCGTTAATGTTCGTGCCGGGCAGGAGATCGCGGTCGGGATTGTCGATGATACTGCCGACTTCACCCACTTCGCGCGTTCCAAGGGCTACTACCTGCGTCGGAAGCTTGTCGACGGAGCCTTTCCACTGCCGCCCGGGCATCGCGTCCCAGGTGATCGTAACCGGCATCCCAATCGCCACCCGTCCCAGGTCGGGCTCGTCCACATAGACGTTTACACGAACCTGAAACAGCCGGCCAACGTTGGCGACTAAGTCCCCCGGATTGACGAAAGACCCCAGCCGAAGCTCGAACTGGTAGACCGTGCCTGCGATCGGGGCACGGACGATGCTCTGGGCGAGAGTGCGCCGCGCGAACGTGGCGGATGATTCCGCTTCGTTCAGTTTGGCCTTGGCAATGGGCAAATCGGCCGGGGTTACGAGGGCATCGCGCCGTTGTTCCAGCGCCCGGATCTGAAGTTGTGCCTGCTCCACTTTCTGCCGCAACGACTCCAGCTCCTGGCGGGGCGCGGCTTGTTTCGAAACCAGCCTTTGGACAGCATCGTAGTCCCGCTGAGCGTTGCTCAACGTCAGCTTCGCCGCGGCGAGATCGCTTTCGATTTGCGTGCGGCTCAGTTGCGGACCACCTTGCTTGATTACCTGCTCCTGGGCGTTGGCTTGGGCAATTTGGGCGTTGGCGGCTGCAAGCTGCGAATCGGCGGAAGTGAAATCAAGCTGCACTAAGGGAGCGCCTTTGGCCACTTCCTGACCCTTTTGCACCAGAATCTTTTGCACCACGCCCGCTCGCTCAGCGCGCGCGGACCCCCATTCTATCGGCTCCACCTTGCCATTGGTGCTAAGCGAGCTAACGATGGTCTCCCGCGCTGCTTTTGCAAAGGGCACTTGCATAGGGGCTGGCTTGCGGGTGAAACCCCATGCCAGCAGGAGCGCGCCCCCGAGCGCGGTGAAAAGGATAACGTATTTGCGGCTCACTGGTGAGCCCTCGCGCAATAATCAAAAAGGAGCTGCCACTCCGCTCTTTGAATCTCTAGAGCTGCCCGTTCGGAAGCCGATCCGGGCTGCTGGCGCGCGCGCTCGCAAAACATTACGAAAGAGAATGGATCCCACTTGCCCCCGGTGCGAAATTCGGCCTCCGGATACTGGATAAGGATCGAGTCGGCGGCGGTGCACAAGACCGGAAACACTCGATGATTTCCAGCACGGCGGAACCAGTAAGCCGCGTTTCCCGAATCGGGCTCCTGCCGATGCAGGATCGCATGCCACAAGCTTCCCTCGGCCGAATGGACGTCCTGCGCCACCTCATGCGATTCATCGAAGCAGGAAAAGTAGAGCCACAAACCGGCCAGCGCCGCCTCAGCAGCGTAAGCCCCCGGAAACAGATCGGCGGCTCCTGTGCCGCCGGTTAATCGCTCGTGGGCTTGGACCGACGAGCAGCTTCCTGAAATCAGCGGAATCAGCCGCTCGCCATTCTGATCAAGGGCCAGAATGCCCGCTGCCGCCGGGCCGTATGCGCTGGGATCGAAGTGCAACTTCTATTTTCGCAACAATTCTACCGGGCCGCGCGCGGCCTGCCCGCAAGCGGGTCAGCAGGCGGTTCTCTTCCGCTTGATACCACGCGCCACGGGCCACTTCGTACTACTGAACCGTGGTCTTATTCTGCAAAAACACGTGCTGCTGTGAATTGTCCTGGACGGTGTAATCGACCGGTAGAACAAACAGCGCCGCGTCCGGTTCGCTACGCTGCAGGTTTGTCAGCATGTAGATGGTCTCTCCGGATCGTGGGTCGCTGTGCTTGCTCATGACAATCATCTGAAGCTCTTCCGAGTACCAGGTTTCAGACACCATATCGATCGGCTGATCGTTGCCGATCTGCCCTGCCGGAATGGTGCGGGTTCGCCGGGTACCCACCGCGGCCACGCCAGCGATGGTTTGTGTCCCGAGCGATTCCACCCTGGTATTTGCCAACTCTTTTTGACGATAGGCCGTAGCGGCTGTTTCGTCTTTTTGCTTCGCTCGAGCAGCCTCTGCCGCCGTAACGTCGCCACCCGGAGCCGGCCGCCGCATCATGACTCTACGGGAAGCCAACTTGTTAGCGCTGTGCCGCGCGGGATCCAAAACGTAGTTGTTCCGGCCTACCGGGTCGTTGATAAACACCATGGTGTGCGACTGCCCATCGGTTGACCACGGACCCACCGACGAGAGGGTTTCTTCGCGACGGGTACGGCCTTCACTGTCCCTCGCGATCGAGCTCGAGTTCTTGCGGCTAATCCGCGTACCGTTCGCCAAAACCTGGGTTGTCTCCGTCACGGCCTGGGCGGAATAGGGAGCGCCCTTCACCAATTTGCCGTCGAATCCGGATTCGGCCATCACCTTGGCTTCACTGAATACAAAATTCCCGGGGCCGTCGCTTGCTTGGAACTGTATCATCCCTTCGTGGGGCGGCGGTAACGGGACCGGTTGCGCGAAGGCCGCGAAAGTCACTAACGCGGACAGCGCCAGAGTAGAACGTAAATAAATCATACTTTTCTCCTTTTGTTCGAAAACTACTGTACAAATCTGACGGCGCGTGGCAGGCCGTCCTGGCCTAACAGCACATCGGCCTGAACCCGATCGGTCGCGCTCTGCTCGTTCACAGCCAACCCGATGTCCCGAAGCGCGTAAAGCGGCAATTGAAGACGCACCACCGTTGCATACCCGAGCGGGGCGTTCGTATCGGCATCCGGTAGCGCAACGAATTCAGCGGTTTCCTCCGCCACAGCTTTGTGCCGCCGGCGTGGGATATGCTTCAGCTTGTCCCTTTTTACCAACGCGTCGACGGGATGCGCCACAGCAAGCGGCTGCACCGTGCGTAGGGGCGCGCCCCGAGGCGCAGTGCGCAACACAGCCGTCATTACAATTCCCGCGGCGATGGTCGCGACGGCGCCTCCCACAAAACCCCAGCGCACCAGCACGCGACGGTCCCGCCGCCTCCGAAAGGCCGCCACCAATTCCGTCTCAATATACCCGGGCGCCTCCACCGGACCAGCTTGCGCCAGATTCCGGAGATCCTGATTCAGTCTCCGCTCGGTAGGCGTCATGCCGGGCACTCCTCGGAAGCACGTATCTTCCACGACAACAAGGTCCGCGCGCGATGCAACCGGGATCGAACGGTTCCCACGGGACAGCCCAACACCGTCGCAGTTTCGGCGTAATCCAGCTCGTGCAAATCGCACAGCACCACCACTTCGCGGTACGGCGCGGGTAGGCTGAGAATCGCCTGACGAAGCAGCTCAACCCGCTCTCCCCGAGTCAAGTCGCCGAGCACATCTTCGCCGCTCACTTTCTGATTCATGGCCTCGTTATCCAAGTCGTCCATACTCACTGTGTATACCCGATCGCGCTCCAAATGCCGCAGAACAAAGTTACGCGTGACTCCATACAAAAAGCCGATCAGCGGCCCTCGTTCCGCTTTATAGTGCCTGCTCTCGCGCATTAACCACATAAAAACCTCTTGCGTCACTTCTTCCGCGATTTCGATCTTCCCGCTCATCTGGAGAGCGAAGCGATAGAGCGCTCCCTGGTGCCTCCGGTAAAGCGCCGTGAATGCCACCTCATCGCCGCCGGACATCAGCCCTAGTAGGTCGCTATCGCTGGGTAGATCAGTGCGATCGCTGGATTGCGCCATCACTTATCCGACGGTCTGCATGGGCGTCTGGTAGAGATTCCGGTATTACGGGCGGAAAGTTCCACTATTTTCTCCAGGCTTTGGCCAAGCTGAATCGGCTTGACAATTGTACTTCCCTGGCTCATACTACTGCCATCGCCGCCTTTACTATAACGTTAACGGAAAATTGAGCAACAGGTGTTTCAGGGGCTGGTCACGCCGCCCGAGTCAGCGGTTGAAAACGGGAGAACCATGCTACGAATTCTCAGATCTCTGCCGATCACAGTTCTGCTTTGCCTCGGTCAGTATGCGCTGGCGCAGAGCGAGAGTGGAACCATCAATGGCCGCGTAGTGGATGCCAGCGGCTCCGCGGTTCCAAACGCCGCGGTTCAGTTGACCAACCAGGCGACTGGGGTCAGCAAAGATGCAACCACCGAACAATCCGGGAACTTTGTGCTCACGCCTGTGCTCCCGGGCGTTTACACCATAAACGTGACTGCCCCGGGTTTAAGCTGTTCCAGGAAAAGGGCGTGACGTTGACCGCCTCGGAGCGGCGATCGGTTGGGACCCTTACCCTCGCAGTGGGCGCGTTGACCGAATCCGTTACAGTGACTGCCGAGATCACTCCCGTTCAGAACGCCAGCGCGGAGCCATCCGGCCTGGTGAGCGGCAAACAAACGGCGCAGTTACTGACCATCGGCCGCGACATTACAAGCCTGGTTCGCATTCTGCCCGGCGTCGTCGGTGGCGGTGGTAGCGACAGCCTTGGGGGCGTTCGCGCTCCCTACGATTAACGGCGTTCGTAGCGAGTACAACACGGCCACGGTGGACGGCGTGATTGGAACCACGCGAGGCTATAACAATCTGGATACTCCACCGAATCTGGATGCCATCGCCGAAGTGAAAGTGCTCCAGTCAAACTATCAGGCCGAGTATGGGAAGGCCATGGGATCGAACGTGAATATCGTGACCAAATCCGGCACTCAGCAATTTCACGGAACCGCGTATTATTACGTACGCAACGAGGCCTTCAACGCGAATAACTACTTCACGAATCTGAACGGCCTGCCACGGCCCCGCTATCGCGACAACACGATCGGCGGCAACTTCGGCGGACCCATCTTCTGGCCGGGAAAATTCAACCCGGCCAAGAACAAACTGTTCGCGTTTTTCTCGCAGGAGTACCTTCCGATCAAGTCGCCGGATGGAATCAAGTTCTACACCGTTCCCACGGCGCTTCAACGGAAAGGCGACCTCTCGCAGACTTTCGATACCAACGGCAAGCTGATCCCGATCAAGGATCCGGCGAATGGCGGAGTTCAGTTCACCAACAACATCATCCCGGCGAACCGGATCAATTCAACCACACAAGCGCTGCTGAATATTTTTCCTCTTCCGAATTTCACGAATACCGCCATTAGCGGCAACAACTATAACTACATTACGAACAATGCCGCCAACCAGCCCACTTCCCAATCGATCCTGCGGCTCGACTACAACATCACGGACAAGTGGCGCATGTTCTTTCGTGGACTGAACATGGTGGTCAACAACGATGGCTTCAGTTCACCCGCGAACGCGGACCCCTGGCTTGCCCGCGCAAATTACAGGACCCACAATCCGAACGTGGCGATCAACGTGGTTTGGGCGGCAACGCCGACTCTGGTGAACGAATTAACATTAGGCACGGCCTTCTGGACGGAGGATCAGATCCTCACTCCAGATAACCTGAAGTTGCTCCAGAAGGGCAACGATGGCATCAACCTTGGCCAACTCTATCCGCCATTGAACCCCCTCGGGTTGATTCCGCAGATGAGCTTCGGCGGCGTTCCAAATGCCGCGGGCGGGGGACCCAATGGCCGTTTTCCGCTCGAAGATGTGGTTTCGAATTACGATGTCACAGATGGCGTGACCAAGATTTGGAACCAACACACGTTTAAGTTCGGAGCGGACGTCGAGTTTGATACCTATCTGCAAAAGCACATGGGCGGCAGCTTCGCGGGGAATTTTGCCTTTGATAAGAAAACCAATAATCCCTTCGACACCAACTATGCCTATTCGAACGCTTTGCCCGGTTCTTTCTCCAGCTATTCCGAGATCAACAATCGTCCGGACTATAAGCCGCATACCAGAGTGTTCGAATGGTACGCGCAGGACCAATGGCATGTCACGAAGAAGTTGACGCTGGATCTGGGAGTCCGATTTACGTTGGGGCTCCCACAAACCATACAGAACGGCTCGAACTTCATTCCGGATCTTTACAACCGCGCGCAGGCGCCGGTGCTGTTTGTTCCCGCCAAGTTGGGTGGACAGAATGTTTTGCGTGGGATCCGTTTGGCGATGGCAAGACCGCGCTCCGCGGTGGCTTCGGCATCTTCCTGCATGCCCGCGCTCGCACGGGCCAAGCGGGCGATATGGTTTCGAATCCACCGAATATTTTCACGCTAACGGAATATTACGGCAATGTCAGCACCTTCCTGAATGCGGGGACTCTGCTCGGGCCGCCCTCGGTGGGTCATGCCAACCAACTGCATCCCGCCATTCCGTCGACCTACAACATGAGCCTCGGAATTCAACGCAATATCGGATTTGGCACGGTGGTGGATGTAGCCTACGTGGGCACGTTAGGCCGCCACCTCACCGACTACATCGCCATCAATACCGTTGCCCCCGGGGCGCATTTCTTACCATCGAGCCTAAGCCCGATCGGTGGCGTGCTGCCGGACAACTTCCTGCGGCCCTATCCAGGCTACGGGAGTAGACCTATGGCCTGACATCGAGCTATCATTCGCTACAGGCCCAGATCAACCGGCGTTTTGCGCGAGGCCTGCAGTTCGGCGCCGCCTTCACTTATTCGAAAGCCCTGGATTACACCGACAGTTACAACGGAACCATCGCCACTTACATTAATCCGCGCGTTTACAACGACGGGGAGGCCGGATTCAACCGCAAGTTTAATTTGACCTTCAATTATCTATGGGACATTCCCAGAGCCAGCAAGTTGTGGGACAGCTCCATCACGCGCTGGGGACTCGATAATTGGCAAGTCTCCGGGATTACGTCGTTTATCAGCGGCGCACCGTGCGCGTTCGAACTGAACGGGAGCACGGCCTGCGGCGCCTCGCAGCCGGGCACAACATTCACAATGGTAGACGGCACCGATATCACGGGCGGAGGCGACGCCCCCCGCGTGTTTATAACTTGCAACCCGAACGCCGACGGGCAACGCTCGGTTGATCAATGGTTCCACACGGGTTGCGTACATCGTCCAGCGCAGGGCACCTTTGGAAACGCGCCGGCGTCTCCTTTCATCGGACCGGGCGTCAACAACTGGAACATAGCCCTGTTCAAGAACGTTCCGATCAAGGAGAAGGTCACATTCCAGCTCCGCGTCGAGACTTACAACACGTTCAATCACACGCAATTCACGGCGATCAACACGACGCCGAGATTCGACATCACCGGCAACCAGGTGAATTCATCGTTCGGAAAAGTGGGCGCGGCCGCGGATCCTCGATACATGCAGTTGGCGGTGCGTTTCAGCTTTTAGACACTTTGAGGCAATCGCCAGCGGTGCGCAGCGCGGTCTCGCGGTCGACGGACTTCATCTCGAATCAGCGATTTACGTGGGTTTTGCCGATAATAAGGGATTTGCTATTATTGTTTGGTGGCGCTTCCTGATAATAAGACTAACAAGATCTACCCATATTATCGGTCCGGTAAACAGGCCCGAGCGCCGCAGTACGGACGGGCAGGAAGGTATATCAAACAGCTTACCGGATACAAAGCATTCATACCAGCGAAACTGCCTCCAGACCTCCCGTTTCTCTAGACGACCTTGAACTGATAACGCTTCTGTCGAATGCCGATCGCGCGCTGGGCCGGCTTGACGGCGCCACAGAAACGCTGCCGAACGCAGATTTATTCGTGTTTATGTATCTCCGAAAAGAGGCAGTACTGTCCAGCCAAATTGAAGGGACACAAGCTTCCCTGATCGACGTGTTGGAATTTGAAGCTCATGTCATGGATCCAAAGGGACCAGGAGATGTACAAGAGGTCTTGAACTATTTGGAGGCGATGAGGTATGGCATCGCACGCTTGAAAGAACTGCCGTGGTCGCTTCGCCTGATACGCGAGATTCATGAAAAACTTCTATCGGGAGTTCGTGGAAGTGAACGGATGACCGGTGAATTTCGAACATCTCAGAACTGGATCGGAACTGCTGGCTGCACACTGGCAGAGGCGCTCTTCGTCCCGCCGCCCCCAGAAGAAATGAAGGCCGCCCTGGGAGAGCTTGAACATTTCCTTCACAACGCAAGTTTCATGCCCACTCTGATAAAAGCGGGCCTCGCGCATGCACAATTTGAAACCCTACATCCGTTTCTCGACGGAAACGGGCGTGTTGGGCGCTTGTTGATCACTTTTCTTTTGTGCGAAAAACAAGTACTCCAACGTCCTCTGCTGTATTTGTCTCATTTCTTCAAGCAGAACCGATCGGAGTACTACGACCGGCTTCAGGCCGTCCGGGATGAGGGTGATTGGGAGTCATGGCTCAAGTTTTTCCTGAGAGGGGTCGCGGAAGTAGCCAACGAAGCGACGGACCTGGCTCGCAAAATCATACAACTTCGCGAGGAGCATCGCGAGATCGTTAGAAGGGACCTCGGCAAGAGCGCCGCTCGAGGTCTGAAGTTGCTTGAAAGCTTGTATGAAAGCCCGGTTGTATCCGTGAATTCCGTGAGGGAAATCGTCGGGATTTCGTTTCCTAACGCTAACCTACTAATCGATCGTCTCGTGAAGCTGAACGTATTACGGGAAACAACGGGCAACCGGCGGAATAGAGTGTTCTCGTATGAACCTTATCTAAAGCTGTTTGGTTAACTTGCCCAGGACACCTCAAACTTGCGTCTGACACGCGTGTGCGTTATTGTAGCGTGATGCTGGCCTAACCTGCGCCAGTTTCGCTTGATCCACTGGAGGATTTTACTTGCACCTGGTTTCGATAAACACGACTTCCCTGCCTGGTAAGAACGCGACCCGCCGGGGCTGGTTAACGCTCTTGTTGACCGCATTGCTGGCCATCGTTTTGTTGGCTGGCGTATCATCGCAGGCTTTTGCTCAAGAGCCTGCTACGCAAGTGGGCGGGGAGGCGAACCTTCGGCTTCCGGATCTCGGCCAAGTGTCGTTTCTGGGCGGCGTCAATGGCCGTTCTTTGTTGATGGTGGGGTTGGTGGTCTGCGGGCTGGGGTTGCTGTTCGGCCTGATGATGTATACCCAACTGAAGAACATGCAGGTACACCAATCCATGCTCGAGATTTCGGAGCTGATTTACGAAACCTGCAAAACGTACTTACTCACACAGGGCAAGTTTCTGCTGATTCTCGAGGCCTTCATCGGCGCGATCATCGTCTTTTATTTCGGCTTTCTTGTGCATTTCGAAGCTATCAAAGTTGCCATCATTCTGCTGTTCAGCCTGATCGGCATCGGCGGAAGCTACGGTGTCGCGTGGTTCGGTATTCGCGTGAACACCTTCGCCAACTCCCGCACCGCGTTTGCGAGCCTGCGCGGTATTCCGTTCCCGTGCTATGAGATCCCGCTCAAGGCCGGCATGAGCATCGGAATGCTGCTGATCAGCGTCGAGCTGGTGCTGATGTTATTCATCCTGCTGTTCGTGCCGGGCGATTACGCGGGCCAGTGCTTCATTGGGTTTGCGATCGGTGAATCTTTGGGCGCCGCGGCTCTGCGCGTCGCGGGCGGAATCTTTACCAAGATCGCCGATATCGGCGCGGATTTGATGAAGATTGTCTTCAAGATTAAAGAAGACGACGCGCGCAACCCGGGCGTGATCGCCGACTGCACGGGCGATAACGCGGGAGATTCCGTAGGGCCAAGCGCCGATGGATTCGAAACTTACGGGGTCACCGGCGTGGCTCTGATTTCGTTTATTCTGCTGGCGGTCAATGGAGATGCCCTGCGGGTCCAATTGCTGGTCTGGATCTTCGTGATGCGCGTCATGATGGTGATCTCGTCCGGGCTGTCCTACTTTATCAACGCCGCGGTAGCGAAGAGCCGTTACGGCACGGCCCAGCACATGAACTTTGAAGCCCCCTTGACATCGCTGGTGTGGCTCACATCGCTGATCTCGGTAGCCGCGACTTACGTCGTTTCGTACCTGATCATTCCGGAGCTCAACGGCGACACCACATTGTGGTGGAAGCTATCGAGCGTGATCACCTGCGGCACTCTGGCGGGCGCGATCATACCGGAACTCGTCAAGGTATTCACGTCCGTCCATTCGCGCCATGTACGCGAAGTCGTGACATCCTCTCGCGAAGGCGGCGCTTCGCTGAATATTCTTTCGGGCCTGGTGGCCGGCAATTTCAGCGCGTTCTGGTTGGGCATGACGATGCTGCTCCTGATGACCGCCGCTTACTTTATCAGCACCATGGGAATCGGAAATTTGATGATTGCTCCCGCGGTATTCGCTTTTGGCCTGGTGGCGTTCGGCTTTCTCGGCATGGGCCCGGTAACGATCGCGGTGGATTCCTATGGTCCTGTGACAGACAACGCGCAATCGGTCTACGAACTGTCGTTGATCGAGCAAATCCCGAATATCGAGCAGGAGATCAAGCGCCAATTCGGGTTTGATCCTCACTTCGAGCGAGCCAAGGAAAACCTGGAAGAGAACGATGGCGCCGGCAATACCTTCAAAGCCACTGCCAAACCCGTGCTGATCGGCACCGCGGTGGTGGGCGCCACGACCATGATTTTTTCGATCATCGTCGCGCTCACCAACGGGTTGCAGACGGACCTGCTGAGGAATTTGTCCATTCTCCATCCACCCTTTCTGCTGGGCCTGATTACTGGCGGCGCGGTGATCTACTGGTTCACGGGCGCGTCGATTCAGGCGGTCACCACGGGCGCGTACCGCGCAGTCGAGTTTATCAAGGCGAACATCAAGCTGGAGGGTACCACCAAGGCTTCCGTGTCGGACAGCAAGAAAGTGGTGGGGATCTGTACCCAGTACGCTCAGAAGGGCATGTTCAACATTTTTTTGACGGTGTTTTTCGCGACGCTCGCGTTTGCGTTTTTTGAGCCGTACTATTTCATTGGCTACCTCATCTCGATCGCGCTGTTCGGCTTGTACCAGGCGATCTTTATGGCCAATGCCGGTGGAGCTTGGGATAACGCGAAGAAGATTGTCGAGACCGAGCTGAAGCAAAAGGGCACCCCGCTGCATGACGCGACAGTGGTCGGGGACACGGTGGGCGATCCGTTCAAAGACACGTCTTCGGTAGCGCTAAACCCCATTATCAAATTCACGACGTTGTTCGGGCTGCTGGCTGTGGAGTTAGCGGTTTCGCTCACGAAAGACCAGGGCGCGACGGTGAGCACTTCGCTTGCGGTGCTGTTCCTCTTGATCGCGCTGGTATTCGTATGGCGATCCTTCTACGCGATGCGGATCGAGCGCGGCTAACCTGGCACAACGGAGCGCTCATTCTCGAGTAGGGCTTTTTTTCGCTTGATGCCCCAGCGGTAGCCGCCCAGCCCGCCGTCGCTTCGGATGACCCGGTGGCACGGAATCGCAACGGCAATCGGGTTTGCTGCGCAGGCCCGTGCTACCGCCCGGGTCGCTTTGGCATGGCCGATTGCCTGGGCGACTTCGGCGTAAGACTGGGTTTGGCCGTACGGAATGGATTGCAAGTGTTCCCACACACGCCGCTGAAAGGCAGTGGCCCGGATATCCACCGGCAGGTCTTTGGCAAGAGGATGCCCTGCGAGGCGCCGGAGTAACTCGGACGCCCATTCACCCGCGGCCTCGGCATGGATCTGGGCTGCACTGAATTCCTGCCGCAGGCCGGTTGCTAAATCATCTTCGGAATCGCCGAATTGAACCGAACAGATCCCCCGATCGGTGGCCGCCACCAGCAGCTTTCCGAAGGCCGACGGAGCAATCGAGTAGCGGATTTGCATCCCCTCGCCGCCCTTACGGTACGCCCCCGGCGTCATGCCGAATTGCCCGCCGGTTCGTTCATACAAGCGGCTGCTCGCGCCATAGCCCGCATCGTACATCGCGCGGGTTACGGGCTGCCCTTGCTGCAGCCCGCTCTTCAACAGCTTCAACCGGCATGCATCGGCGTAGGCCTTCGGCGTGATGCCCATCGCTTCTTTAAAGGTCCTCTGCAAATGAAAGGGACTGAGGCTCAGCTCGCGGCCAAGCGCCGCCAGTGTCACGTTTTCATCCAGATGGCTTTCGAGAAAGCGGCAGACCTTCTCGATCAGCTCGACCTTCGGATCGGCGCCCAGGATGGCTTCTGGCCGGCAACGCAAGCAGGCCCGGAATCCCGCCCTCTCGGCAAGCTCCCGCTTCTCGAAGAACACCACGTTCTCGCGCCGGGGCCGCCGGGAATGGCAGGTTGGACGGCAATACACGCCCGTGGAGAGTACGGCGTAGTAGAACACGCCGTTCATGCGCGCATCCCGGTTCAACACCGCGTCCCAATAGGTAGCTTCGCAAAGGTTCGGATCAATGAGGTTTGGCATGGACATACCCGAGAGTACAGCGAATTCGATTGCCGATCTATCCGAAGCTTGCGGTTGAATTGCGGCTATTGGCCCCGGATCGCAATCACAGTTATATCATCGCTCTGATTTTCAGGGCTGTAGTTGTGAACGGCTTCGATCACGCGGTGGACACAGCGGTCCACGGTATCTTTCCGGCTGGCCTGCAGTAGCGCGATCAGGCGGTCTTCACCGAATTCCCGCTCCGTTTCGATTCCGGCGTCGGTCACACCGTCTGAGAAGAGGATCAAACTGTCGCCAGGGTTCAGCTTAGTGGCCTGCTGGTCGCAGTTCCAGCTCTCAAACAGGCCTAACACCGTGGCGCTGGCCCCCAGGCGTTCCACGGCGCCGTTGGATCGCAATACGATGGGCGGGACGTGACCGCAGTTGACGTACCGCAATTGGCGAGTGCGGTCGTCGTATTGAGCGAAGAACAGCGTTGCGTAATGCTCGGAGGGCGTTGAATCGTAAAACAGCTTGTTGACTGAGCTTAGCAACGCCCCGGAGTCGCTGAGCGCCAGGTTGGATTGGCTCCGGAACGACGCCTGCAGATTGGCCATCAGCAGAGCCGCAGCCATACCTTTACCCGACACATCGGCCAGCACGAACGCGAGCACGCCGTCGCCGGCATCGAGGAAATCGTAATAATCGCCGCTCACCACGCGAGCCGGCACGCAATGGCCCGCGTAATCGATGGTCGTCATTGCTACGGTTTTTTGGGGAAAGAGCTTTTGCTGCACGTGCCGCGCCAGTTCCAGCTCGCTGTGCTCGTGGCGCTTCGACTGTTTCCGGATGGTCTCGAGCAGCCGGGCGTTGTCCCAGGGCTTCTGCACGAAGTCGGACGCGCCCCGGCGCATCGCTTCCACCGCGAGCTCGACGTTGCCCCAGGCGGTCATCACCACGATCGGCGCGGTGTTGTTCTGGGCCCCCAGGCGCGTAATCAGGTCTAATCCTTCCTGGCCCGAGGTGGTGTCGCGCGCATAGTTGAGGTCCATCAGAATCAGATCGAAGGGCTGAGAAAGCGAGGCGCGCAACAATGCGGCGGGTGAATCCACGGTAACGGCCTTATGCCCATCGCCCTTCAGCAGTAGACGGAGCGCTTCGAGCACATCGCTCTGGTCGTCTCCGACAAGTATTCGAAGGGAATGCGTATCCACGGTCGGGGTTGGACGCTCACCGATCAGCGCAGAGCTCATAGACTTATGATTGCTGAGTCGCAACCGGATCGCCATCGGCAAGTGGTTGAGCTTACTTGGGGTAGGAGAGCGCCGCGTGGGCGGGATGTTCGCAATTGGGACGCAGTGTCCGAAGTTCAATGGGACCGGCGGTTTCGTCTGTTCCTACATGAAAAACAGGGGCAGGCGGAAGCGCCTGCCCCACTCCGCTAATTACCGAACACTTGAACCTCGGCCAGGCTCAAGAAATCCGTTCCGGAAAGCTGCACGCGAACATACCGGCCCTGCGCACCCCCGGCCGCAATCGTTGTGGATGGACTCGGCATGGACGTTTGGTGACTGCTCCATGTTCCGGCCCGGTACTGTAAGCTAGCTGGCGTGTCCCAGGCATTAAATGGAGTGTTGGATACAAACACCCAATAGTCGGTCAGCCGGTTGGTACAACAATCCGTGCGGTTCCAAATCACGAGGGAATTTACAGTGGCTGAATTGCCCAGATCCACCTGCCACCAGGCGTTTGATTCGTAGTTTGTGTGGGTCACGGACCCGTCCCAGAAATTCCCATCGGCGTTGCCATCCACGCCTCCGCCAGCACCGGAATTCGGCCAATAACCCGTGCTACTTTGGCTCGCGGGTTTACCCTGTGCCAAGCTCGATCCCGCGCCGCTACCCGCTGTCCCTAGGACCTGCACCTCGGCCAGACTCAAGTTGTCCGCGCCGGACAACTGAACTCGCACATACCGGCCTTGTGCACTGCCTGCCGCGATGGTGGTGAAGGGGTTGGGGGCCGTATTCTGATGACTATTCCATGTCCCGGACCGGTATTGTAAGTTGGCGGGAGTGTCCCAGGAATTGAACGGGGTATTGGAAACGAATACCCAATAATCGGTGAGGCGCGAGCTGCAACAGTCCGTACGGTTCCAAATTACCAAGGAATTGACAGTGGCTGAAGTGCCCAGATCCACCTGCCACCAGGCATTTGATTCGTAGTTTGTGTGGGTCACCGAGCCGGACCAGAAACTCCCATTGGTATTGCCATCCACCGCCGCGCCAGCGACCGAATCCGGCCCATAAGCCGTGCTGCTTTGGCTCGCCGGCTTCCCTTGCGCCAGATTTGAGCCTGACGAAGGAACCAGTGCCGGAGCGATTTGCTGTAGCCCGGCCTCGCTCACCGTGAAAGTCTGCCCCGCAATGGTCAAGGAACCGGAGAGCGTGCTCGAACTCTGGTTAGCGGCAGCCGAGTAAGCAACCGTTCCGCCGCCAGAACCGCCCGATCCATAAAGAATAGAGAGCCAGCCGGTGTTGCTGCTGGCGCTCCAGGAGCAGCCAGAAGGCGCATTCACCGTGACATATCCGGTGCCCCCGCTCGAACCGTAGGAAGCGCTGCCGGAATTGAGCGAGTAGCTGCAACTCGGCGCGGAACTCGCCTGCGCAGCCGGTGGAAGCGTGGCAACACCCACGGGATATATACCCACGAAGCCCGTATTGAGGACGGTGTTGCTGCCAGTGTCAATTACCGACAGTGAGAAATCAAACTCGTTGGTGACCAAAGCCTTGGAACCATCCGGCGTGATTGCAACCGAGGTGGGGAGACTACCCACTCCAATTTTCGTGACAACCCGGTTGGACGCAGTATCAATCACGGATACCGAGGCTGAGTTGCCGTTGACGACGTACACGCGAGCGCCGTTGGGAGTCATCGCCAGGGAATTCGGGGAAGAAAAGCCGTTCACCGTCGCCAGGAGATTGCCCGAGATGTCGTGCACTGTTACCGCCCCGGAGTATTGGTTGGCTACATACAGCCGTTGCCCGTCGGGAGTAACGGCAACCGAGGCTGGACCCGACAAGGTACTGAAAGTGCCCATGATGGAATTCGAAGCCGTGTTGATCACCGATACGTTCGCGGACAAAAGGTTGGCGACGAAGGCTCTGCTGCCGTCGGGGCTAAACGTCACGCCCGACGGAAATTGTCCGACCCCCAGAGTGGCAACCACTGACTTGGAAGAAGTGTCGATGATAGAGACTTGCCCGGATCCCTGGTCAGTAACGTATACTCTCGAACCGTTAGGGCTAATGGCTAGTTGCGTCGGCAGCGCGCCGACGGCGATATTCGAGACCACCGAATTGGTGGCGGTGCTCAGGGCCAAGACCACGTTGGTCCCCTGGCAAGCGACATACACTGTACTTCCGTCTGGTGTAACCGCCAAGCCAGTCGGCGCCCCGGGAGTTCGAATGTTCGCGGTAACGTTATAGCTAGCAGTACTAACGACCGCCACGTTATTGCCCGCCACGTTAGAAACAAAGGCGTTAGGTTGCGCGCCTAGGGTCAGGCCGCAAGCGACTGTCGCGGCATAAAACCAGTAATGGGTCTTCCAAATAGGTAGTTGCATGTTCTCCGTATGTTCGGCCGGCGCCTCGCCTCTCCACACACACCTTCTCCTGGGCTACGCGCTAGCGCTATGATTTTTAGGTTCGCTAGAGAGTATCTCCAGGGCTGGATTGCTCTTCAAAAAACGCTCCGACACCAGAAACTTAACGCTCCGGCGGACGGCAGAGCCCACTCCACCGGGGGCTGCGGTGGTCTCTAACATTGTTAGCGGCTGTTAAATGCCTCACGAACTAGTACGTTTCCCTATGGCACACTAAGATTTTCCTCATTTTGAGCCTGAGACTCCCTTGCTTTTCTCTTAGAGATGAAGCACAATTATCGTGTCGTGCCCAGCACGGCTAGTCAATTTAAAAAGAGGTGTTAAAACATGCATGCTTCAAGTTTTTTGCCAAAGAGGATGAAGCTGGAGCGAGGAACGGTTGCCGTCCTATTGATGGTGGTTGGTGCCTTGGCCTTATCTCCTACTTCTCAAGCCGCTCTCATCGGAACAGTTCAGGCGTTTCCTGGCGATAACGTGGCTCCAGGGCTCACCAGCGACGCTGCCGGAACGCTCGTAGGCCAGCTTTTATCGAACTACTCGTTCGTAACTCCCCCGCCACCCGGCGGAAGTCCGGGTACCACGTCAGGTACGCTTAGAACCGCCGTCTACAGGGAAGCGGGCGGAACTCTCGATTTCTATTATCAAATCGCCAACAGCGCTAATTCGGCTACCGCGATTCAATATGACACCAACAGCAATTTCGCCAATTTCATGACGTTCTTCGGCTACCGAACCGATGGCGGATCGTTGCCAATGAATCCGGGGTTCGTGAATGGTACGGTGTCGCCTGTTACCGGCAATCGCGGGGCAGGCACGGGCATAACTGCCACTTTCGCTTTTTCACCACCGGTTAGCCGTGAGATTCAGGCAGGGTCGACCTCTTTTGTTCTAGTAATCAGCACGGACGCTACCAGCTTTATGACTGGTAACGCCGCGATCCAGGACGGCGGCAACCAGACCGTAGCCGCGTTCCAGCCCGCCTCCGGTGTTCCTGAGCCGGCTTCGTTTGCTCTGATGGGTGCTGGTTTGCTCGCGCTCGCTGGAGTCCGCCGGTTCCGTCGTCAGTAAGTTCAGTCTAGTTCGGGTTCGACAAGAAAGCGCGGACGATTTCCATCGTCCGCGCTTTTTCAGCAGCATTTTCTCATCGAAGAATGAGCCTGGATAAGAGGCGGAGCGGTCCGGCGCTGGGACTCCTTTCTGATTTGGTGTTAGCGGGTAGAAACTGCTTCGTTTTTGCATCCTTGCGCGTCTCTTCG